>JAQVZU010000041.1 GCA_028708035.1 Alphaproteobacteria bacterium
CTCCGGTTGTTTAGCCCTTCCAGCAAAGAGGCATCTGCAGCCAGGCTGGAGACCACTGACATCAAGTGCGATTTACCGGTGCCATAGTTACCTACCACCAGCAAACCTTTGTTATCGACCGGGTGATCGAACTGCATTTGAGGGATGACGAGCTGCGTGAGCCGTACCGCCATTTCTTCGGATATGACATACGTGTTCACCAGGCGAAGTGCAGCGCTCGATTTGTCCGCGTCGCGCAATTGAACGACCGATTCAATGGGGTCGAATTGGATAAGGTCTCCGTATTTCATACTTGTCCCGCCTCTCTATTGTTTTTTGCCAAATCGACCATGGCCGTGCCATCCATGCCCACGATCAGCGCATCGACCGACTCATAGCTACGGTACTCGGGATGGCCGGCTTCGGCGTACGAAAGCTTCCTGCCGTTATAGGTTCCGTTCCAAGAAGCCACTATGGCCCGATTTCTCGAAATTCCCTGAAGCAGCCGCAAGGGGTCCTGCTTGAGTTCCTTGTCGAAAAGGATCTCGAGATTATCCAGCACAACCGGTGCGTAAGCCTTGTCCACGATCTGATCGAGGATACCCGGCAACCGAAGTGACCGCTGCTTCGCCGTCAGCTCAAGCAATTCGCTTGAAAGCGCTAGGTTAATGTTGATGACGGATGTCCCGAAACACTCGGCAATATTTCGAAGAATGCCAGTCTTGCCGGAACCGGTCTCACCTACTAATAACACCAGGCGGTGATATAGGCCTTCGGCCGCTAGTAGGGATCGTTTTATCATGTGGTGAATCGGCTCAGCCATGGTCACTCCTTACTGCTCGGTGTCGGATTTGTCAGCCGCACCGCCGGAGCGAACCCATGCGTCCACCTCATCTGGCTTGAACATCCAACGACGCCCGACACGATGACCGGGCATGGCCCGCTGTTCGATCCACTTATAGACCGTCTCGTTGCTTACATTTAAATATTTACAAATATCATCAACCGTCAGCCATCTTTCATCCATAGCCTAACCTTCAGATCCAAAATTCTGGATGTCTTCTCAAAAACATGAGCGTCGTTAGGGTAGGCTATTTTGCCGCACGAAATCAAATGATTTGTGTCGAATAGAGACGATTTGTGCCAACTTGTAATTTTGTGGAACACCCTTATGAAGGAGAACAGCGTTAATCCAAGCATTTTGATACTAATCCACCTGCTGCGCCGTCAAAAACATCGCCTTTTCAAGGGCTGTGAAGAATTGCTGATAGGGCTGCGGGTCCTCTATGGCGGTTTGGTTGTATTGTGCCGAAGCGCGGATAAGGATCTGCTTCGCACCGTGGTCGCGAACGCTGACGGTCATCCGCATGGCATAGCCGTTAAGCTTGGTTGCGCTTACGGTGCCAAGCGTAGCATCGGCCTTATCGATCACAAATCCAAGGTCTTGCAGGGTGGCGATGATTGTCCGTTGCGTTTTGGCCTTGTCCGTGGTGTCGAAAACCCGGCTTTGGATGCTGCGTAGCGCCACTTGGCTCTCGCCAACGGCAAGGGCCTGGTTGCGGCTGTCCGTCTGGCACCCGGCAAGAAGAAGGAGAGCAAGAGCGGCGCAGAATGCTTTGTGAGTGCCTTTGTATGTCATCATGTCCTCGAACGATTAGATTTCGTTGGCTGAAAGGAAAACGGATTCACTGAGCTTGCTAAAGAATTCTTGGTAGAGGTTCGGGTCGTCCAAAGGCTCTGTTTTCGAGACTTGGCCCCGCGTGTTCCAAACGACGCGCTGAAACGTCACCCGGACAAGGGTTTCTTTCGGACTGACCGGACGCGTGATTAAGCTGACGCGAATTTTCTGCTTATCATCATATGTCTGCGCTTGCTTGGTAAGAATCGTTAGCAGAATAGCGCCGATCACTTGCCCCGTTTCGGTCGCATCGCGGTCTTTGGATGCAGCGATGACACCCAGCTTGGTTTCACTGTCCTCGATGGTAAAGCCTAAATCCTGCAAAACTTGGCTACCAGCCACAAGAAGCTTGCTTTCGTCTTTGGTGTCGAAGCGCCGCGTCTGCGACTGTCTTTGTTGAAGGCTTTCTTGGCTTAGTTCGAGCGCTTCTTTTGGCACGCCATTTTGGCAGGCCATGAGTCCGAAGCAGACAAGCGCCACGAGTAGAATTCGCTTAACGTTTGACATGGCTGCGCCTTTTAGAAACTGGAGCTGTGATAGGCGTAGTCCCTCACGCGGCCCTGCGCATCGAACTTGATAATGATCGTCAGCGTGCGTTGCGTCGTGCTCGCGGCCCCGGAACTGCTTCCAAAGCTGCCGCCCGCCGCCCCTCCTACCGGCCCACCAATGCCGCCGAAGATCAAACCGAGCCCGCCAGAGGACGTGCTGTAGACCTTCTCGGTCGCCACCTTGTCGTAAATCCAGCTCTCGCGCCGCTGATCATCCGTCGTCACCATGTTTGGCGATCCCAAGACTTCGACAACGTCGGAAGATGCCATTCCAACTTTGATTTCATGTTGGACCTTGCCGACACTGATCCTGTCTTTGTCGGTATTGCTGACGGCGGCGCGATGATCTTCCGCAGTTACCGCACAGGCTGTAAGCGAAAGAAGAAGTGAGAGAAGCAATGCACGGCTGCGTAACATTATGGAATCTCCATCTGGTTTGTAATGGAGAACACCATAACGAGCTAAAGTGTCAGATTTGGTCACATTTGTTTTTTAGGGACTTCCCTTTTTGCCCAACATCTATAATCTTGGAGCAAAGCATAAATGCCGGTTCTTGGAGCCCCTTATGATTGCCTCATCATCCGCGAATTTTGAACTCGAAATTTCTCATAATGATTTTGTCAAAGCCCTTAAGATCGCGACCTACGGCATCAAGAAAAAGACAACCCAATTATTCGAGATCAGCTACGAAAAGAACGAACTTGTTTTATCGGGGCCGGTCGCTCATGCGACAGCCCCGGCAAAAGGAGTTTGGAAAGGCCTCGTTCGCACACCCCCTCAGATCATGAAAAAAATGGTTGATGTTGTTCCTTCGGATGATCCCCTAAAAATAGGATACAGAGAGGGCCGCCTATATTTCGGTAAGTTTTCCGTAATCGCTACGCTGGATTAGGAACAAGTCATGCGCTTTGCCAAAGCCGAAGAACTGTTAAAACTTGCCTTTGCCATGCAAGCCAGCACGGAAGGCGTTGCTCTTTCAGACATAGAAGAGATGTTTGACGTTACTCGACGCACTGCGATGCGCATGCGCGACGCGGTAGCGCGGGTCTTCCCGCAAATGGACGAAATGGTCGGCGAAAACCACATTAAACGCTGGCATATCCCTGCCGCTGTCACCAACCGACATATCAACCTTCTGCCCGATGAGCTTGCCAGTCTCGATGTCGCGGTCAAAAAGTTCACGAGCGACGGAATGCAGTTGCACGCCAGACATCTTCAAGCGTTGGCGGCGAAGGTCAAAAGCCTTCAGCGCACGGACCATTCCCGAAGATTAGAGACCGATCTTGAAGCCATGATCGAGGCCGAGGGACTGGCAGCCCGTCCTGGGCCGCGCCCGAAGATCATGCTTGAGCACATGCACACGCTACGCGAAGCCATAAAGGCCTGCCATATCGTGGAATTGAAGTACCGGCCCAAAGGCAAGAAAGTCGCCGAACCAAAGCGTGTTTGTCCGTATGGCTTTCTCTATGGCCACCGGCATTATCTCGTCGGCGGCGGCGCGGAGAAAGGCCGCGAGGATTCGCACTATCTTTTTAGCCTCTCACAGATAGAGGCGGTGACCGTCACGCTTGATAGCTTTTGCCGCTGCAAAGACTTCAATCTCCAGGATTTCGCAGAACAGTCTTTCGGTGTCTGGATGGAAAAGCCGCAGGAAGTTGTCTGGAAGTTCACCCCAAAAGCGGCCAGCGCCGCCCGTGATTTCGTTTTCCACCCTTCTCAGAAAATAGAGGAGAAAAAGGACGGCTCTCTGATCGTGCGATTCAAAGCCGGAGGACTTCTCGAAATGGCGTGGCATGTCCTCACATGGGGCGATCAAGTCGAAGTCATCAAGCCGAAAGGCTTAAAAGCAATGCTAAAAGGCAAACGGCCAAAGTGGAAAGGGCTTCCATGATAAGGTCAAAAATCGCACTTCTTTCCACGGCCTTCATTTTGGCGGCATGCGCGGGCTTTCAGGCCGATCAAAAGGAAGAAGCGGCCCCTCCCCCTGTCGCACACAAGGCAGATATTCCTGCCCCGCACCCGGCACAGCCCAAACCATCCACGATCCAGCCGAATTTCGCCTGCACGAATAACGTGAAGTTAAACGTCACGTTTTCAAAAAACAGGCGCTTTGCATACATTGTTTTTCCGGATTCAGGCATCAAGGAAATTCTCAAGGACACGCACATCGCAAGCGGCATGGAATATGGCAACGGCGAGGTGTTTTTCATTGAACACCAAGGCCATTCCGAACTCGTTCACCCGATTCATGGAAAAGCAAGAACGGAAACCTGTCACAGGATTCGACGCAAAACGAAGGCGAGTCACAAACGGTGAAAACGACAATGGACGACTTGTTGAACGCAAAATTTGAAGAAGCTCTGATTCTGGCCCACGGGCTTCATGCGAAGCAGAAACGCAAGGGAACCGGTATCCCCTACATATCGCATCTTATGGCCGTCGCCGCGCTCGTGCTCGAAGGTTGCGAGCACACCGAATTCAAGGCCATCCGCCAGGATTTGGCGATAGCTGCCCTGCTGCACGACGCTCTCGAAGATCAGGGGCACCAAATTTTGCTGGGTGAAATTCAAGAGAGGTTTGGGCCGCTTGTCGCCGAAATCGTCAGCGATTGCTCCGATGCGGTTATAACGCAAGATGGACAACAAAAAGCGCCTTGGCGGACGAGGAAAGAGGCCTATATCGCTCATATCGGTCAAAAGCGAAGGGAAACGCAGCTCGTTTCGTGTGCAGATAAACTTCACAATGCCAGATGCATCCTCGCGGATTTTGAGCGCATCGGAGAAAGCCTGTGGAGCCGGTTCAGCGCCACCAAACCCGATCTACTTTGGTATTACGAATCTCTCGTCGATCAATTTGGGAAGGCGTGGCCAGAAAACCCCATATTGGCAGAACTTCATAAAACAGTTCGTCTTTTGAAATAGTTTATTCGGTCACACATCCCTTCTCTACTCCAAAGGTGCAAGGGCGAAGTTATTCTCGTACCTCGCAAAAATCCTCTCCACTTCATCGATGCGCCAGTATCTTTCGCCAGCTGTTTTTGCCGTCTCGCTATCGTGCCGAGCCTTGGCATCAGCAAGCTTGCGCGGAATAATAAAAATCCGACGCTGTTTTTCGCCCTCCGGCGAAAGAATCACGAGCGCAAGCCAATCGAAAACATCTTTCGTTTGAAATCCGATATAGGCCGCACCCCGCTTGAAGGTTCGCGACTTTACGGAAATGCGCAGGGATTCTTTTCCGACCGGCTGCGCTATCACATCATAACCTGGCCAATTGTCTGGAACCTTCAAAGCGGGAATGCCCGCAAGCGTCAGCTCTGCAGCGACAAGCATTTCACAGGCATCTCCCATTTGCTTTGACGTGTAGCTCATCTCTTTTTTGTATCTCGAAGTTCTCTTTTCCGCACTTGAAATCAGTTGCAATCTTGCCCCGACAGAATAGCGTGCCGACGCACACCCCTACGCTGCTGCTGCTGCGACACCCGCCCCTATTTCCTGCAAATTATGGACTTTCACTGTTGGGCAGACCTTTCGGGCAATCGCACAAAGATGGCGATGATGGGTCAAATAAATAACCTGCCCTTTCTCTGCCATTTCTGCAAACAGGCGAAAAGCTTCCTCTGCGCGGAAATCGTCAAATGTTTCCATTATATCGTCCGCAACAAAAGGAACCGGACTGCGCGCTCTGGCAAATTCTGAATATCCAGCCACACGAAGGGCCAAGTAGAGCTGGAATCGCGTTCCCTTGGACATTTCTGTTGCCAGCTTGGAGCTATTGTCCGCCGTAACAGCCACCATTATTTCATTTTCCTTGTCTGGCTGGGTGGTTAAATTGACATAAACGCCGCGACTGATGGTGCAAAATGCTTTGGATGCACGCGTCATCATGGAACTCCGATGCTGTTCCCGATAGAGACGTAAGGCTTTCTCTGTTGCCACAATGCCCGCGCGCAATCTCATATAGTGCTGAGCACCCTCCTCTATTTCCAGGAGAACGGTACGGCGCTTTTCCTCAATCTCAGCGACGTTTGCGTCTCTTCCAATAGAATCAAGCTGCTTTTCAGCATCTTTGTACGCAGCATAGGAGTCGCGACATTCCTGCTCCAAAGTCTCGACCTTCGCCGCGATGCCGGCCATTTCCTCCTCCAAGGCCACCTGATCGGCTTCGTCAAGCCGCTTTTCTGCATCCTGAAAATTTGCAAGCCGAACTGTTTCAAGAATTTCCTGCGTTTTTTCGTTAGCCTGCTGATTTAGCGCATTTCTTCGGGCGGCCTGTTCGAGCTTTGCCGATACTTCTGCCAGCGTGGACACCCCAAAGAACGCGGTCATTTCCTGTTTGCGGCAATCATGTTTGTATTTCTCTGCCTCTAATTTCTGCCGCCCAGCTCGGACTTCTTTAAGCCGTTCCAGCTCGTTCGTTTTCTTGAGACGATCAGCGATCGCCTTCTGGACGCGCGCATCAATTTCGTTGGCCAGAGTCATGACTGCGACCGGGTCTGTAGCAACAATGCCCAGTTTTTTTGCAAGCGCCGTTAAAGCATCACGATAGGATATTTTGTCTTTTTCCATTTTATCGATGCGATCAGCCCAAATTGCTTTTTCTTTGAGAATAGTCGCTAGTTCGGTCGTTACAGGAAGGATGCTGTTCACCGCAGCAATCGTTGGCAGCGTTTTTTCCTCCCCGAGCCAACATTCTTTACAAATCTTTTGCCAGTCTGCCTGCCAGAGCTTTATTTTTGCCTCGGCGCTTTCGGCCGCGAGTTCCCGAACGGAGACATCGCGTTTTTGTTCTTCCCATGCTGTTTGAAAGCGCTTCTGTTCCGCTTCAAGATCAAGCGCCTTCTGCGCTACCGCAATTAGCGTCACCACGTCGGAAGAAGACGCGAAGGGCATAGCCAGAGTCGTGAGCGCCGCCGCAAGACGGTCCCTTGCTGCGCGAGCATCATCCTGCACGGCATCCAAATCTTTCTTGGTCTCCTTCGACCTTGCATATTTTTCCAATGCTTTCTCTCTGCGCCCCAACCAGGATTCAAGCTGCGGCAATGTCCAGTTTGTAGGCAACATGGGTGAAATTGAACCGATTGCTTCGGCAATGATTTGAGCTAGCGCCCCAGCATCGGCTTGCGCCTGAGTAAGCAACTCTTTGGCCCGGATTTCATCGGCTTGCGTAATTCGAAGCCCTTTGGCTATTTCGCGGAGTTGAGCCAAATCCGATGTATGTTCAAAGCGCTGCGCCGTTATCTCATCATCGTGGCGCAATGTCTTTTCGAACCGGTCAGCAGAATTTATATCGAGGTGTGTCCGATGTTCCGCCCATGCCTGATCCCGTTCTTCCCGTATGCCAATTGCTACTTGATCCGTAACAACTCCCTTTTGGTCGCGTACAGCCTCTTGTTGCGCCAACAGCCGTGATGTCTCCGTTTTCAGCCGTTCCATTTCTCCGGCCTGATGGTCAATCCGCTTTTGAATGCCTTGCTGTTTGGTCTTCCATTCCTGCAAGTCTTCCAAGGCCGGCAAAGACAGGACAGTAAGTTGCTCAGCAGTTCCGCTCCACGGCGACAAGACGGACAACGCTGCGTTAAGCGCCGTTTGTGCTTCTTGACAAGTGCGCTCTGCCAGACGCAGTTTTATATCGTAACCGCACGTCTGCGTCGTCGTAATTTCGTTTTTAAGTACGTTTAAAAGCGTTTCCCTTTCAGTATTTCTGGAACCTGTACGGCTGTCTACCTTGTCCGCGGCCTCACTCAAACGGTCTTTTGCG
Source organism: Alphaproteobacteria bacterium (assembly GCA_028708035.1). GTDB lineage: Bacteria > Pseudomonadota > Alphaproteobacteria > UBA9219 > UBA9219 > CAIXLI01. The sequence goes on from JAQVZU010000041.1 coordinate 7,963, forward strand.
TCAGATAATTCCTCTCTTGCTCTAATATTCGCCGTCTCAATGCCCGAATAGGATTCGATAAGCCCGCGAAGATTCCCCATTATAGAGGCCGTAAGAACAAGCCGTTGCGGATCGATCTCTGTTTCCCGCTCAATTTGTTGCAGAAGGAAGGAAATTCTCAGATCAAGCTCACGGTGTTCTTGATAACGATCGGGAAGGTCTTTTTCGGCTGTAATATATCGCGCCTGTAGCGGACAAATCTCCTTAAGTTCTTCCGCCAACCCATCTGCCACTGTATCAACGGAAATGCCTTTCACTATGGATTCCAGACGTTCGATCTCTTGCTCAGACGATTTAGTCTCGGTTTCAAATCTGATTTCCTCCTCGCGCAAGGCAGGAAGCTCCTCTATCCAAGACATTGGCACGTTCGGGAGTTCTGTGAGCGACGCTAGTTCCCCCTGAAGAACACGCAGTTTCGCCAAGCGCGGCCGCGCATCCAGAAGACGCCGAATCTCTTCCTTGCGCACCTGCAACTGGTTGCTACTTTTGTTTGTCTCATCATATAGGGCCTTGGATCGACGACTTGCTTCTATAAGCTCCGCATGTTTCGACGCTTGCGTGTCGATACGTTCCTTTTCCTGTTTCAATTGGTCTAGTTTTTCCTTCAAAACTTGCAGTTCCACGTTACGGGCATGGGTTTTGTAAAATTTTTCTGCTTCCACCTGCAAATCGCCGAGCCTGCGGCTAAGATCGGGGAGGCCGCTGCTGGCAGAAAACAATAGCTGTCCCAAATCTCCTTTTGCTCTCAATATGCTATCGCCGCCCTGCTCCAGCGTGTTGTCGTCGAGCGAGAACATGGTACGGTAGGATTCGCGATCAATACCGCCAAGCTCCTCCAGTATTGAGATGTCCCCAACAGGCTCATCATGCGTATCAAGAAGACTGTTTTGCGCACGCTTAATACGCACAAATTCGCGCATACCGCTGGCGAATTCCAATATGCCGCCAATCCGCATGGCTTGATAGGAATGCACGAAATTAAACGGACTCTGCACCCCAATTCCGTAAAGGAAATCCAACCAAGCGGAGAACAATGTAGACTTTCCTGACTCGTTAGGACCATAAATTACATGGAAATCCGGCGTCCCTGGCGTACGTTCTCCAAAATCGACGTGGTTGTCAGTGAATATTCCGTAGCGGGTCAGGTCAAAACGTCTCAGGCGCATCAGTTTTGCTCGCCTTTCTCGCTCGCCTGAAGCCGGGCAAGCACATCTTCCATACCCTCTCCCGCCATCAACGCTAGACCCGCGTTAAATGTCGGCTCATCAACACCGAATATTCCTTGGCATTCCCTTGGCAGCTTTTTTCTCAATTCTTCAGCGACCTCAGACAATTCTGCCCGAAATATCTCCGAGCTTGCCACCTTTTCTTGGATTAGACGCCTTAATTCCATCAGAGGATCAGACGCTTCTTGTGTAGCTGTGCTTGGCGGTCTACATGCCGTTTCGATTTTTTCGACCCAGCATCCCCCGATTACAGAGGCCCGTTCCTTCGCCTCCGTCGTAAGGAGTTCAATGTCGCGCCGGATGCGCCAAGCCAAAGGTGTTTCGCCAGCAAAATGCAAGCGCGCCACCAAATGCTCGGATCGAATTTCATGCTGTGCCTGCGCCAGCGCGTGGCCAATCTTGACAACAAGCTCTTTCCAATCGTCAATCCCGGTTGCGTCGACATGAACCCGCTCAAATTGAGCAACACTGGTGAATCGTTCTTCAAAATTTACAGAGCGATCATCCTGAATGGTCACCAAAGTTACAGATTTGGCCCCGGACTCGTTGATGTCCCTCCCCTGCGGTATGCCTGGCATAACAATGGTGCACTCTCCCTGTTCGACCATGCGTTTATGCACATGGCCAAGCGCCCAATATTGGAACCCTGTTTCCTTGAGTTCGTTCAGCCCACAGGGTGCATAATCGTCGTGTCCTGGCGCTCCCGAAAGGCTGGTGTGCATTAATCCAATGTTCACGGCATCTGGAAGGGCCTGTTTATACTTGCCTAGCAAGCTTTCCGTTGCACGCGGGTGTGAAAAACTCAATCCGTGCACAACAACCGGAAAGGCTCCCGCTTTTTTGTCAACAGGCACGGCTTCGGCGCGCCCCCCAAAAATTTTTACTGTATCTGGAAAGACCAGCTCGTTAGTAATACGAGACATGGCGTCATGGTTGCCGCGTACAATAAACACCCTGATGCCTGCTTCGGAAAGCCGTCGAAGTTGCTCAGCCAGAAAACGGGCCGTTTTCATGGATGTCTGATCGCCGTCGTAAAGATCACCCGCCAGAAGAAGAGCATCAACCTGTTCAGCAAGGCAAAAATCAATGATGCGCACAAAAGCTTTCCGCGTGGCGTTGCCAATAAGCTCTGCCAAATCGCGCTCGCGCAATGCCAGCGAACACAGCGGGGAATCAAGATGAACATCCGCAGCGTGTATAAAACGATATGCGGCGATAATTGCCTCCGACACTAAACATTCTAAGGCGCAACCATGCGCCTAAAACTCAAAAAACAGAAGTCCCCTATGTAATATACTATTCTGATTACGCTTTTGTGACGTTTTTGTGTCTCTTTTCCCTGCGTTTTTTGATCTCGGCCGGGAGGAAAGGGCGCGGGGTTGGCCGGTTTTCATGATTCCGTTTTGCCCTGCTTAACCGTCTTATTGAAGAGAGAAAGGGCGGAAAGGTTTTTTGTGACAGGCCTAAGGGGAAAGAGAGGTCTCTTTCCGGGCCGGTCAGGGAGAACCAACATGACAAAGACCGAGAAAACCGAAAAGAAAATCGCGCTGTCCAAGTCGCAGGACATACCATTCGATAAGCTGGTGCTGTCCGAACGAAATGTGCGGCGCATACAGGCGGGCCTTTCTATAGAGGAACTGGCTGAGGACATTGCGCAACGCACACTGCTGCAATCGTTAAGCGTGCGCCCGATCCCGGACCGGAAGGGCTATTACGAAGTGCAGGCCGGAGGGCGGCGTTACCGGGCATTGGCTTTGCTCGTGAAGCAAAAGCGCCTGGCAAAGACCGCTCCTATTCCCTGCATCGTGCGCGAGGACGGAATGCTGGAAGAAGACTCTCTGGCCGAAAACGTACAGCGCCAGAATCTTCACCCTCTCGATCAATTCCGCGCTTTTCAGACTTTGCGCGAGCAAGGTCTCGGCGAGGAGGAAATCGCCGCTCGCTTCTTCATTACGCCGCAAATCGTCAAGCAGCGTCTCAAGCTCGCCAGCGTGTCACCGAAGCTTTTGGAGATATATGCGACGGACGAAATGACGCTCGAACAACTCATGGCTTTCACGGTTTCGGATGAGCACGCGCGCCAGGAGCAGGTTTGGGAGGCGGTCAATGGTGGGTATAATGACAATCCTCATTGCATAAGAAGAATGCTCACTGAGAACAGCATCGCTGCTGATGACCCGCGCGCAGTTTTCATTGGCGTCAAAACCTATGAAGCGGCCGGAGGCGGCATTTCGCGCGACTTGTTCTCCGAGGACGGCGACGGCTGGCTTCAGGATGTCGCGCTATTGGATCGGCTTGTGACAGAGAAGCTTACGCTTGAAGCTGAAAAAATCAAAGGCGAGGGCTGGAAATGGCTGCAAGTCGCTCAAGAATTTCCCTACGGCCACATGAACGGTATGAGGCGGATCTTGGGCGAGATTGAGGTGCTTAGCGACGAGGAAAAAGCACGCCAAGTTGCTTTGCAGGAGGAGATGGAGAATCTCGAACGAGAGTATCCTCAAGAAGGCGATGGGGATTTGCCCGAGGGAGTGGAGCGCCGCCTTTGCAAAATCGAGGAACTCCTGAACGAACTTGATGAGCGTCCTATCACCTATGATCCTGCCGAGGTTGCCATAGCCGGAGCTTTTATAAGCATCGAAGACGACGGCAGCCTCAAGGTCGACCGCGGCTATGTGCGCCCGGAGGACGAGAACAGAAAAGCGAGCGATGAGAAAGGGGAGCGCAATACGCCGGATTGTTTTGTTGAAGTCGTGGTTGTGTCCGATCAAACTCCAGCCAACGCCGTCGCCGATGCCGACCCGGAAGATGCTACAAAGCCTCTCTCCGACAGGCTCGTGATGGAACTCACGGCACACAGGACGCTCGGCTTACGCAACGCTCTCGCCAACGATCCTGATACAGCATTTCTTGCCGTGTTGCACGTGCTCGTCCTTAACGCCTTTTATCACTACGAAACCGAAAGCTGCTTGGAGATCACGGCAAAATATCCTCATTTTTCCGTGCAAGGCCCGGATCTGAAGGAATCCACCTCGGCTAAGAATGCCGACGAACGGCACCAAAATTGGGAAAAACAGCTTCCCAAGGACACCAAGGACCTTTGGGATACGTTGCGAGCTTTTGATACAGACAGCAGGAAAGCGTTGTTTGCGCATTGCGCGTCTTTGACCATCAACGCCGTGCACGAGCCTTGGACCCGCACTTCGGGCCGCAAGCGCCATGCCGACCAGCTCGCCGAAATTCTTGCGCTCGATATGGCCGCAGCCGGATGGAAACCGACGGCCAGCAATTATCTGAATCGTGTCTCCAAGACGCGGATTTTGGAAGCGGTCACGGAAGTCAAAGGCCCGACAGCAGCGGAATTGATCGAGAACCTCCGCAAGGCCGACATGGCAAACCAAGCCGAACGGCTCCTGGAAAATACAGGCTGGCTGCCGGAGCCGTTGCGCACGCAGGGAATAGATCGTGTTGAAGCTCAGACGACGGCATCGCCTGCCGCCATAGCCCAACAAGATGCGACTACCGAGCTGCCGGCATTCCTGTCGGAAGCAGCATAGCGCGGCTTCATAATTCTCGAAACCTTTCGCGGCCCGGCTCCATGCCGGGCCATTGCTTTTTAAGGAGACTCATCATGGATTGGTACAAACATTGCGCCTACGACGACGTTCAAAAACGGTGTTTTCATTCAACCGGAAAGCAACGCCTCAGGACTCTGGCAAAAGCCCTGAACTTCACGACGGACAGCTTTGATATTCGTTCCAACACGGGCGGCATTGCCGTTTCGGGCGAGGTCACGTTGCATCACGAACATCTCTACGTGCAGCTATGCCAGCCTGCGACGCGCGCCGACAGCGGCATCCTGATCCGTACCTGCAATGGCCGCAAAGATTATGTCGGCGGTCGCAATCATTTTGCAGCCTTGTCGATGCTTGAGGACATCCCGGCATTAGCCCGCGTTTGCAACTCCGTCATGCAGGAAGGATCACGGCCATGAAACTTATCACGAAAGAGCTGCAGGAACAGCTTATCAGGAACGGCCGCGAGCAGGCCAAAGTCAAGGGAACCAGCGCGGAACGCGACTTCTGGCCCGTCGTCAAACTGTTCTATCCGGCCGGCGCGGCGACGTGGCTTTTAACGGAAGCGGAACCTGACGATCCCGGTATTGCTTGGGGCCTGTGCGATCTTGGCATGGGATTCCCGGAATTTGGCACGGTAAGTCTATCGGAATTGGAGTCCTTTGTCGGTTTGGGGGGCTTACGCATAGAGCGCGACAAGTTCTTCGAGGCCAAGGCTCCAATCTCGCGTTATGTCGAGGAAGCCAGAAAGGCCGGATACATTGTCGAGGAGGTGTCGCCATGACAACCTCGCTCTCCCTATGGAGCTACCGCCTCCATTGCCGCTGGAAACGTCTTTGCCGTGCGTTCGATTATGCAACGGCGCAGCTTTCGCAGAACGATGCCCAAACGCTCATCATGGACTGCCAGCCCCTCGCGGGCTGGTATCCGCTGATGGTTCTGACGGAAGACGACGTCTTTGAAATGGCGGCCGATCTTCACGGCGACGCCGCAGACGCGCTTGCCCCCTACATTCCGGGCGCTTGCGACTATGTGGGCCGCAAATGGGAAGCCTCCGGCGACGATTATTGGCACGCCCGTCACTGGGCTCTTGAGATCGCCCAGGAGTGGGTGGCCCAAGAGGGCGTCGCGGTTTTATCCACCCCCTCCCTCCCAAACTCTCAGAAAGGAACATGTCATGGCTGACTACTACACACAAATTGTCGTTCAGCAGACGATCCCCGAAAAGCTTATATCGCCATTTGAACGCCTGCTTCTTGGCAAAATCTTCGAAACCGAATCCTGCGAAGACGGTATCTATTATTTTGCGAGCAACGGCGCTTCCTGCGACATCACGCTGAACCGCATGGAGTTAAAACAAACGCTTGAACGCCCCGGCGAACGATCGCGGCTGCGCCCGTTCATAGCCGCTCGTCTAAAAGATACAGCGCCCGACAACGAGTTTGTCGATCTCGATCTGTCGACCGCCCCCTCGGGAGAAGCCCACATCATTCTGCTGCAGGATATTGTGCGTCGGGCTAAAGGCGATCTGCCCTATCTTACGATAGCCTGCGCCTTTACCTGCAACAAAATGCGCCCGGACGGATTTGGGGGCATGGGGATCATTATCACGCCAGCCAGAGTTCTCTACCGCTCAACTTTTGACTTCTTTGAAAGCTTTGAGCGGCGGTATGAATGCAACATCCGGGCTAAAGAGAGGGATCGGAAACGTTGAAAAAACGCATGTTTTCAAGATTGTTGAATCCTTAACCCGTTTCCGGTATTATATCCGGTACAGAATAGGAGGCGCATCGTGCCCAAAACCAGCAAACGAACACCACCGTCCAAACGGATTGCCCTTTACCGCAAGCGCGCGCAGCGGGCAGGCATCAGTCGCGTCGAAGTCGCCGTTCCGGCCCCCGACGTGCCGTACATCCGCGCGTTTGCCCGCGTTCTGCGCGAAGGTGGCGATCCGGCGGAGCGCCTCCGTGTGCAGGGCGTGCAATTTGGCAAATCGTCCATTGCCCAAACCGGCGACGAGCTTGTCAACCTGTTGCGTCAAAACGCGCGCGAAGGGTTCGTCATCGACCTTCCGGCGCGCAAGCCCGAACCTTTGCGTGACACGGGGTTTTAGACATGCGTGGAATCGTTCTCGACACCAACATTCTCAGCGAACTATTTCGGCCCGATGCGAACGGAAACGTTCTGGTATGGATGAAAAGCCAAAATCCCGAGAACCTGTTTCTGACAGTCTTCACGGTCGGCGAGATCTGCATCGGCGCCGAACGCCTGCCGGTTGGCAGAAAACGCGCCGCGCTTGAATCCTGGCTGGAATCCGTGGTGCTTCCGAATTTTGCCGGACGCATCCTCGCCTTCGACCTCAAGGCCGCCAATGTCTGGGCGCGGCTGTCCGCCAACGACAGAAAAAACGGCCGTCCAAGGCCGACGGTCGACGCCATGATCGCGTCCATTGCTCTGGCGCAAGACCTGGTTTTGGCGACGCGAAATATCAGGGATTTTAAGGACCTCGACATTCCGCTGGCCAATCCGTTCGACTAGCAGCCAGCAGCTTCTCCAGAGGGAGAGTTAGGCCGGGATAAGGTGAGCCGGAAGGGAAAAGAGAGAGTTCGTCCTCCGGTTCGATCCTTAACCATATCCCGGAGACAATCCCATGAATCTGACCCTGCCCCAGGCGGCTGTCGATGCCGTCCTCTCCTTCCGCACGCCCGAAGAAATCGCGGCCTGCATCCTGCAAGCAGCTCAATCGCTTTGCTCCACCTTATCCAAGGGCACCGTTATCGACGCCCGTATTCTGCGCGAGGCCATGGAATCCTCCTTTGGCGGTTCTGATGCCGAAGGCTTGTGGACGTGGAAGACGGCCTATGACGCATGCGAAGCCGCCCAGGTCTTGTTCCTCCGCAAATACGGCACGGCGATTGAAGCCCGCGCCGCATCGCCCGAAGCGCATCTCGTCATGATTGAGCGCATGGCAGCACTCCTGCCCACGCATACGCGCCGGACCCAGGAATCAGAGGCGCTGCAACAGTTCTCGACGCCCGCGCCCTTGGCGTTGATTGCCAGCATGGCAGCCAGCATTACACCGGACGATGTCGTGCTGGAGCCGTCGGCGGGCACCGGACTGCTCGCCATTTTTGCCGAGCTGCGACGCGCGCGACTTACCCTTAATGAGATTGCCGATGTTCGCGCGGCGTTGTTGGAGCATCTGTTTTCAAACACTTCCGTTACGACACATGACGCGGCCAATATCCACGACCGGCTCGACGACGCCGCGCGCCCTTCGGTTGTTCTGATGAACCCGCCGTTTTCCGCAATGCTGCATGTTTCGCAACGTCGGACAGACACGACGTTCCGGCACATTGCCTCGGCTTTTGAACGGCTCGCGCAAGGAGGCCGCCTTGTGACGATCACCGGCGCAAATGTCGCTCCGGACGTTCCCGCATGGCGCGAGGCGTTTGTTGAGCTTCAGCAAAAAGGCGGCTGTGTCCGCTTCTCTTGTGCGATCGACGGGTCTGCTTACGTCAAGCACGGTACGAGTTTTGAAACGCGCTTGACGGTTATCGACAAGGTGCCTTCGCCGGATACAAACTTGCTACCTTCGTCGGTCGAACAGGCCTCGACCGCCGCCGAGCTGCTCGCGCGTGTGGTACTGCATGTCCCGCCACGTCCTGCGGTGTTGGGGCCAATCGGTCTTGCAGAAGGCTTAGCCAATCCCAAAAACGAAGACCGAATAATTTCCCTGCCTACCTCCCGCGCAACCGCACCAGCCTCCTCCGTTCGTGGTTTCAGTTACCCGGCGAAGACATCTTCGGGGTTTCAGTTACCGTCCTCCGGCAGCCAGCCATCCGTTACGGCTGAACTGGCTTATGAACCCGCCGCCCTACCCGTGCCCGCCACAGGAGCCGACCTTGGCGACGCGCTGTACGAAGGCTATGCGCTTGGCTCGATCCGCATTTCCGGCGCCCGTCCGCATCCGACAATGCTGGTGCAATCGGCGGCTATGGCCTCGGTTGTGCCGCCGATGCCGTCGTACCACCCGCATCTGCCGGAGTGTGTCGTACGCGACGGCATCCTGTCCGACGCACAGCTTGAAAGCGTTGTCTATGCCGGAGAAGCTCATGCCCGGCATTTGGCCGGATCGTGGACAGTCGATGAAAGTTTCGACAATCTCGGCGCAGCTCCCGAAGAATCTGAAAACGCAGTGCGCTTCCGGCGCGGTTGGTTTCTCGGAGACGGGACGGGTTGCGGCAAAGGACGGCAGGTTGCTGGCATCATACTCGACAACTGGATCAAGGGACGCCACAAGGCGGTATGGATATCCAAATCCGACAAGCTGATCGAGGACGCGCAACGCGACTGGTCAGCTCTGGGACAAGAAAAGCTGCTGATCCAACCCCTGTCCCGGTTCAAACAAGGCACGCCCATACGGTTGAGCGAAGGCATTTTGTTTTGCACCTACGCAACGTTGCGTTCCGCCGAGCGTGAGGGCAAGGCGTCCCGGCTGCAGCAGGTAGTTGAGTGGCTTGGCACGAACTTTGACGGCGTGATCGTGTTCGACGAAGCCCATGCACTCGCCAATGCCGCAGGCGGCAAGGGTGAACGCGGCGACGTGATGGCCTCCCAGCAAGGCCGGGCGGGCCTTCGCCTGCAGCGCGCCGTGCCGGACGCCCGCATTGTCTATGTTTCGGCCACGGGCGCGACGGACGTGCGCAATCTGGCCTATGCCGAACGGCTCGGGCTGTGGGGAGGCGCGGACTTCCCCTTCGCCAACCGGAGTGAATTCGTACAGGCCGTGGAGGCCGGAGGCGTCGCGGCTATGGAAGTCCTAGCGCGCGATCTGAAAGCCCTCGGCCTTTATATGGCCCGGTCCCTGTCCTATGAGGGAGTGGAAGTCGAAATTGTCGAACATCCTCTGACGGAAGCGCAGGTCGCCATCTATGATGCCTATGCCGGCGCCTTTCAGGTCATCCACCAACACCTTAACAGCGCGCTTGAAGCCTCTAATATTACTGGGAACTCCGGAACGTTGAACGGGCAAGCCAAATCCGCCGCACGGTCGGCCTTCGAGTCCGCCAAGCAGCGTTTCTTCTCGCACCTGCTGACCTCAATGAAGACCGTGACGTTGATGAAGAGCATCGAGGCCGATCTACTCGCCGGACACGCGGCCGTGATCCAGCTTGTCTCCACGGGAGAAGCCGTCATGGAACGCAAGCTGGCGGACATTCCGGCTGGGGAATGGAACGATCTGACCGTCGATCTATCGCCGAGAGAGATCGTCGGCAACTATCTGTCCCATGCCTTCCCGACGCAGCTTTACGAACCCTATACGGACGAGGAAGGAAATCTGCGTTCCCGGCCTGCGTTTGATGCCGAGGGCAATCCCGTCCTGTGCCGCGAAGCCGTCGCCGCGCGCGATGCCATGATTGAGCACCTGGCCCTGCTCGATCCCGTACCGGCGGCGCTGGATCAAATCATACAACATTTTGGCACGGACAAGGTGGCCGAGGTCACAGGCCGCTCGCGGCGCATCGTCAGGAAAGATGACCGCTTGGCTGTTGAAAACCGCGCGCCTTCGGCCAATCTGTCCGAAACGCAGGCGTTCATGGACGATGAAAAAGGAATTCTGGTCTTCTCCGACGCCGGAGGCACCGGGCGCAGCTATCACGCCGACCGAGGATGCAAAAACCAGAGGATTCGCGTGCATTACCTGCTTGAGGCGGGGTGGAAGGCCGATACGGCCATTCAGGGTCTTGGACGCTCGAACCGGACCAATCAGGCGCAACCGCCCTTGTTCCGACCCATCACCACGGACGTGAAGGCTGAAAAGCGTTTCCTTTCGACGATAGCCCGCCGCCTCGACACGCTCGGAGCCATCACGCGCGGCCAAAGACAGACCGGGGGTCAAGGGCTGTTCCGCGCCGAGGACAATCTCGAAGGTGAACAGGCGCGAGCAGCCTTGCGACAGTTCTATCAATTGTTGATGCAAGGCAGTGTCGAAGGTTGCTCAATAACAAGGTTTGAGGAAGCCACGGGATTGTCGCTCATGGTCGAAGGTTCTCTCAAAGAGGAGATGCCGCCGATCACCACGTTTCTCAATCGATTGCTGGCGTTGCCTATTGGGTTGCAAAACACGCTGTTCGCGGCCTTCGAAGAACTGATGAACGCACGCATCGAGGCCGCTATAGCCGCAGGCACAC
>JAQVZU010000042.1 GCA_028708035.1 Alphaproteobacteria bacterium
GTATCTCGGTCCTGTGCTTCGCGCCCACTGGGGCGTTGATGATCCGGCTCGTGTAGGCGGTAGTGACGAAGAGATTAATGCCGCGTTCATGAACACCTATCGCTTTTTGCGCGCGCGTATCGAAGCCTTTTTGGCTTGGCCTTTGGACGATCTTAAAAACGACGGGGCTTTATTGAAAGCCGCATTAGATAAAATTTCCAACACTCCAAACTGAAAGGACTTTTCCATGTCTTCCATTCAAGTATTTGATCCTGCCCTTTGTTGCAGCACAGGCGTATGCGGCGTTGATGTCGATCAGGCCTTGGTTGCTTTTTCTGCCGATGTCGATTGGGCAAAACGGAACGGCGCAAAGATTGAGCGTTTCAATTTAGCCAAGCAGCCTGAAGTCTTTGCTGCAAACCAAGTTGTGAAAAAGTTTTTGGAGCGTTCAGGTGCTGACGCCCTGCCCCTTATCCTGGTCGATAATGAAGTTGCCTTGGCGGGCCGTTATCCCAATCGTTCGGAATTGGCTCGTTGGGCGGGGCTAGACGATAAAAAGTCAGAAACAAAGAAGAGCGGCGGATGCTGTTGTGGCGGTTCCTGCGGTTAAACAATCTCATCTGGAAAAATCGTTATGAAATTTCTCGAAAATCCGCCGCGTTTTCTGTTTTTCACAGGAAAAGGCGGCGTTGGTAAAACTTCCATCGCCTGTGCAACTGCCATCCAACTCGCTGAGTCTGGCCATCGCGTGTTGTTGGTCAGCACCGATCCTGCATCAAACGTTGGACAAGTGTTTGACGTCAATATCGGCAATAAAATCACGGAGCTTTCAGCTGTTTCCAATCTGTTTGCCTTGGAAATAGATCCTCAGGCAGCAGCCCAAGCCTACCGCGACCGTATTGTTACACCAGTTCGCGGCGTTTTGCCGGAGACTGTGGTCAAGAGTATCGAAGAACAACTTTCTGGCGCTTGCACCACCGAGATTGCAGCCTTTGATGAATTCACAGCCCTGCTGACCAACACGGCGCTAACCGTAAGCTACGACCACATTATTTTCGACACAGCGCCAACAGGACATACTATTCGTCTCTTGCAGCTTCCCGGCGCATGGAGCGGTTTTCTTGAAGAAGGCAAGGGAGATGCGTCTTGTCTTGGCCCCTTAGCGGGTTTGGAAAAACAGCGTAGTCAATATAAAGAGGCCGTCGATGCCTTAGCCGACCCTAAGCGCACACGTTTGATCTTGGTCGCGCGCGCTCAACAATCCACTTTGCGCGAGGTTGCCCGCACACATGAAGAACTCGCTGCGATTGGCCTTTTGGAGCAGTATCTTGTCATTAACGGTGTATTGCCTAAAACCGAAGTCGAACAGGATGCTTTAGCTGCTGCCATTTATTGTCGAGAGCAAGCCGCATTATCCGAGATGCCTGAGGTTCTTAAGGCTTTACCATCCGATCAGATTGCACTTAAACCTTTTAATCTCGTTGGTCTTGATGCCCTGCGCCAGATGCTTGTGGAAACGATAGAGCAGACTGTTATCCAAGCAAACAAGCCCATCATTCTTAATACACCCAGCCTTTCGACATTGGTTGATGACATTGTTGCTGATGGGCATGGCCTCGTCATGTTGATGGGCAAAGGCGGCGTTGGAAAAACAACCCTTGCTGCCGCAGTCGCCGTTGAATTGGCTCACCGAGGCTTGCCTGTGCATCTTTCAACCTCCGATCCAGCGGCGCATCTTTCCGAGACGCTCGATGGTTCGCTGAAGAACCTTACCGTGAGCAGTATTGATGCGCGCGCAGAAACAGAGCGTTATCGGCAGTCTATATTAGATACAAGAGGGGCGCAGCTTGATGCTGCCGGGCGCGCGCTGTTGGAAGAAGATTTGCGTTCGCCCTGCACAGAAGAAATCGCCGTGTTTCAAGCCTTTTCGCGCATCATCCGCGAGGCTGGCGAAAAGTATGTTGTCATGGACACGGCCCCAACGGGTCACACGCTGCTGCTGCTTGATGCAACCGGCGCTTATCACAGGGAAGCTGTGCGCCATATGGGCAGCGCAGGCACGGTAACGCCTATGATGCAGATGCAAGACCCGAAACAAACAAAAATACTGCTCGTGACTTTGGCTGAAACAACGCCTGTATTAGAGGCCGCTAATCTTCAAGCAGATTTACGCCGCGCAGGTATTGAGCCGTGGGCGTGGGTTATCAACAACAGTGTTGCCGCCGCCCATCCACACTCCTCCTTGCTGCGTCGTCGGGCACAGAACGAGCTATGTGAAATCGAGTCTGTGGTTCATAAGCATGCGCATCGCTATGCGATTGTTCCCCTGCTGAGAGAAGAGCCTGTTGGCGTTAATCGTCTTTTGGATTTGGCCCAAAACATTATTTACGACAAAGATCAGGAGCAAAAAATATGACCTGTGGATGCAAAAACAATAAGCAGGATGTCCACGGCGCGGTTCGCGATGGATACACCAAGGTTGCGCAACAGGGTGGTTCCTGTTGTGGCAAAAAAGACCCGGATTCCGTCGCCGCGTCGGTTGGTTACAGCAGCGATGAACTTGCCAGTGTGCCCGATGGAGCCAATATGGGGCTTTCTTGCGGAAACCCCACAGCTTTTGCATCGCTTTGTTCAGGAGAAGTCGTGCTTGATCTTGGCGCTGGCGGCGGATTCGATGTCTTTATTGCCGCCCGCAAGGTTGGCGCGTCAGGACGGGCCATCGGGGTCGATATGACGCCAGACATGCTGGACAAAGCTCGCCACAACATACCGTCGTTCACAAAATCCAGCGGTTTGGATAATGTCGAATTTCGCTTGGGTGAAATTGAACATTTACCTGTTGCCGATTCAAGCGTCGATGTCGTGATCTCCAATTGCGTTATCAATCTCTCCCCCGACAAAGCCCAAGTGTGGAAGGAGATTTCGCGTGTTCTCAAAAATGGCGGGCGCGTATCTGTCTCCGACATAGCCTTGCTGAAACCTCTGCCGGATAAAATTCTTGGATCCGTACAGGCTTTGGTTGGTTGTATAGCGGGAGCCGTTCTTGTGGATGATACACGCGAAATGATCCGGGCCGCAGGCCTTACAGAGGGCATTTTTGAAGCCAAATCGGACATCATCAATAACATGGAAGAATGGTCCGATCCTTTCTACCGCGCGGTGGCCGAAAAACTGCCCCAAGGAAGCAAACCCGGAGATTACATTACCAGCATGACCGTGACTGCCACAAAGCCGTGATTCCTAGCAAGACTCCCAGAAAATCGTTTTCAAAAGAGTGCACAAACAAGGACCAAAGCCATGACCGCGATAGCCTCAAAACGCTTATCCTTCCTCGACCGTTATCTCACGCTATGGATTTTCATGGCGATGGCTTTGGGGGTGGCGATAGGTTCGTTATTTAAGGGAGCGCCTGTTTTTCTCAACAACCTCTCTGTTGGCTCTACAAATATTCCGATTGCCATTGGCTTGATCCTTATGATGTATCCGCCTCTCGCTCGCGTGAAATACGAAGAGCTGCCGTTGGTTTTCAAGGACTGGAAGATTCCGCTTCTCTCTTTGGTGCAAAACTGGATTATCGGTCCAGCACTGATGTTCGGATTAGCGGTCTTCTTCTTGCACGATCAGCCCGAATACATGACGGGCCTCATTCTGATTGGCCTGGCTCGGTGTATCGCAATGGTTATCGTCTGGAACCAGTTGGCTGAGGGCGACAATCAATATGCCGCTGCTCTTGTCGCCTTCAACAGCGTTTTTCAGCTCCTGTTCTTCAGTGTCTATGCATGGTTCTTTCTCAGCGTTCTGCCGCCGATGGTTGGTCTTGAGGGGCAAGTTGTGAATGTCAGTTTCCGCACAATCGCTGAAAGCGTTTTCATATATCTGGGGATACCTTTCTTTGGCGGCTATTTGACGCGCAAAGTAATGCTTAAATCCAAAGGCCGTGAATGGTATGAGACGAACTTCTTGCCCAAGATTGGCCCCGTGACGCTGGTGGCGCTCCTCTTCACTATTGTCGCCATGTTCTCGCTTAAAGGCGACATGGTCATGAAGCTGCCGCTGGACGTTGGTCGGATTGCCGTCCCGCTGACAATCTATTTTGTCGTAATGTTCTTTGTCAGCTTTGTGATGGGGCGGCTGATTGGGACTTCGTATGGGAAAACTGCTGCCGCTTCTTTCACCGCTGCAAGCAACAACTTCGAATTAGCTATTGCCGTTGCCATTGCCGCGTTTGGCCTTGCCTCGCCTGTTGCCTTTGCTGCCGTTATTGGCCCCCTTGTCGAAGTCCCTGTACTCATTAGTCTTGTAAATGTTGCCTTTTGGTTGAGAAAAAGGATGTTTGCGTGAGGTAAAGTCCTAAGAGCCGAGATTCAAAATCCAAGCATAATATAGTCCCTTTCGCGCTCCACCCCTCTATCGACGGCATAGGTGCGATCAGCGGTAGAAAGCCGGTCCATGACCTTTTTATCGGCTGCGGTGTCGCTTTCATCGTCAGTTCTGTTGAGGGAATCGCCTTGAACTAGCTCCTTAACGACGGCATTCATTTCTTCGCGTAATCCTGGATGGCGTTGGTGTTGAGGGCCTTCGTCATCTGCGACAGGTGGGGTTCCTTGCTCTTCATCATCGAGCATCAGACGATTATCGATTCCTCGCACCTGCCCTGTCCAGTCATCTCCGTGCTGCGTTGGTTTATCCGCATAACCATTTTCACTCAGTTCGGGCGCGGGGAGGATTCGTTCGATAAAATTTTGGTCTTCGTAATAGCGAAGTTTTTTTGCGCGGATCGGCAAAAGGCCGGAGACCAAAACCAGTTCATCCGAAGGCGGTAGTTGCATGACCTCGCCAGGCGTAAGCAGCGGACGCGCCGTTTCTTGACGTGATACCATGACGTGCGCGAGCCACGGCGCAAGTCTATGACCTGCGTAATTACGTTGAGCGCGCAGTTCTGTCGCCGTGCCGAGAGAATCTGAAACACGTTTTGCCGTATGCTCGTCGTTGGAAGAGAAGGCGATGCGCACATGGCAATTGTCAAGAATGGCGTTGTTCTCGCCATAGGCCTTGGAGATTTGATTTAGGCTCTGTGCGATGAGATAGGCGCGAATGCCGTATCCGGCCATAAAAGCCAGAGCAGTTTCAAAGAAGTCTAATCGTCCAAGCGCGGGAAACTCGTCGAGCATCATAAGCAATTGGTGTTTGCGATGCTTTTTCGGATCGCCCTCAAGACGTTCTGTCAGTCGCCGTCCGATCTGATTGAGGATAAGCCGGACGAGCGGCTTTGTACGGGAGATATCGGAAGGAGGAATAACGAGATAAAGCGAGACCGGATGTTCCGCATCCATAAGATCGGCTATGCGCCAATCGCAAGCCGATGTTGTCGCCGCCACGGTTGGGTCGCGATAAAGGCCAAGGAAGGACATGGCCGTGGACAAAACACCCGAACGTTCGTTTTCGGATTTATTGAGAACCTCACGTGCGGCGGAGGCGACGACAGGATGAACCTTTGGGTTTTCTTTTGTGCCGAGATGGTTGGTTGCCATCATGCGTCTTAACGTGCTCTCAAACGAACGCTGCGGGTCTGAAAGAAACGTCGCCACGCGGGCAAGTGTCTTTTCCTCTTCGGCATAAAGGACATGGAGGATGGCCCCGACAAGGAGTGAATGGCTTGTCTTTTCCCAATGATTGCGTCGTTCCAAAGCGCCTTCGGGATCGACGAGAACATCGGCGATATTCTGAACGTCCCGTACTTCGTTCGGCCCTTTGCGAACTTCGAGCAAAGGATTGTAGCGAGCCGAATGGAGATCGGTCGGATTGAAGAGAAGCGCATGAGAAAATCTCGAACGCCAGCCCGCCGTCAATTGCCAATTCTCGCCCTTGATATCGTGGATTACGGCAGAGCCGGTCCATGATAAAAGCGTCGGCACGACAAGCCCTACCCCTTTGCCGGATCGCGTCGGCGCGAAAGCCATGACGTGTTCAGGACCGTCATGGCGAAGATAGGCACCCTTTAGCTCTCCAAGAAAAACGCCTGCTGAACGGAAAAGTCTGGCCTTTCGTATCTCTTTTATGGTTGCCCAGCGCGAAGAACCGTAGGTCGTTACCAACCTGCTTTGCCGCGCGCGCCAGAGAGAACCAATAACCGCAGCCGCGCACCCCATAAATCCACTCGCGCCAGCAAGCAATCCTGCTTTATCGAAAATTTGAGGGGCATAGGCTTCATAGTGGTACCACCAGTCAAATAATCTCCATGGCTCGTAAACGGGCCTCCCCAAAAACATAAACCACGGCAATCCGAGCCGCGCCTGATAATCCAGCATATCCGCACACCACTGCGTTGCCGACCAAAGTCCGAAAACGACGATGGCAAAAACAATGATGATCTGACCGATGAGAAGCTTCGTTGGAGACATTTGCGCGCATCCGTTGGTTTGAGCCAAATGGTCCCATCATCGCGCAGAACATCGAACCCTGTTACAGCCCTTATTCCCGCTTAAACCCGCTTAAAGCCGACCAAAAACCGCACACCATTGCATCGACGCAATACGCCGATAAGAAGTTTTGCGGAAGACACGAACGGCGTTTTGGTGTTTGAAACAGGCGAAACACGAATCGCGCAAAATAATCGAAGTGCTTTTAGTCATATTTACGACGATGTACTTCCAGTCAATAATGGGGTCGGATTTTCTGACTGTTGCTAATTCAGTAAACACGAAGAGTACGATTCATGAATCGTCTTAACAAAAAGGAGAGCGACAATGGTTTGTACATGCAAATGTAAATGCAAAAAGACCGCGACAAAGAAGACGGCTGCCAAGAAGAAACCCGCAGCTAAGAAGAAATAACATTGGTCAGAAAAAGCCGGGGGTATAATTTTTACCCCTGATGGCCGCTTGTTTGACGGGGTGCTGAAAGTATTGCAACTCTTGCACGAGTGAGCACAGAAGCGTTAAGTTGTCGGGGATAAAAAGGATAACTTATTAGAAATATGCCATTTTTAAATAAACAGGGCCAACATGTCCGCCAAAAGAGATCATTACGAAGTACTAAATCTTCCGAAAGATGCATCAACAGAAGACATTAAAAAGACGTACCGAAAGCTTGCCCTGAAGTACCATCCCGACCGAAACAAAGAAGCGGGCGCTGAGGAAAAATTCAAGGAGATCGCCGGAGCCTATGAGGTTCTATCCGATACGGATAAGAGAGCACAATACGATAGATTTGGGATGAAGGCGGACGGATGCGCCGGAATGGAAACTGGCAGATCTTCCGGAATGGGGGGCTGCGGCTGTTCCTGGAAGACAGCTTCGCCACCACCCGGCATTTTTGACGAAGAAGATTTCGTCGTAGACAAGATGTCTCGGGAAGAGGCGATCTGGTACGCAAGTTCAGTGCTGAAAGACTTTCACGACAAAGAAGAATTCGAAAACATCTGCAAGGAATACGATCTCACCGACGCGGATTTTAAGAGACCCGAGCATAAGATTAATCTCAAAAATCCTTTATCTGGGATAAACCCGTTTTCGGCGATTAAGAACTTTGCAAAATCTTTCTACGACGAGGTGACTACCGCGTACTACAGCTCCCGGACGCCCGATGTCGTCACGCGCCCGAAAGAAGGCCCTTTTGCGCATATCATTGTCAATAGCGACGGTCCTCTTTCTTATGTCGTGCTTCTCTATAACAATAACGAGCTGCACTTTCGCTACGAACAGAGAGCTAGCTCTGGCTTGTCGACCCCGTCGCCGTCCTACTGCGAGCTTGAAAAGTATGGAAGCAGTTTTTCGACCGTAACCTATGAGGCGTCTTACGATGTACGGAAAAACGCCGTCAACCACCGTTTGCTTCAAGGGCAGGCCGGGGATGGTACTCCCATGTTCGCCGCCATTGTCGACAGTTTGGAGGATCAAAAGAGCGCACTGAAGATTCAAATTTTGTCCGAGCGCGCCCCAAAAATCATCGCCGCGCAGAACCCAAAAAATCTCACCCGCATCAGGAAGATTGAACAAGGCGCATCAATAGTTGGCAGCATGTTTAAGGACGCTCAAGTGATCTTAAAAGAAGCGAAGGATCAAAACCGGGTTGTTATCCAGCATCTCAAGGATAAACAGAAAACATCCATCCCGCTCAAAATGTATGAAGGCCTCAAGAGATCGACCCAAACCGCACGCGTTTTGTCGAATTCCGTTGGCGGGTTAGTTCTTTAACAAGGCATTTGTACGCTGGTTGCTATTTGTTCGAGGTATGCGGCTGATGCCTTCTATGAAATACCAATCCCCCTTTGCCGTCCAATCGTCCATGATATGCCATCGCTGCGCATGATACCGGAGACTTGTTTGCCGATATGACGTTCGAGGACGGGACGCCATGGGACAAGGGTGAATTCCCGGCTTTTCTCGATAACGGCGAACTTACCGCTGGCAAGCTCAATGGACTTCCGCAGGGTTCCTTCAACAGTCTCGCCCGCATGGGTCTCGACGTAACGAAGGCCGAGTTGTTCGGAGAGCTGCTTGGAGACGCGGGATACCTCGCGCCTTTGCAGGGCGGAGAGCATATTGGCGCGATAGATGATTTGGTTTTGTTCCTCATGGGCTAAACCCTGTTCGATGAGCCATTGCTGGCGACGGCGCAGGGCCTCTTGTACTTCTTTTCCGAAGCCGGAGTCGCCTGTCGCTTCCGTGTGGCCGGAAACAAGCTGGCGGTCAAGCCACGTCGCACCGTCGGTTCCAACTTGTTGTTCGAGAGAAAGGCTTGAAAGCTTATCGACGATGACAGGCTCGCGCTTGGCCTGAAGGCGCTCGTACTCTTTGACCCTGTCGAGATGATCCGGCGCTATGATCCATGTCCCGTCCGGCTCGCGGCTGACACCTTTTGTCGCGCGGCGAATTGCTTCCAAACGCCGAACGTGGGTCTCGGCAAACCTGTCGGTGGCGCGTTCATCGTATTTCAGGTGCAAGTCGATGTTATATTGCCCGCCATTGGCCGCCGCGACCTCGACCACGGTGCGATCCACCTGCCTTGGGTCAAGGCTTCTGGGCGTCACCCGAACAATGCTGCCTTCAGGCGTCGGCCCGGTTGCATCGCCACGGCCTATGTCGATGTAGAGAGCCTGTCCGTCGGTGCTGTCCACGATGAGGTAATGGCGGTCGTTAAACTCATCGGACAGCCCTCTTGCCACAACGCGTCCGACTACAGGCTTTGCGCCCAGAGCTGTCGGGTCGTAGATGTCATAATCGACTGCACTGTGAACGATATTCTTCTCGGTCATCTCCCGGTGCATCGTCTTGATAATATCGCCTCTCTCACCCATGCGTCGCAGCGTTCCTTCAAGATCATCGTCAATGTGCCATTGTCCGGGGCGGCGTTCCTCGGCCAAGCCGAGACGTTCGAGGTGCTTAAGCCTGCCCGCGAGTAACGTTTGGCGAGCCACATCGTTAACAAAGAACGGAGATACGCCTTTCTCAATCTCTTTCATGCGCAGCAAGTGCCGGTCGAGACTGGTTAACCGCTCGGCAGTCATCTCGACGTTCAGCCCCATCTCGATTTCCCGATCCGTGCGTGGGCCGAGATCAATGCGAACCAACTCGGCAGCTCTCTCGCGAATGCCCTCGCTGATATAAGACGGCGAGATGACAAGGTCTTGTCCCAAGTCGTCTTTGCCCCGGACAATGATGTGAGTATGGGGATGGCCAGTATTAAAATGATCGACCGCCACCCAGTCGAGGCGCGTATCGAGGTCTTGTTCCATTTGCTCCATCAGGCGGCGCGTTAAGGGCTTCAGGTCTTCATATTCGCGTCCGTCTTCAGGAGCCACGATGAACCGAAACTGATGCCGGTCGCCTCCGGAGCGTTCAAGGAACGCCTTGCCGTCCGTCCGGTCATGATCGGGGCCGTAAAGCTCGCCCCGCTCTCCTTCGCGGTTCACCCCATCCCGTTGGATGTAGCGCATGTGCGAAGTCGCCCTGTCCATCCCCTTTCCGGCAAGCCTGACGATGCGAGCTTTAACGGTGACGCGCCGCTGCCGAAAAGCGGCGTAACGATCCCGGCTGGCAAGGAGCGCCGCCGTAGCTCCTCCGCGCCCAAACCGCTTGCCAGTGAATGCGCCCTTGCGAGCATATTGCCCACCCGCGCGATTGACTGCGGCAAGCACCTGGTTGGCATAGCGCCTGCCTGACCTGAAGCCACGGTTCCCGATCTTGCCGAGCTGCGGCACAAATTCTTCGTCTCTCATAGCAGCCTCCAAAGCGATTGATAAAATTCAAAGAGTTAGAGAAAACAGCCTCCAACTCAAAAAAGGCGTCTCAGAAAAAAGGATGTGCAGACAATGGGATAGCCTCGGTAAGAGGCGCGTCTTTTATCTTGCCATAAACCCTCCTCCTTCCCGGATCTCCCTCCCTTCCCCGCGTGCCCCCGACGAAACCCGCCGAAGTCCACGGCATGCGGACCAAGGACCAAGGACCAAGCTGAAAACTGCGTTGAAAATCGGCGACGATTGGTCATTTTTCGCCCGCCTTTGCAGAAGAACTTTGGATGAAAAGACCGTTCGACGGAGCTGAATTAGCCTTGTTGTCCGAGGTCGAAAGCGCGAAGAAAAGCTGGGTTCCGGACGCGACTTTCAGCGGAAGCTTTGGCCCGAAATCAAGCCTTTTTCCAAGGCCCGTGACATAGGCGAGGGTCTCTTGTGGCAACGGATTTCCAGTACGACGATGGTCTTCGTACCGCCCCTGTCCGGCGTTGTAAGCAGCGAACAAGGCCGGGTAGCCGAAGCGGTCGTACATGGCTTTGAGGTAGGCAGTCCCGGCCAGAATATTGGCCTTCGGATCGAAAGGATCGGAGCCAAGAGCGTAGGCCGAACGCAGCTCTTCCCACGTCCCCGGCATGAGCTGCATCAGCCCCATAGCCCCCTTGGGCGAGACCGCTCTGGCATTCCCACCGCTCTCCGCCGCCATGACGGAACGAACCCAGTTTTCTGGTATCCCGAAGCGTTGCGACGCTTGGAAGATATAGGGCTTCCACTGGTCGGTTGGGACTTCCGCAAAGGCAGGATTAGCCAAACCGAACGCGATTAAAACAATGGCGGTTACTCTGTCCATAACGGCACAAGCCTCCCTATAAGATTGGCTCGCGTCACTGGGCCGAAGTAACGGCTGTCAAAAGAATCCGGGGCGTCGGCTAACAAGAAAAACTCGTCTTGTTCCAGCCTTCGGCACCCTTTCCAGATCGGCAAAGGACGCCCTACGCGGTCGGTTTTAAGTTGATAAGCGACCATCGCGCCATTGATGGTGACAGCTCTCTTTGACGCGCAAACTTTGTCGCCGACAGCAGCGGCAAAATGCTTAACAAGCGGCACGCCGATAGGTAAATAGCAGCGTTGCGCTGCCAGCGTTTCAACGGACTCCGGCGTACGCACAAATACAAAATCCCCACGCTTTGGAGTGCCCGAGACAATGCGATAAAAGCCGACAGGTACACTGGCCGAGGCGTTCCAAACGAAAACCGGTGTCCTACGCACGGTGCTGGAAACGCCGATGAGCGCAATGCCTGCCAATGTCGAAACGAAGGTTAAAATGGATGACTTCTGCATTAGCGGCTCCCTTCGTCTTGCCGCTTCCTTTGGGACCACGTATCGAGATCGTCGATGTGGTATCGGACGAAACGACCATGCTTTCGAAAGTGCGGCCCTCTGTCGGTTGCTCGCATTTTTTCAAGGGTCTTCTCGGAAAGGCCGAGATAATGAGCGGCCTGTCTCGCGGTTAAAAAAGGTGAGCCTTGTCGGGCTCTTACGGCTCTGGAATTCTCGTCTTCCATCGTTTTGCCTCCACCACTTGGCACCGGAGTGAACGGGCAGAGAATGTCAGGGTTCGGGAAGGTTGGGGAGGATCGCTTTCGGCACCCCTCGAAACCGATCCCCCCCTACTTGGTTAATAAACAAGGGCAAATGGGGGCCTAGGTCCCCGCGCTCCGCAAGGCATCGAGAAGTCTTTCGTACTGTTCGATCTGGCGCTTGGCTTCGATCTTTTCGCGCTTTGGCAGGCCATTTCTGAGTTCGATATTGACAAGCCAGATGGCTTCACGAAGCTCATCCTCGGCGTAAAAATGTCCCTGATATTCGATGCGAAGGACGCCCGCGATATTCTGAATTTGATGCGAAATGGTCATGGAATGATCTCCTTGTGATTGAGCCGTTCTCCCATCGAGAACGGGTTCGCAGGGCATCCGGTTGGCGAGAGTCAAGGCCGCGAAGCGCCGTCGAAGACGGGCCGTGGGGGAGCCGATTTTTTGGCTGCTTGGCCTAAAAATTGGGGGCACCGCGGAGCCTTGACGCTCGCGTTCTCGCCGGGTGACATAATTGAGAGATCGAGATGGAAACCCCGTCGGCGCGGCGCGCCGACTCCGGATATCTTTGGGCAGCAGAGACAAGAAAAACCCCTCGCCGGATGTGATCCAACGAGGGGCTTGGAGCGGCAAATTAAGCCGAGATGCAGCCCTTTTGCCGCGCTTCTTCGGCATAGGCGCTGAGCGGTTTGTCAGCGCAGAAGAACAAGTCGCATTCGATCCGAAGGCCGAGATGCCCACGGACTTCAGCAAGCTCCGCAAGTGAAATGTAGCCAAGTTCCGGGCATTGCATCCCAAGGTCGCTGAGTCCGAAAGCAATATCCGGCTCATCGGGATTAATCTCGGTTAAGAGCCAAGTCGCACCCGCGTCCGGCGTGAAGAGCTTAACGACAGGTTTGAAGTCGAGTTCGTTCAGGCCCTTCGCCTGGCGGTCGCGGTTCGTCGTACCGTTGGCGAGAAGTTGCTTGTGCTGTTCGGAAGTAAAAAGCTGCATAATGATCTCCATGAATGGAATTAAAGGAAGGGGCTCCGGCGCGAAGGCCGGAGCGGTGAATGTCAGCGGGACCAAACCAGCGCGTAGCCCTTGTCGGACTTGACCAAGCGGCAGAGGATCGGAGCCGGAAAGCTGATGTCGTCGAGCTTGACCGAGAGGTAGCGGTTGTTGTCTTTGCTGGTGGTTGACCAAGCTGCGCCGATCTCGGTATCGCCCGCGAAAACACGGAAGTCAGGAGCCTTGTCGCTGGTCTTTTCGATGGGCTTGATGTCGATGCGCGCCCTGACGGTGAGGGTTGCAAGAGAGCCGGTGAAAGAGCCGTTTTCCTGCTTGATGAATGTTCCGATAGTAGCCATTTTCTGTTCCTTTCGATGTTGCTGAGACCGCTTCATGCGGCCTCGATGGCGACCGAAAATGCGCAGAGGCTTTGCCGGAGTGTGGACGCGTTATCCCGCACCCCGAAGGGGCGCGGAGCTGCACAAGCGCAGCGCGGAAGCGAGCGGGGAAACGCGGTCGAAGACTTCATCCGCACCCGGGGGAGTGGCGCATAGGTTCGCCGCAAATCGAGGATGCATGATATGTGCGGTCGAGGGGCGTGAGGAATGTTTGGCGATCATTAACCATGAACAATCCGGTATGGAACGGCACAAATCGATGCTCTTGATCTTTAGCGGTCTCATTAATAGTCTTCGATAAACCACGGGGGAAAAATGGAAAAACAAGAGACAGATGCGCTTGTTAAACCCGATATGCAGGCGGTTCTTTCCCGCACTCATCTTTCGGTAGAACTTCACGCGTTTTTATTACCTGTCTTTGAGGCAATTTCAAACGCCATGGACAGCATCGAGACACGTTTTGGAAACGAATCGGCGTCGAAAGGTGAAATTCAAATACGATTCCAGGATGCAAATGATCCCCACAAAATCCTGATTAGCATTACAGACAATGGGATCGGCTTGACTGACGATAACTACCAATCATTTAAGACACCATTTAGCGGCTACAAACTTAAAGAAAAAGGTAGAGGTTTTGGAAGATTCATCGCCTTTAAAATCTTTTCTCGGGTTATGTACTCAAGCCGTTACAAATTTTTTGCAAAGGATTTAACACGTACATTTCGGTTCGATATTCGGGAAAAGCAAGAGTTTATCTATTTTGATGGCGAGCCTGATTTCAAAGGTGAGGGGCTTTGTGTCGAGTACAATCAGCCGCTTTTACCGTGGTACGAGCTAATTAAAAGCATGTCCGCCGCAGCAATTATGGATGAAATTGGCAACCACTTCCTGCCTTACTTTCTTTATCGGTGGCTACCAAAGATCACTATCCAATTCAACGACAATCCGATCAAGGACATTACAGCTTATTTCAAAGGCATCTTCGTCCAGTATGACAAGGGCGAAATTGTAACTGAGATAGACGGCGAGGCTGAAACGCTGACCTATTCGCTTGCAAGATTGCCAAAAAGGAAGGCCTTCAAAAACCACTGCCTTTTATTTGCCGCAGCCGACCGCATCGTCGGATTTCCGCGTGACCTCACAAACATCCTCGGACAGCCGCATTTTATTGATGACAAGAACGAAAGATATATTGTCATTGCCGTGGTCCACGGAGAGGCTTTTGAAAAACGTTTAAACGATGCGCGCACCAGCATTGACCTTTCTCCCAAGGTGGTCGAAACAATAGTATCGCAGATTTGCAATGCTATTCAGACCAAAGAAAGAACTCAGATTGATAAGATCAAAACTGAACAGTCTTCCGGACTCAACGAAGCCTTGCGTGAAAACCCTATCCTGCGCCTTGGCCTCAAAGGGAAGACCATCGCCGAATATGTGGCAACACGTCCGAACAACTGGAAGGCTGAGGAGTTCGTTTCCGATCTCGCTATATTACGCTTTCGTGCCAGTAATGATCTAACCCGCGAAATAGCTGCTGCGGCAAACGATCCCGAAGATTACGACAAAAAACTGGCGAAGCTTGTAAAAGAAGTCGATGAAGGGCAAAAAGAAGCGTTAGCCGAATATGTAATTCACAGAAAGAACATCATAGCTCTTGTTGAATCCTCTCGTCGCTATGTAAGCGATGGAAAGGTGGGTACAGAAGACCGCATCCATGAGCTTGTTTTCCGGCGGTTCCACGATAATTCGAACACAGGGTATTTTCAGCACAACCTTTGGCTTATTGACGATGCTCTTGCTTTTCTTCCATATATCTCGAGTGATCGCTCGTTGCACGGAAAAGGAAGAAAGCTCGGCGATAAGGTTTCCGATCTTATTTTCTTTGACGATAGTATGATCCTCGGCGACGAGGAAGGAACTACGGTTACTATCGTTGAATTTAAAAAACCAAGCCGCGATGATTACGTTTTCGGCAATGCCAAAAACGACCCGGTTATGCAGGTTATCGAAACCCTTGAACAAGCAACTGCTGCTGGAGGACTGACTAAGTCGGATGGAGCACACCTTTCCTTCGCGGGAGTCGTTCGCCGCTTCGCCTTTGTAATTGCTGATTTAACCCCATCTCTTGTCCGCGTGCTGAAAAAGCACGATTTCAAGAATGACTGGAATCCAAAGATTTGGGTAAAGTATCGCGACAACGAAAGCATTTTTATTCAAGTCCTAGGCTACGAGACCTTAATCGAGAGCGCCAAGAAAAGAAACCAAGCCTTCTTCTCGGTTTTGTTGGGCGAATGAAGCTCTATAATGGTTACTAGGCGCGGTTGGCGTTGAGAAAGCCGCTTACGCGGCTTCCTCCCGGATCGCTTCGGGTTGTAGGGCGTGCAGGAATCCACATGCTTTTTCGGCATGTGCCGCTGCGGTGAAGATGGCGCGCTTGTCGTTCTTCAGAACGCTGAGCCAGTTTCCGATATAGCTGGCGTGATCGCCGCGCGGCTCCGGCGTGATGCCAAGATCGGCTGAGAGGAAGGCGCTACCCAGTTCCGCAACAAGTTCTTCGGCAGCATAGCCTTCGTCGCCCCAGCGCTTGCGTCCGAATTCGCGGTTGAGGCGCGTTTCGTGGCGCGTCCAATGCGTCGTTTCATGCGCCAATGTCGCGTAGAAGCTCTCGGCATCCTGAAACGTCTCGAACGGAGGCATTTGGATATAATCGTCGTGGATCGAGTAATAGGCCCGGTCGCCGCCATAGCGGATATCGGCCTTGATGCCGGAAAAGAAGCGTTCGGCATTTTCGATGCGCTTGACTGGATCGAGAACCGGATTTGCTGGCGCGGTGAAGTGCGCCGGAAGGCCGTCGATCTGCTCGCAGTTAAAAACCGTGTAGCCTTTGAGGAGCGGAATTTAGCGTTCGGTCTCTTCGCCGTTGTCGTTCGTCTCCGTGCGATGGATGCGGTCGGCAAAAACGACAGGACTGCCTTTCTCGCCTTTGCGAACCTGCGCGCCGAGTTCTTGCGCCTGCTTGTAGGTCATCCAAATGGGACAGGCGAAGTTGTGCGACACGGCTTCCATCCACAGCATCACGACGTTGATGCCGCGATACGGTTGCCCGTTGTGGCGCAGGGGCCGCGTGATGCGCCCGGCGGCGTGTTCGGCGTTCCAGGGCTTGAGCCAGGGGCGGACGCCTTTTTCGAGTTCCTCGACGAGGCGCGCCGTGATGCGCGTGTAAAGATCGGCTTTTTCCGAAGACATGATGTTTTCCTTTCTGTTGTGAAGCCGCCCGATGCGGCCTCGATGCGGCTGGAAAGGAGGACGGGGCCTCGCGCGCGGAGGGACGCGCTCAGGGAGGGGAATCACCCCAATACTGTTCACTTAAGGAAGCATTAAACAAGGGGCGGTAATGCTGCTAGGGTAGAAACCCTGGAGAGAACAGGCATGCCCAGAACGCAAAACTCATGGAATAAGTCGCCCGGAATAAGCGCCAGTCTTGGGCTTGCAAATATTTTCCGAACGTTTGATCCATCGATTGTCGATGCGGCTCTTAAGAAAGCGCGGAAAGGGACTAAGCGGTATCGGGATTTTCCGGCTGAAGCGGTTGTCTATTTTGTTATCGCGATGGCCTTGTACATGCATGTCAACTTGCGTGAGGTGCTTTTTTGCCTGATTGAGGGACTGCGCATGGTTCGCGGCGCGGACATAAAGATTACGGGCAAGTCCGGGATTTCTCAGGCCAGAACACGCATCGGCGCGGAACCTTTACGCGTTTTGTATGAACAAACCGTGCAACCGATTGCGACGCGCAAAACCAAAGGTGCTTGGCGCTTTGGCAAGCGCCTTGTCAGTATTGATGGCTCGACTCTTGATGTCCCGGACGAAACGGAAAACAGACGGGCCTACCATGGGCCCACAACTTTTAACGACGAAAGCCCGTTTCCGCAGATACGTTTTGTCTGTCTCGCGGAGATCGGAACGCGCGTTTTATTCGCCGCCAAGATGGCCGGGTATCCCGTGGGCGAAGTTACGCTCGCCCATGGCGTTATCAAGCATCTTCAGCCCGACATGCTCTGTTTAGCAGATCGCGGCTTCTTCGGTTATGCCCTTTGGCAGGAAGCGCGGAAGACAGGAGCCGATTTGCTGTGGCGTATGCGCGCCGACATTCGCTTTCCGGTCGAAAAGGTATTGCCGGATGGATCGTATCTGAGCTCTATGTCGACCCTTCGTTCGAAGCGAAACCATGAGAAACCCATTCCGGTCCGGATCGTTGAATACTGTATTGAGGGCGTTGAAGGGGCAAAAAAGACCTCCTATCGCTTGGCGACATCCTTGCTCGATCCAGATCAGGCCCCGGCGGAGGATCTCGCGCACCTTTATCAACAAAGATGGGAAATCGAAACAGCGTTCGACGAATTTAAAACGCACCTTCGCGGCTCTCGCCTTTGTCTGCGCAGCAAAACGCCGGAACTGGTCGAACAAGAGTTTTTTGGCCTGATGTTGGCGCACTTTACGGTTCGCGGCCTTATGCATGAAGCTTCTTTAAAAGCAAAAATAGATCCCGATGAGCTTTCGTTCACGCATAGCCTTAGGGTTATTCGCAGAACTTTACCGCTGGCAGCCGCACTTCCCCCCTAAGGCCCTTCGAGCCGTTTGTTGCACACTTCTTGACCGAATCCTGGAAGAGCGACGCATCTCAAGCCGTGGTCGCGCAAATCATCGCGCCGTCAAACGGCACAAATCGCGCTTTCCCAGAAAAAAAAGATCCTGGCCTCCCATCAATTACGCCCCCATCCTCATCCCATGTCCAAAATCATGTTAAGTGAACAGTATTGGGGGAATCACCCGGCTTGCAGCGAGCGTAGCGAAGCGAAAGTCGGGGAAACCCTGAGCGCGGCGCAGCTTTATCCCGGAGAGCGTGGGGTGGCCTCCACAGTCCGCATCAATCGAGGCCATGGGTGGCCACGGGAAGGATTGGCTGTCGGGGAAAGCTGATTTTGCAGTTGAATAACGGGATCAATTAGCGGAAGGTTTGCTTGCCGCGTTTGCTCATGCTTAAGCTTCGCCGATGCCGCCTTTCGATAAGGCCGCTGAACCGAGACCGGATGCGCACTGAGGCAAAAAGGACAAAGCAGGGATAGTCCTCACACGCTGAACGCCTGTGCGAAGGAGACTGATCCGCCCTCGAAAGAATGGACACAAGAGACAAAATCCGGAAGGCTCGAAAGGAGTGACCATAAGCTCTTCGAGCGTCATATCGTCCGCTGCACATATCTGCGACAGGCCCCATGCAAGCCAACGCCCAAAACAGCACCCCTATAACGATAGACTTTTTAACAAAGCGAAACATGGCCCTTCCGCTATAAGGTTCAAGCTTCACCCGGTTGAACGCTTTCCTTTTTCTCTTCAGCCCACTGCAACAACGCCAGATATCCGCCGCTCGCCATCTGTTTAGCTGACCGGATCAGCCTTTGCACACGAGAACGG
>JAQVZU010000043.1 GCA_028708035.1 Alphaproteobacteria bacterium
TGGACTTCCTGTCGTATGAGCTTGAGCAGACGAAATACGACGTTGAGGAATGCCAGCAACGCGGTGTGACGTATGCCGCGCCGCTTAAGGTCACGTTGCGCCTGACTGTTTTTGACGTGGAAGAAAATACCGGCGTCAAGTCGATCCGCGATATCAAGGAACAAGACGTTTACATGGGCGACATGCCGCTTATGACCGCTAACGGCACGTTCATTGTCAACGGCACCGAGCGCGTTATCGTCAGCCAGATGCATCGCAGCCCCGGCGTGTTCTTCGATCATGACAAGGGCAAAACGCACTCATCCGGCAAATATTTGTTCGCCGCCCGCGTCATTCCCTATCGCGGCTCGTGGCTGGATTTTGAGTTCGACGCCAAGGATCTCGTTTACGCGCGCATCGACCGCCGCCGCAAGTTGCCGGTGACGTCGTTACTTTACGCGTTGGATAGCGCCGACACTGAAAAGCTCCGCGCCAAGCGCGCCAAAGACGGCAAGGCGCTCGAGCCGCACGAAGTGCAGGGCATGTCGAAGGAAGAAATTCTTTCGGCGTTTTATGCGACCGTTCTTTATAAAAAGGCCAAGAACGGCTGGGCCACGCCGTTCAATCCGGATCTGTTAAAGGGACAGAAGCTTCTCGCGGATCTGGTTGATGCCAAGAGCGGAAAGGTTCTGGCCGAGGCGGGAAACAAGTTGACGCCGCGCATGCTGACGAAGTTCGCCGAAGCGGGCGTGAAGGAAATCCTCGTTCAGGAAGAGGCTTTGATAGGGCATTATCTTGCAACCGACTTGATTGACGAAAAGACGGGCGAGGTTTTGTTCGAGGCTGGGGACGAAATTACCGTCGAGGCTCTTGAAAAGCTTCAAGAGGTGGGCATCAAGGAATTGCCGACGCTCGGCATAGACCATGTTAACGTAGGCCCCTACATCCGCAACACGTTGCAGGCCGACAAGAACGCGTCCCGCGAGGAAGCGCTGATCGACATTTACCGGGTCATGCGCCCGGGCGAACCGCCGACTCTCGAGTCTGCGGAAGCGCTGTTCAATGGGCTGTTTTTCCAGCTTGACCGCTATGACTTGTCGCCGGTAGGGCGCGTGAAGATGAATTCGCGCCTTGGCTTCAAGACAGACGATCAAGTGCGCGTTCTTCGCAAGGAAGACATTATCAAGATCATCCAGATCATGTGCGACCTCAAAGATGGGCGCGGGGAAATTGACGACATCGACCATTTGGGCAACCGCCGCGTCCGTTCGGTCGGCGAATTGATGGAAAATCAGTATCGCATCGGGCTTGTGCGCATGGAGCGCGCGATCCGCGAGCGTATGTCGTCCATCGAGATCGACACGGTCATGCCGCATGATCTTATCAACGCGAAGCCTGCCGCTTCCGCTGTGCGCGAGTTCTTCGGATCGTCGCAGCTTTCCCAGTTTATGGACCAGACGAACCCGCTCTCCGAAATCACGCATAAGCGCCGCGTTTCGGCTCTTGGGCCGGGCGGCTTGACGCGCGAACGCGCGGGCTTCGAAGTCCGCGATGTGCATCCGACGCACTACGGTCGTATTTGCCCGATTGAGACTCCGGAAGGTCCAAACATCGGCCTTATCAGCTCGCTCGCGACGTATGCCCGCGTGAACCAGTATGGCTTCATCGAAAGTCCGTACCGCCGCGTCAAGAACGGCAAGGTTACATCCGAAGTCGTTTATTTGTCGGCGATGGAAGAAGGAAAGTACACGATCGCCCAGGCGAACGCCGCTCTCGACAAGTCCGGCAAGTTCGAAGCCGAGCACGTAATTGTTCGCAAAGCCGGTGAAAACATCGTCGTTCCGCCGGAAGCTGTGGACTTCATCGACGTTTCGCCGAAGCAGATCGTTTCGGTTGCTGCAGCGCTCGTTCCGTTCCTTGAGAACGACGATGCCAACCGCGCCTTGATGGGCTCGAACATGCAACGCCAAGCCGTTCCGCTTCTGCATAACGACGCGCCGCTCGTCGGCACCGGCATGGAAGCCGCTGTCGCCCGCGATTCCGGCGTGACGATTGTCGCCAAGCGGTCGGGAGTCGTCGATCAGGTTGACGCGACCCGCGTCGTCATCAGCGCCGATCAGGATGAAGATTCCGCGGCTCCGTCTGTCGACATATACAACCTGCTGAAGTTCCAACGGTCAAACCAAAGCACCTGCATTACGCAGCGTCCGTTGGTGAAGGTGGGAGACAAGATCGCCAAGGGCGACATCATCGCCGATGGTCCGGCCACGGAAATGGGAGAACTTGCGCTTGGGCGCAACGTGCTTTGCGCATTCATGCCGTGGAACGGTTATAACTTTGAAGACTCGATCCTGATTTCGGAGCGCATCGTCAAGGACGACGTGTTCACCTCGATCCATATCGAAGAATTCGAAGTCATGGCTCGCGACACCAAGTTAGGCCAGGAAGAAATCACACGCGATATTCCGAACGTCGGCGAAGAGGCTCTGAAGAACCTCGACGAGGCGGGCGTCGTTTATATCGGCGCGGAGGTCAATCCGGGCGACATTCTCATCGGCAAGGTTACGCCGAAGGGAGAGAGCCCGATGACGCCGGAAGAAAAACTCTTGCGCGCCATCTTCGGCGAAAAGGCCGCTGACGTCCGCGACACCAGCTTGCGCCTGCCGCCGGGCGTTACCGGCACCATCGTCGAAGTCCGCATTCTTTCCCGGCGCGGCGTCGATAAGGATCAACGCGCGATCGCCATCGAACGCGCCGAGATCGAACGCCTCGCCAAGGACCGCGACGACGAGCGCGCCATTTTGGAGCGCAGCTTCTTCGCGCGGTTAAAGAATCTTCTTTTGGGCAAGAAGGCCGAGTCCGGCCCCAAGGGGTTCGCGACTGGCAAGGCAATCACCGACGAGATGCTGGCCGAGTTTACGCACGGTCAGTGGCGTCAATTTGTCGTCAAGGACGACAAGGCGATGGAGCAAATCGAAAGCCTGGCCAAGGTTTTCGACGAGCAAGTCAACGAGCTCAAAAAGCGGTTCGAGGACAAGGTCCAAAAGCTTCAGCGCGGCGACGAATTGCCTCCGGGCGTGATGAAGATGGTGAAGGTGTTCGTGGCGGTGAAGCGCAAGCTGCAACCAGGCGACAAAATGGCCGGACGTCACGGGAACAAGGGCGTTGTTTCGCGCATTCTGCCGGTGGAAGATATGCCCTGCCTCGAAGACGGCACAGCGGTTGATATCGTGTTGAACCCGTTGGGCGTGCCTTCGCGCATGAACATTGGGCAAATCCTTGAGACGCATCTCGGATGGGCTTCGGCTAACCTCGGGAAGCAGATCGCGGAAGCGTACGACGCTTATGAGGCTCAGGCCAAGCTCGACAAAAAGAGCGGGATTGTGGATTTGCGCAACAAGCTCAAGAGCGTCTATGGTGCGGACACCTATCGTCAGGACGTGGCTGCGCTCGCGGACGAGGAAATTCTTGAACTGGCGCATAATCTTCGCAGCGGCATTCCGTTCGCGACGCCGGTTTTTGACGGCGCGCGCAACGCAGATATTGAACAGATGCTTTCGCTCGCGGGACTTAATACCTCGGGGCAGGTGACGCTGATCGATGGACGCACGGGCGAGAAGTTCGACCGCCCAGTGACGGTGGGCTACATTTACATGCTCAAGTTGCACCATTTGGTCGACGATAAGATCCACGCGCGTTCGATCGGTCCTTACTCGCTTGTGACCCAACAGCCTTTGGGCGGCAAGGCGCAGTTCGGCGGCCAACGCTTCGGCGAAATGGAAGTCTGGGCTCTCGAAGCTTACGGCGCTGCGTACACGTTGCAGGAAATGCTCACGGTCAAATCCGACGACGTTTCCGGCAGGACAAAGGTGTACGAAGCCATCGTTCGCGGCGAGGACAACTTCGAAGCGGGCATTCCGGAATCCTTCAATGTGTTGGTCAAGGAACTCCGTTCGTTGGGCCTCAACGTTGAAATGGATCAGAAGAAACTCGAGAATGGCGCCGACAGCGCCAACGAAAACCAGGAACAGCCCCCGGCGGCGTTGCCCGCTGCCGAGAGCGAGGCCTGAGCATGAACAAAATTGTCTCAACCGTCATTTCCGCTTTTGCGGGCATGACAAGGTTGAGCGGTTTCAAAGGTTAACTGATCGCAGATCGTGCAGGAGAATACGGGAACATGAACGACTTAATGAATATTTTCAATCAGCAGAGCGCTCCGCAGACTTTCGACCAGATGAAGATTTCGGTCGCGTCGCCGGAACGCATCCGTTCGTGGTCGTACGGCGAAATCAAGAAGCCGGAAACGATCAACTACCGCACGTTCAAGCCCGAACGCGACGGTTTGTTTTGCGCCCGCATCTTTGGGCCAATCCGCGACTACGAATGCTTGTGCGGCAAGTACAAGCGCATGAAGTATCGCGGCATCATCTGCGAAAAGTGCGGCGTCGAAGTCACGTTGCAAAAGGTTCGCCGCGAACGCATGGGCCACATTGAATTGGCCGCGCCTGTTGCGCACATCTGGTTCATGAAGTCGCTGCCGTCGCGCATCGGTTTGCTGTGCGACATGACGCTTAAGGAACTTGAACGGGTTCTCTACTTCGAAAATTATGTCGTGACCGAGCCGGGGCTGACTCCGCTTAAGCTTAAGCAGCTTCTTTCGGAAGAGGACTACCTTAAAGCTCAGGAAGAATATGGCGACGATTCCTTCCAGGCCATGATCGGCGCGGAAGCCATCAAGTTCATGCTTTCGGGCATTGATTTAGTTGAAGAAAAGGTCAAGCTTCGCGAGGAGATGATCTCCACGACCTCCGATGCCAAGCGCAAGAAGATCGTGAAGCGCCTCAAGGTTATCGAGGCGTTTATCGAATCCGGCGCGCGTCCTGAATGGATGGTCTTGGACGTTGTCCCGGTCATTCCGCCAGAATTGCGTCCTCTGGTTCCGTTGGATGGAGGCCGCTTTGCGACGTCAGACCTCAACGACCTGTACCGCCGCGTCATTAACCGCAACAACCGCCTCAAGAGGCTTATGGAGCTTCGCGCGCCCGACATCATCGTGCGCAACGAAAAGCGCATGCTGCAAGAATCTGTTGATGCCTTGTTCGACAATGGCCGCCGTGGCCGTGTCATCACAGGCGCAAACAAGCGTCCGCTCAAGTCGCTTTCCGACATGCTCAAGGGCAAGCAGGGCCGTTTCCGCCAAAACTTGCTCGGTAAACGCGTCGATTATTCAGGCCGCTCGGTTATCACCGTGGGGCCGGAGCTTAAGCTGCATCAGTGCGGTTTGCCGAAGAAGATGGCGCTTGAGCTTTTCAAGCCGTTCATTTACGCCAAGCTTGAGCTGTACGGCATGGCCTCAACCATCAAGGCGGCCAAGCGCATGGTCGAAAAAGAACGTCCCGAGGTGTGGGATATTCTCGAAGAAGTCATTCGCGAGCATCCGGTCATGTTGAACCGCGCGCCGACGCTTCACCGCTTGGGCATTCAGGCATTCGAGCCTGTGCTCATCGAAGGCAAGGCGATCCAGTTGCATCCGCTCGTTTGTACGGCGTTTAACGCCGACTTCGACGGCGACCAAATGGCCGTGCACGTTCCGTTGAGCCTTGAAGCTCAGCTCGAAGCGCGCGTGCTGATGATGTCCACCAACAACATCCTCTCGCCCGCCAACGGCAAGCCGATCATCGTCCCGTCGCAAGACATCGTTTTGGGCCTTTACTACATCACGATGGTTCGCGAAGGCGATCCGGGCGAAGGCATGACGTTCGGCAGCATTGCAGAAATCGAACAGGCCTTGGCCAACAAAACGGTCACGCTGCACGCCAAGATCAAGGCGCGCTATCATGACGTCGATTCCGAAGGCAAGCCGATTATCCGGCGAGTCGAGACGACTCCGGGCCGCATGTTGCTGTCCGAAATCTTCCCGAGGCATCCGAATCTTCCGTTCAGCCTCATCAACCGCGTGTTGACCAAGAAGGACATCACCAACGTCATCGATATTGTCTACCGCCACTGCGGCCAGAAGGAGACGGTGATCTTCGCCGACAAGATGATGGGCCTTGGCTATGCCAACGCTTGCAAGGCTGGCATTTCGTTCGGCAAGGACGATCTGGTCGTCCCGGCGGCGAAGCAGGCGCTTATCAAAAAGGCGCAGACCCAGGTTGACGAATACGAAGCGCAGTATCAAGACGGCCTCATCACGCGCGGCGAAAAGTACAACAAGGTCGTCGACGTTTGGTCGAACTGCACCGAAAAAGTTGCCGAAGAAATGATGAAAGGCATTTCGGACACCGGACGGGGCATGATTAACTCGGTATTCATGATGGCTCATTCGGGCGCTCGTGGTTCCGCTGCCCAGATCAAGCAACTTGCCGGTATGCGCGGCCTGATGGCGAAGCCTTCGGGCGAAATCATTGAGACGCCGATTATCTCGAACTTCAAGGAAGGCCTTACGGTTCTTGAATACTTCAACTCGACGCACGGCGCGCGCAAGGGCTTGGCAGATACGGCTCTTAAGACCGCGAACTCGGGTTATCTGACCCGCCGTCTCGTTGACGTGGCGCAGGACGCCATCATCACCGAGCTGGATTGCGGCACCGACAAAGGCCTTAGCGTCAAGGCGGTTATCGAAGGCGGCGAGGTTATCGCGCCGCTGTCCGAGCGTATTTTGGGCCGCACAGCGCTGCATGATGTCGTCGATCCCAAGACAAAGCAGGTTATCGTCCCGGCGGGATGTCTGATCGAGGAAGTTCAGGTCGATTTGATCGATAAGGCGGGCATTGATATGGTCGCCATTCGCTCGGCTCTGACCTGTAAGACGGAAATGGGCGTTTGCGCCAAGTGCTATGGCCGCGATCTTGCTCGCGGAACGCCGGTCAACGTCGGCGAGGCTGTCGGCGTCATCGCCGCGCAGTCCATCGGCGAACCGGGCACGCAGCTTACGATGCGTACGTTCCATATCGGCGGCGCGGCGCAGCGCGGCGCGGAGCAGAACTCCGTCGAGGCGACGTTCGACGCGAAGATGCAAATCAAGAACAAGAACGTCGTGTTGAACTCCGAAGGCCGTCCGGTGGTGATGAACCGCAACTGCGAGATCGTTCTGCTGGACGCCGATGGCCGCGAGAAGGCGCGTCACCGCGTTCCATACGGCGCGAAGTTGCTGGCCAACGAGGGCGATATGGTCAAGAAAGGCCAGAAGCTTGCCGAGTGGGATCCGTATACGATGCCGATTATCACCGACCGCGAAGGCACGGCGCACTATGCCGACCTCGTGGAAGGCTTGTCGTTCAGCGAAGTCGTCGACGAAGCGACGGGCATTTCGGCCAAGAAGGTCGTGGACTTCCGTCAACAGGCCCGCGGTGCGGAACTCCGTCCGCGCATCGTTCTGCACGACAAGAACGGCGAAGTCATTAAGCTTTCGAACGGCATGGAAGCCCGGTACTTCCTGCCTGTGGACGCCATTCTCAATATTGAGAACGACACCCACGTCAAGGCGGGCGACATTCTGGCCCGCGTGCCGCGTGAAAGCACGAAGACCCGCGACATCACGGGCGGTCTGCCTCGCGTCGCCGAACTGTTCGAAGCGCGTCGTCCGAAGGACTTCGCGATCATTTCGGACATCGATGGCCGCATCGAGTACGGCAAGGACTACAAGACCAAGCGCCGCATTATCGTCAGGCCGATGGATGAGTCCATCGAGCCGCGCGAATACTTGATCCCGAAGGGCAAGCACATTGCCGTTCAGGAAGGCGACATGGTCCAAAAGGGCGACCTTTTGATCGATGGCAACCCCGTGCCGCATGACATCTTGGCCGTTCTGGGCGTAGAGGCTTTGGCCGACTACATCATCAACGAGATTCAGGAAGTCTACCGGTTGCAGGGCGTGAAGATTAACGACAAGCACATCGAAGTCATCGTTCGCCAGATGCTTCAGAAGATCGAAGTCACCGAATCGGGCGACACGACTCTGCTGGCTGGTGAACTGCTCGACCGCGGCGAATTCCTCGCCGTGAATGAGAAGGCGATGGCCGAAAACCTTCGTCCGGCTCAGGGCCAAGCGGTGCTGCAAGGCATCACAAAGGCTTCGTTGCAAACGCGGTCGTTCATCTCCGCCGCATCGTTCCAGGAAACGACGCGCGTGTTGACCGAAGCGGCAGTGTCCGGCAAGGTCGATACGTTGGAAGGCTTGAAGGAAAACGTGATCGTGGGCCGTTTAATTCCCGCGGGCACGGGCTCTGTGGTCAGCCGCCTGCGTCAGATAGCGGCCAGCCGCGACTTGGAAGCCGATAAGCTTGAAGCTGAAAAAGCCGAACAAGCCGCCTTGGCCGCCGCCGAAAAGGCCGCGCAAGAGCAGCAGGAACAGTTACAGGAAGCCACCAACGGGACGATTGTTGGTTAATACTAAACTGCTTAAGGTAAAAGCCCCTCTGGGCCGCGCCCGGAGGGGGTACCGAAATCGTTTCCGTGAAAGTTAAGGGCGAAAGTATTCCGGATGACTGAAACTATTGTTTAGAAACGCTCAATAGCGTATTATGTGACGTATTATAGGGCTTGATGAAGGATAAAAAAAACATGGTTGATCAAATAAATGAGCGGAAGTCCCTTGTCTTATGGACGCCTCCGATGACGGATCGCAAGATTAATGCGAACGAAAAGGATGTTAAAAATTTCGACGCTGAAATTGCTTTAATGAACAAGGAAAGGGCGAAGGTCGGAATTGAACCATTTCCTTCGTTCCAAGAAGGAAGCATGCCCCGCCAAGACCAGTGCGACATACATTTATTTCCAATCATTAACAAAGTATTCCAGGAACACAAACAGGAAATGGTATATGAGGAGGTTCCCGGCGGTACTGGTTATAATGTTGTTCAAGGGATCATCTCTTTCTTAGGTGAACGTGCGAAGGATGTTGATTTCAACTTCATTCCCACCTCTTCAAAAAATGCTGAGGCTTTCATTGTTCACCTGCCGAACGACAGGGAAATTAAAGCAGCATTTCGCCCTGCGAGCGACACGGTCCTTACGGATGAATACAAGCTGTGGCTAAAAGATACTTCGGGGATCGTTATTTCTAAATCAGCGGTAAATCTGAATCCGGAAGTGACCACACAAATTTTGGACTATCTCGCCGAAAATAATCCGGACGCCTTTGTATTGATGGCGCTTAACGGAAGTGACCCCGCTGAGCATCCTGAACTGTTTTTAAAAGGCTCGAAAGCAGAGCCGAAGAATCTTATTTGGTTTGCAACCGACTTAGAACTCGCGCGCAAACAATATGACGGGGTGCGTGAAAAATTTCGTAACAGAGAAGACTATACGCTTGTGGTGATGAATGGGGATAGAGGCGAAAACGGATTTGATATCCATACGCCCACTTCCACGGATCACTTTGCCCCAATGCCAACCGACGCTTCTCATCCTGCTGGCGTGCGAGATGTCGGCGTCGCTTTTGTTGTTTGTGATCGACTTGGTATGATCGGTCCGGAATATTATGTGCCGTATCGCAATCAAGTTTTGGGACATCTTCTAACCGCCGGTGCGGCTCGAGTCGCTTCGAGCGAGTACACGGATTTAAGGCCGACGGATATGCCCGAGGTTAAAGAGCAATACACTAAAGCAGTTAGTGAGGAACAAAGGCAGTTACAATTATTGCATGGCCCAGGTGTTAAAGGACCGAGATTAAACTTCTAAATCAATCCTTCTGGATTATTCTCTTGCCTGTTTTCGTAAAGCAGAGAGGGGCCATAGCGCTTTTTGTCCTTCTATTGGGGGCAGGGCCTAATTGTTTTCGGCAGTTTACTAAGCCCTCCGCTTCCGCGCTTTTGTCGGGCGGTGAGCGAAGTTGAGTTTGGCCATCGGCGCTTTGGTCTTTCGCTGCTCGCGATCGCTTCGCCTTCGATGCGGATCGGACTTGCGCTAGAATAAGCGGGGTTTAAGCAAGACGTTGCACTCGGTTCATTCCCAGTGCTAAACGTAATAAATGAACACGAGTTTTAATGATCGTGGGCTTGCGCCGTATGCATCCACAATGGTCCAGTCGCGCGGGAGGCTTATTGCCGAGCAACCCAGCGGGATGCGGACGCCATTTCAGCGGGATAGGGATCGTATTATTCACTCGGGTGCGTTCCGTAAGATGCGGAACAAGACGCAAGTTTTCATCGAGCACGAGGGCGATTATTACCGCACGCGGCTGACACACTCTTTAGAAGTCGCGCAAATCGCGCGGTCCATCAGCCGAGCGCTAGGGCTTGACGAGGATCTGACGGAAGCAATCGCGCTCGCGCATGATCTGGGGCACACCTGCTTCGGCCATGCGGGCGAAGACGGCCTTGACGATGCGATGAAGCCCTATGGCGGGTTCGATCATAACGAGCAGGCGTTTCGCATTTTAACGAAGCTCGAACAACGCTATGCGCGCTTCGATGGGCTGAATTTGACATGGGAAGCCCTCGAAGGCATCGCGAAGCATAACGGCCCTGTGCCGCCGGACGCGCAACTGCCCGCAATCCGGGCATTCAGCAGGAATTGGGACTTGGAGCTGACCAGTTATGCCGGTCCCGAGGCTCAGGTGGCGGCCTTGTCGGACGATATCGCGTACAATACGCACGACGCGGACGATGGGCACCGCGCCGCATTTTTTTCGCTTGAGGATTTAAGCACGCTGCCGATGTTTGGTATGTCGTTGCAGAAGATGCGGCGGCTTTATCGGGATGTTCCTCGCCCGCGCCTCATGTACGAGGCCGTGCGCGAAGTCATAGGGCTCATGATTGACGACGTTTTGGAAAACACAAAGCGGACTGTCATAGCGCTCAGGCCGCAGTGTCCCGAAGATGTCCGAAAAGCGAACCAGCCCATCGTGGCCTTTAGCACAGAGATGGCGGAAAACATCAGGATTGTGCACGAATTCCTGAATGCCAATATGTACACGCACCCTAGCGTCAACCAGTCGCGAACTAAGGCTCGCCAGATTGTGCATGACCTGTTTGAACTGTTTCATGAAAAGCCCGAAAGCCTTCCGCCTGCGTGGAGCGCCCAGGTCAAGCTTTGCCCCGACGAAAGATCGAAGGCGCGGACCATTTCCGATTATGTCGCGGGCATGACTGACCGCTATGCCATCAAGGAGCATCGCCGCCTGTTTGGCGGGGAGACGGTTGTTTAGAGAATCTCTTATTTGTGCTATGGTCTGAAAATTAACTCAGTTTGGGAGATGCAAACATGAGCAACGAAAAAACCCAGGCAGAAATCGAAACGCAAGCCATTAACGACGCCCGAAGCGGCCTTTTGCCGGACCCGAGCGCAGGTCAAGCCTATTACGCCGCCTATAACAGAGTCATGGAACAAATGGGCCGCGACGACGCCCGCAACGGATGCTATCCGCGTCCCAACGGCAACCAGTACTACGTGGCGGCCTACAACGACTGGAAGCAACGGAACGAGGGATGAAGCCCTTAAAGATGGAAAGCTTCAAGAGATTTATGTAATGCGGAATTTCTCCTTTGTTGTTCAAAAAGCGAAGAGGCTGCTCCTGCTGTCTGTCCGGCATCAATAATAAGATTCTGGCCCGTATAATTTTCCATTTTTAGGCACATCAAAATAGCATCCGCAACATCCGTTGTTGTGCATAGGCGGCCTAAGGCGGCGGATTTTTTGCGGTCTTCAAAATCTTTAGGTTGCTTTTTGGTTGATTCCGTAATGATCGTGCCGGGGCTAACGACATTGATCCTAATGCCATATCTTCCTAGGTCCATGGCTGCTGGCTTGACGAAGGAGAGCATTCCGCCTTTTGCCGCGCTGTAGAATGGAATGCTAAAGC
Organism: Alphaproteobacteria bacterium; assembly: GCA_028708035.1. Classification (GTDB taxonomy): domain Bacteria; phylum Pseudomonadota; class Alphaproteobacteria; order UBA9219; family UBA9219; genus CAIXLI01. The sequence continues at coordinate 11,786 of JAQVZU010000043.1, forward strand.
CAAGTTGCGAATTAACCGAGCCGACGCTTACGAAGCTTTTGTCGCCTGGCGTCTCTTTGATGTGTTGCGCGAGACCGTGGACGATGTACAGTTGGCTAAGAAGGTTAGTGTTCACGGTTTTGAGAATTTCTTTCGATGTTGTTTTGAACATATCCGTGAGTCCGCTCTCTTTAAGTCCGCCCACTACATTCACGACATGAGCCAACTGATAACCGGAGCCTTCAATGTGGGCTCGGAATTTTTCGATTGAATCGGGGGCCGAAGCGTTAAGACGAAAATAGGGGATTCCTTCAAAGGTGGCCGATCGGTTTTTTTTGACATCGCCAATGATGATTTCGGCCTTTTGTTCTTTCAGCGCCGGAATTAAGGCTTTCCCGATTTCGCCATAACCGCCGACAATAAGGACCTGTCTTCCTTTAAGGGCCTGCATTTTACTCCTCCGAATAAATAAAAAAATAATTACCAACTGCGGGAAAGCGACACTCCTCTCCCGCAGGAGTGATAAACCTACGCCGCTTTCTTCTTCGCCGCCGCGCGCTTTTCCTCAATCGCCGCCTGAGCCGCCGCGAGCCGCGCGATGGGCACGCGGTAGGGCGAACAAGAGACGTAATTCAGTCCCGCGCGGTGGCAGAATTTCACCGAAGCCGGGTCGCCGCCGTGTTCGCCACAGATGCCAAGCTTGATGTTTTTGCGCGTCGCGCGCCCGCGTTCGGCGGCAAGCTTCACCAGCTCGCCAACGCCGTCTTGGTCAAGCGAGGCGAAGGGGTCGTGCTCGAAAATGTTCGCCTTGTAGTAATCCGGCAGGAACTTCGCGGCGTCGTCGCGGCTCAATCCGAAGGTGGTTTGCGTCAGGTCGTTGGTGCCGAAGCTGAAAAACTCGCCGATTTCGGCGATCTCTCCGGCGCGAAGGGCCGCGCGCGGAAGCTCGATCATCGTGCCGACGAGGTACTTTAGCTTGACGCCGGACTTCTCCGAAATCTCGGAGGCTATGCGGTCAACCATGTTTTTCAGAATCTCAAGCTCTTTGCGCGTGGCGACAAGAGGAATCATGATCTCGGGCACGATATTTTTGCCCTTCTTGGCCATTGCAACGGTGGCGAGGAAAATGGCGCGGGCTTGCATCTCGTAGATCTCGGGGTAGGAAATGCCCAGACGGCACCCGCGATGGCCGAGCATCGGGTTGGCTTCGTGAAGTTGCTGCGTGCGCTTTCTGACCTTTTCGGCGGAAACGCCTGCCGCCGAGGCGACGGCGGCGACTTCGGTTTCCTCGTGCGGGAGGAACTCGTGCAAGGGCGGGTCGAGCAGGCGGATCGTGACAGGAAGGCCTTCCATGATCGTGAACAGGTCCACGAAGTCCTGCTTCTGCATCGGCTCAAGCTTCGCAAGCGCGGCGCGGCGGCCTTGCTCGTCATCGGCGACGATCATCTCGCGCATCGAGGTGATGCGATCGACGTCGAAGAACATATGCTCGGTGCGGCAAAGGCCGATGCCTTCCGCTCCAAACTTGCGCGCTGTGCGAGCGTCAAGCGGCGTTTCGGCATTGGTCCTGACTTTCAAGCGGCGAATGTTGTCGGCCCAGCCCATAAGGGTGCCGAAGTTTCCGGAAAGCTCGGGCTGAACGGTCGGAATTTCGCCCAGCATGATTTCGCCGGTCGAACCGTCGATGGTGACGATATCGAGCTTCTTGATAATGGTATCCTTTACGGTCATCTGCTGCTTCGCATAGTCCATGTGCAAATCACCCGCGCCCGCGACGCACGCACGGCCCATGCCTCGGGCGACGACCGCCGCGTGGCTGGTCATTCCGCCGCGGCTGGTCACGATGCCCTTGGCCGCATGCATGCCGTGGATGTCCTCGGGGCTTGTCTCGATGCGGCAGAGAATGACTTTTTCGCCCTTGTTCGTCAGTTCTTCCGCTTCGTCGGCGTTAAAGACGACCTTGCCGGACGCCGCGCCCGGAGAGGCGGGGAGCCCCTTGGCGACGATCTGCTTCTTGGCTTTCGGGTCGAGCGTGGGGTGGAGGAGTTGGTCGAGCGATTTGGGCTCGATGCGCATCACGGCTTCTTTTTCGTTAATCAGCTTTTCTTTCACCATTTCGACCGCGATCCTCAGCGCCGCTTGCGCCGTGCGCTTGCCCGTGCGGGTTTGCAGCATGTAAAGCTTGCCTTGCTGAACCGTGAACTCGATATCCTGCATGTCGCGATAGTGCTTCTCCAGCTTCTTGCGAACATCGCATAGCTGCTTAAAAACTTTCGGCATAACTTCTTCCATCGCGGGAAGTTTGGAGCGCTGCTCTTCCTTGCCCTTGACGGTGAGGTTCTGCGGCGTGCGGATGCCAGCGACGACATCTTCGCCCTGCGCGTTGACAAGGTACTCGCCATAGAAAGCGTTTTCGCCTGTCGAGGGGTTGCGCGTGAAAGCGACTCCCGTCGCGCAATCGTCGCCCCGGTTGCCGAAGACCATCGCTTGGACGTTGACGGCTGTGCCCCAATCTTCGGGGATATCGTTCAGCTTGCGATACGTGATGGCGCGCGCGTTCATCCAGCTGCCGAAGACCGCGCCAATGGCTCCCCAAAGCTGGTCATGAACATCTTGCGGGAAGGGCTTTCCAAGGTGCTTTTTGACGGTGTCAAGATACGAGGCGATGACTTCCTTCCAGTCGTCCGCCGTCAGTTCGGTGTCGAGAGCGACGCCGCGCACGCGCTTGACGTCTTCGATAATTTCCTCGAACAGATGGTGCTCAAGGCCAAGGACCACATTGCTGTACATTTGAATGAAGCGGCGGTAGCTGTCGTAAGCGAAGCGCGGATTTCCGCTTTGATCCTTAAGCCCCTCGACGGTCTTCTCGTTAAGACCGAGATTCAGGACGGTATCCATCATTCCCGGCATCGACGCGCGCGCGCCGGAGCGAACCGAGACAAGTAGCGGATTTTTGGCGTCGCCGAATTTTGAGCCTGTGAGCTTTTCGACCTGCGCAAGCGCGGTTTCGACCTGAGATTTCAGTTCTTTGGGATAGGCGTTCTTGTTCGCATAATAGTAGGTGCAGACCTCGGTGGTCGCAGTAAACCCCGGAGGAACAGGAAGCCCCAAGTTCGACATTTCGGCAAGCCCTGCGCCTTTGCCTCCCAATAAATTGCGCATATCGGCGCGGCCCTCGGCCTTGCCATTCCCAAAACGGTAAACCCACCTATGCTTCTGTGCAGCCATAATACATCTCCAAGTTAGTGATATTTCTGCGCTTTATCAAAGCCATCGTCATTCCCGCGAAAGCGGGAATCCATCGCCGCGCGTCTGCGCGGCGTATGACTCCATGCTGTTTTCGTATCGCGGCTGTGCAAGTCTTGCGCTCGCTATCGCTCGCAGATGGATTCCCGCTTTCGCGGGAATGACGGTTTCTGAAGAAGGGACTCGCAAAAGACGCCGTCATGCCCGCGAAGGCGGGCATCCCATTTTCTTCTTTATCGACTTTTCTATACCTATCGCACTTCAAGAGTTGGCGAAAAATTCCCTCCCCCTCGTGGGGAGGGTTAGGGAGGGGGGAGTTCCGCAAGAACGGTTGTTCTTTTATAAACGTTGCTTTTGCGGATCCCCCCCTCCCGCGAGGGGAGAGGCAAGCTAACGGCGATTCCAACTTTTGAACTGCAAGAGGTATAGTCATCGGAAAAGATTTTGCCAGCCTGTTTTATTCCGCCACTTTTTGGCTCAGATATTCTTGAACCTTATCCAACGCGACGCGTTCCTGCTGCGCGGTGTCGCGGTCGCGGATGGTCACGGTTTGGTTCTTCAATGTGTCGCCATCGATGGTAATGCAGAAGGGCGTGCCTGCCTCGTCCATGCGCGCATACCGCTTGCCGATGCTTTGCTTGGCGTCGTACTGGCACATAAACTTGCACCGCAGGTCCATGTATAGCTTTTCGGCCACTTGGGGCATGCCGTCCTTGTTGACCAGCGGGAAGATGCCCGCCTTGATCGGTGCGAGGCTCGGCTTGATCTTAAGCCATTCGGGCGAGGGGCGGCTTTCGTCGTAACGATAGCCCTCGCAAAGCAACACAAGCACACCGCGCGTCAGGCCGCTCGCGGGTTCGACGACGTGCGGCGTGTAGCGGCGCTTGTTCTCCTGATCGACGTATTCGAGGTTGACCTTGCTGAACTTCTGGTGCTGGGTGAGGTCGTAATTCGTGCGGTACGCGACGCCTTCGAGCTCTCCGAAGTTCGGATCGGTAAACGGATACTTGTATTCAAGATCGGACGTCGCGGCGGAATAGAACGACCGGTCGGCTTCCGGAATCTCATGGCGGAAAAGGTTCTGTTTCGATACGCCTTGGGCTTCCCACCAGCGCAAGCGCTCGGCGACCCAGAACTCGTACCACTTCATGCCGTCTTCGGGAGGGCAGAAGAACTCCATTTCCATCTGCTCGAACTCGCGCGTGCGGAAGATGAAATTGCGCGGAGTCACTTCGTTGCGGAACGACTTGCCCACCTGAGCCACCCCGAACGGCGGCCTGACGCGCGAGGTGTCGAGGATATTTTTGTACTCAAGGAAGATGCCTTGGGCGGTTTCGGGACGGAGGTAGACTTTTGAGTCTTCGTTCTTGAAAACACCGGAATAAGACTCGAACATCAGATTAAAAGCGCGAGGCTCTGTAAGAGTTCCCGGGTTTTTGGCATCAGGGCCGATGACTTTTTCTCGGTCGCCCAATTCTATTTGTGTAAAAGGAACTGCTTCGTCTACGTCCAGATGAACTTTAACCGACGAATCGTCTTCCTCATGTTTCCGGATAATCTTTTTCGCTTTCTTCTTTATGAAATCTAAAGCCTCTTCGCCTCCCTCCAGAGTGCTCAGATAGAGAGATCCGGCTTGCCCTTCCCCGCCCTCATATTTGACGCGGTAGACATTAATGTGATCCGCACGATAGCGCCGCTTCGATTCCCGGCAATCAACCATCAAGTCGGTGAACCCAGCGACATGCCCCGAAGCTTCCCAAGTTCTCGGATGCTGGATGATCGACGTATCCACCCCGACGATGGAAATAGGCTTGCCATCCGGCCCCAGCGGGGGGCATTCGACCATCGAGTGCCACCAGGCGTCGCGCAAGTTGTTCTTAAGCAGGACCCCTAACGGGCCGAAATCCCAGAAGCCGTTTAACCCCCCGTAAATTTCCGACGCCGCATAGATAAATCCGCGCCGCTTGGCCAGAGAAGTCAGACGATCCATAAGAGAGGTTTCGGGCTGAGCCATTTTGAAGCAACCTGTTGAATGAACGAGAGAAAGTATCAAGGACAGCATATTTAGCACATGCGGCAAGTTTGGGAATGCCTAAAACGCTTATTTTTTTCCAGAATTTGGCATGATAAGATGGTCTCAAGAATGCTTTAAGTGCAGACTTATTACAAAAAGTCTTTTCCTTTCCTATTTAAATTTACTTGGAGCTTTCGTTCCGGACTGGGAATTTCCTCTTGATAGTGGGATGCTATTGTTGGGCAATCAAGCCGATGAAAAATATCGGCCATTTTTTCAATCCAGATAAGACTAAATTTCTTTAAATTTAGGCTGTTATGCACTTCACTGTGAAATCCAGCTTTCTCCTGCCATGCAATGTCCTTCTCAAAGAGTTTGATTGCCCAAAGCTTTGAAGTGGGGCTGAGACTGGAGTTTTTCTCTTCTGCGAGCTTTGATAAGGTCCAGCGTCCGGGCTTGGATACAACTCGCTCTGCAGCATTCCAAATGCCTGCGCTGAATATGGAATGCTTCGGAGGTCGACTCTTTTCCCTTGCGCGCAGATGACACATCACAATGCCGAAAGCAGAGGCAAACTCTTCGTTCGTGACTTCTAGTACTTTTCCATTATGGGCGACCATATAATTACCTCAATTAAAACACGGAGTTATCTTAGTTCAAGACGAAGTAACTGTAAATGCGGTAGAAAAATGGCTGCAATGTCTTTCCTTTGGCTGTGTTAATAATTAAGTTGATTTCGAAGGAAGATTCGATAGAGGTTGTTTATGGAACGTATCACAAAAGTCCTTATCATCGGCGCGGGTCCTGCCGGGTACACGGCGGCTATCTATACCGCCCGGAATCAGCTCAAGCCGATTCTCGTCCAAGGCATGCAGCCGGGCGGGCAGTTAACCATAACGTCCGAAATCGAAAATTATCCCGGCTTTGCCGAGCCGATTCTTGGGCCTCAGCTTATGGAGCAGATGGCGGCTCAGGCGACCCGAATGGGGACGGAAATAATCTCTGACTCCATCGTGGAGGTCGACTTCAGCAAGCGGCCTTTCACCTGTAAAGGCGAGTCGGGCGACACCTATGTCGCGGATACGGTGATTATTGCGACGGGGGCTCAGGCGCGTTGGCTTGGACTTCCGAGTGAGAAGAAATTCTGGGGTTTCGGCGTCTCGGGCTGCGCGACGTGCGACGGCTTTTTCTATCGCGGCAAGGAGATCGCGGTCGTAGGGGGCGGCTACGCGGCGCTCGAGGAAGCGATCTATCTGACCCGGTTCGCCAGCAAGGTGACGCTTATCCACCGCCGCCATGAGTTCCGCGCCGAGAAGATCCTTCAGGAGGAAGCGCTTAAGAATCCGAAGATTT
>JAQVZU010000002.1 GCA_028708035.1 Alphaproteobacteria bacterium
CGCCGCGCCTTCGGCCTCCGCGACGAGGAATATCTCAAACTCAAAATCCTGACAATGAGCTTGCCGGAACTGTAAAAATCCCCAAAATTACCAAAATTCACCCACCAACTCTGCAAAAGAGCCTCAAGTTTTATCGTCTTTGAGTTTTTTACATCCTCGATGCGTTTGTAGGCCACTTCCTTCATCAAAATTTTTGGATCTTCTTTAAGATGTGACAAGAGTTTATCTTGGTCAAATTCAATACTTACGCCGTCCGAGCCATTCGAAAATACCCTCCAATGGTGATATGTCTCCGAGGATTGAGCAAAACATAAAGCAAGGACCGTTTCTGCATTCTTGCGTCGCTTATATTCGGCCATGAAGTGCACGTCGTTTTTATCGTCCCACGTTGAGGGATTCAGTAGCGTAATGCATCGACTGCTCAGGATATGTATTGTCGCCGCTAGATTTGTATAACGCCGAAAAGAAACCTGTCCCATAGTTTGCCGCCTCCTTTAATGACCCACAGCCTTTTTCCCTTCGCACATAAGTAATGTGTTGCCTTTTTGGCAAAGCCGTTCTTGCGTTAGCAAATCCTGAATTTGTGCTTCGATAACTTCGCGCAACTGTGCGCTGGACGATTTAAAGCCGAACAAACGCAAAATCTCCGTTGGGAGCTGCTCTCGTTCCGCCCCGAAGTTTGTTTCGATTACGGTCAGAACAGCCTTTTTAATTTCACTGGGTGGCAGGTTCTCCGGCTTTTTTAGGCCAAGAGACGAAACGGCTCCGCGATCTCTAACCTTTATCTCCGCATCTTGTTTGAAATAAAACTCCCCGTCTTTTGCGACAAGATTGCGCCGAACCGCATGGGCTAACCCCGCTTTTACTTTGTCCTGTATGCGACTACCCGCGCGACCAAGATTCCATAAGGTCCGAACACGGGTAATAATTTCGCTTTCATGGACCGGCATTTCGGCTTCGACAATCTTTGCAACAATCTCTGCCATTTCATTATCCCCCAATTCATGCGGTTCACGATGAGACGGAACGGGGACAACGGCTTCTTGATATGGAACCGATAGGCTTTTCTCTCCGACGCTTACAAGAACATTGAGCATGTTTCCGTCGTCGTAAGAGACGATCTCAAAAACCTGCTTTGCTTTTGGCCTTTCGTCTTCCTGTTCTTGTGCAACAAGGTTTTTCTTGGCCTGTTCTACTGCGGCTACGGTCTTTTCGAGCTGTTCATTGGGCCGCCGAAACCAGTCCGTACTCCATATACGATGGATTATCCATCCATGGTCTTCAAGAACCGCCTGTCTCAACCTGTCGCGATCACGAGCAGAACGGGAACTATGATAACTTGCGCCGTCGCACTCAATGCCAAGGACAAAGCGTCCGGGTTTTTCGGGATCGACTATTCCGAGATCAACAAAGAACCCGGCAATTCCAATCTGGGTTTTAACGTCGTACCCGCGCGTCCGCAAAGCGGCGGCAACTTGTTCTTCGAAAACCGAGTCCGCTTCACGTTCCGTTGTGCGTCCAAAATCAAGCTTGCCCGTCTGTGCAAACTTCAAGAAGAGTTTAAGGGACGAAACGCCTGCGCCCTTTGCTCTTTCCAAATCTATGTCGTCGGCAGTAATCGAAGAAAAAAGCTCACACCGACGCTTTGCGCGAGAAATCAAAACGTTTAAGCGACGCTCGCCGCCCTCTGAGCTAAGGGGGCCAAAACGCATTGCCATATAGCCGCTTGAATTGCGCCCATAGCCGACAGAAATAAAGATTACGTCGCGTTCGTCGCCCTGAATATTTTCGAGGTTCTTAACAAAAAATGGTTCGTCGATATGCGCCTGTGTAAAGAAAGTCTCCGTTTCCGGGTGCATACGGCGTAAGAGTTCAAGCTCATCGATAATCGCCTGTTTCTGTTTGATCGAAAAAGTTCCCACGCCGAGGGATAAATGCGGATAATCCTTCGCGTGTTGAATTACCGCTTTAGCTACGGCCTTGGCTTCTTGCGGATTCGTTGCCGTACCGCCGCTATCGAATGTTGCCTGCGGAAGATAATTGAACTTCAACCCCATGCCCGAAGCCGCATCATAGGGGCTGGGAATGATAAAGAGGCGATTTTCGTAAAATTCGCGATTGGATACAGCAATTAACGACTGGTGTCTGCTCCGGTAATGCCATCGCAGCATGCTTTGTGGGAAACCCCGTGCCACGCATAGGTTGAGAACGCTTTCAACATCTTGCACCGCAAGCGCAGCGTTGTCGTCATCATCGTTATCGTTTGCATTGTCGGTCACACGTGAAAAGAACTTTGTCGGAGGTAATTGGCGCGAGTCGCCAACAACGACAATTTGTTTCGCACGGGCAATCGCGCCAAGCGCATCGACAGGCTCAACCTGACTGGCTTCGTCCATAACAAGCAAATCAAAAGTCATTGATCCCGGTTCAAGAAATTGAGCGACGGAAAGAGGACTCATCATAAAGACCGGCTTAATGGCTTGAATGGCAAGACCGGCATGTTTAAGCAATTGACGGATGGGAAGGTGATTGCGCTTCTTTGAAATCTCCCCATTCAAGATTCCAAGTGCGCCGATGCCCCCTTCGCTTCGCGGCAACGAATTATAGTGTTTCTGTCGAATTTCAATTCTAGCCTGTTCGATCCGATGCAAATCATTAGCGCGGAAATTTTCAACCAAATTGGCATGAAGTTCGCCATCAAATTCCCGCAATAGCGGATGCTCCGTAAACACGACTTCCGTTAAAGTATCGTAATAAGCCCGCTCGAAAACGTCGTGCGCCTCATCCGGCAGCAAAGTTCCTTTCCACAACCTCTCGCCAAGGGTACGAAGCCCGCCTTCGCATATCGCATCGTATCGACCATTAAATGAAATCCACTTGGAAAGGGATTCCGTATTCCTTGCCCAACTCGTTAGCCTTTCGTGCAAAGCGTCCCGGTTAATTGCTTCGACGGTCGAAACGTCAAACGCAGCGCGTACATCGAGCTGCAAAGTCCTGAACAATTCAGACAATTTAGAGAAAAACTCCGGCAATAGCTTTTCCAAGCTAGAGGCCGGGACGCTAAGCGTGGGGGCATTTTCAATCTTCGAACAAGAGACAAGAAAATCATTCGGGGATAAAGTATCGGGAACGGATTTTCTCCATGCAAGAACGTTATCGAGTTTTGCCCAGTCGGAATGGGTGCCTTGCCACAGTTTCCCAAAAGCTTTTCGTCCGGCCTCATCATGCTCTTTTAGAAGTGCAGCTAGTTGTTGCGCGGAGATTATGTCGTCGGCAAAAGCTAAGCGGTCTTCGTATTTTTTTGGCAGGGGGCCGGATGCAATCGAGGTCAACAGAACTATTGCCTGTCGATACGAGGGGAAGAAGACTCGAAGAAATGACTTTCCATGCAAAGCGATTTGTGTTCTGCATCCCGTAAGGTCGGTGCTCCACGCCAGTTGCGTCGCGTCTTTTGCAAGCCTTTCTGCCAAAGCCGAATATTTGCAACCGCTTTGGACAATATCCCCAAGCAAAGAAAGGCCGTTTTGCCACAACGAGTCCCCAAACGCGGAAATGTCCGCTTCCGGTAAATTCGATGCCGCCTTTGCCGCACTCGCGGCGACATTAAGGGAGTGAAGGGTGCTTTCGGTTGAAGGTATTTTTTGTTCGACCTCGACGGCATTATTTAGGATGGCCTCGAACAGGTTTTGAAGGTCCGATAGGCTGTCACAAAGACGATCATATTCGTTGGGCAACAACTGCGAACGACGAACGCCGCGCCAAGGATGTTGCACGGGAAAGCCGATTTCTTTGATTCTGGCTGTTATATCGGCGAGGCGCTCTTTTTTGTCCTTTTTGTCGGCGGCAGACCAATTTTCAGGACATTCTAGAACGACGCCGCGAACGTCGATCTTGTTTTGTCGAAGACGAACGGATTCCCCAATAATCTGATAGGCCGTCAATCCCGAAGGCTGGTGTTGCTGGTGTAGAACTTTTGCGTGTTCATTGAGCTTATTTCGAAGGGAGGCCAGTTGAGCAAGCGTTTCTTGTCCGTTGCAGTTTTTGGGTCGCCCGATTTCGCGGGTGCGCTGGATTTCTTCGAGAACCGCCCGTTTGTTGGACTTATTGCTATGAAGTTCAAGACAAAGGGAGCCAAGGCCAATATTCGTCATGCGGCGGAAGACGACTTCCAAAGCAGACATTTTTTCTGCAACAAATAAAACTTTTTTACCGTCCGCAACCGCGTTAGCGATTATGTTCGTAATTGTTTGGGATTTTCCTGTCCCCGGCGGTCCTTGAATGACCAAGTTTCTTCCGCGACGCACTTCTTCAATCGCAAGCGCCTGAGAACTGTCGGCGTCCATGACATGTAGGATTCGTTCCGGCGGTAAAAATTGGTCTATATTTTCGTCTTCGCCGATCATACCGTCCGTTACAGGGAACCCATCGGTAAGCAATCCTGCAACAAGCGCGTTTTTGTCAATCTTCCCGTCGTCGGGCCAAACTTCCGGGGCAAGATCACGGTACATAAGAAATTTAGCGAATGAAAAGAAGCCAAGAACCATATCGTCTTCGATAACTTCAAATCGTTTGTGTGCCTCAACCGCCATTCGAATGGAGTTCATAAAGGCAGAAATGTCGAGTTCGTCGGTTTGAGGCAAATCGGGCAAAACAAGGCCGAATTCAGCTTTTAACTTAGCTTGCAACGAAAGGTTCGCTGCGCAATCTTCATTGCGCCAACGCAATTTGAATTTCTGTGCGGCGTTTCCACGATCAAGGGTTACCGGTACTAAAAACAACGGCGCATAACGCGCTTCATCGGAGCTTTCCGCTTCGAACCACTTCAACATCCCTATAGCGAGATAGAGAATGTTGACGCCCTGTTCCTCTTCAAAGGTTCGTGCATCATAATAAAGGGAAAGAAGGCGCTTTTGTAAACCTTCCGAAGTCAGCAAAGTTTGCAACCGATGATCTTGGTGACGTTGGGCAACGCCATTTTCGGAAACCTCATCATCTTCCGGTTGGGGCAACTCTCCAAAATCATCGTCTTCTTGAGGTTGCGCTGCGGGGTCAATGTTTGTATCCACTGCCGCCTTTTGCTTCTCCCTTCCCGGAAGAAAGGTCAGGGTTTTCCCTTCGGATACCAATAAACGATAGGTTTCCGTGGCTTTCTCGTCGCAGATTTCTATTGTTTTGGCGCTTTTCTTCTGTCTGGGAACGTTGAGAAGCCTATTTCTTAAAGACAAATCAAGAAGAGCCTGACGGCTTGTTTCAAGTTGCGCTGCGACAGTTGCCATTTGTTTTCCGCCTTGCCGATCATTCCGAGAAAGGAATGATAGCGCCATATTGTTTCAAGCTCAATCCATGGTTGAGGCGGCCCAAAATATGGATGCCGATCTATTTTTGGGGTGGAGAATGAGGGAAAAGGGCCTCGGCGAGTTATCTTAGCGGGCGAGGGGGATTTGAACCCCCATCATCCCGATCTTCAATCGGACGCTCTACCGTTGAGCTAGCGCCTGACAGTAAGATCGAGATAGGTCGGGTTCTCAAAGATACAAGGGGAGAAAACGAAAATCTTGACTGTTCACGCCGATTGCCGGAGCTTGTCTTCATTCGGCTTTTAAGGCCGCTAACTACCTAGGTACTACCTGAGACGGTGAAAACGGTTTTGGGAAAAAGAAGGGTCTGGACTAAGTCCATACACCACTTGAAGAAAGTGGTGGGTGCGACAGGGATTGAACCTGTGACCCCTACCGTGTGAAGGTAATGCTCTCCCGCTGAGCTACGCACCCGTTGCCAAACATTAAAGACAAAGTCTGGCCGGATTTCCACCATTTCCGAACAAGCGCAAATAGCTTCTTTGCATGCGCAGGTCAAGAACATCAAAATAGAAAAACGCCGCCCTCCGGTCCCGAAGGCGGCGTTTTGCTTCTTTTCTTGCCCTGTTTTAGGCGAAGTACTGCCCACCATTGATGGAGAAGGTTGCCCCTGTGGCAAATGCCGCTTTGTCGGAAGCAAGGAACAAAACCATTGAAGCAATCTCATCGGCCTTGCCGAGCCGCTTTACCGGTATCTTTTCCACGATCTTTGCCAAAACTTCAGGCGGAACCGCTCGAACCATTTCGGTTTCGATATACCCCGGCGCGATGGCATTAACTGTGATGCCCTTGCTCGCAGACTCTTGAGCCAACGCTTTGGTGAAGCCAAGGATGCCTGCCTTGGCAGCCGCATAGTTCGTTTGCCCGACCTGGCCCGACTGCCCGTTAATCGAACTGATGTTGATAATGCGCCCGAACCCGCGCTCGCGCATCCCTTCGATCACACATCGGCACATATTGAACACAGAGTCCAGATTTGTCTGAACGACTTCATGCCAATGCTTCGGCGTAGTCTTATGCAGAAACCCGTCGCGTGTGATGCCGGCATTGTTGACAAGAATGTCGATCGGGCCAAGCTCATCGGAGATCTTTTTGATGTTTTCGTTACAGGCATCAAAGCTGCCGACGTCGAACTTGAACGCCGGTATCCCCGTCTTTTCCGTAAACTTCTTGGCTGCGTCATCGTTGCCCGCATAGGTCGCCGCGACTTTATATCCGGCCTTGTCCAGAGCCTCGCAGATCGCCGCGCCGATCCCGCGCGTTCCGCCTGTCACTACCGCCACTTTGCTCATGTCCATCTCCATAAAAAGATTGAAAAAGTCAAGTCTAAGACCAAGGCTCAGGCTTTCCCGAGCCTTGGTCTCCAAGCACTATCTCTCGACACACATCGCGATACCCATGCCTCCGCCGATGCACAGCGTGGCAAGGCCTTTTTTGACGTTACGCTTCTGCATTTCATGCAAAAGGGTCACGAGAATGCGCGCTCCCGATGCGCCGATAGGATGACCTAACGCCACAGCGCCGCCGTTGACGTTGACCTTCGATGTATCCCAGCCCATTTCCTTGTTAACCGCGCAAGCCTGGGACGCGAACGCTTCATTGGCCTCGATAAGATCGAGGTCGCCGACCTTCCACCCCGCTTTTTGTAGCGCTTTGCGGCTAGAGGGGATCGGCCCCGTTCCCATAATCGCCGGATCGACTCCTTCCGTCGCCCACGAGACAATCCGCGCCAGCGGCGTAATCCCCCGCTTGGCCGCATCTTCTTCGGTCATCAAAACAACTGCCGCCGCACCGTCATTGATCGACGAAGCGTTGCCCGCCGTCACGGTCCCGTCCTTCTTGAAAGCGGGCCTGAGCTTGGCCAACCCTTCAAGAGTCGTCCCTGCGCGTGGATTTTCGTCCGTGTCGAAAGTCACGTCGCCCTTCTTGCCCTTGATAACGACCGGAACAATCTCGTCCTTGAACCGGCCAGACTTAATCGCTGCTTCGGCCTTCGCCTGAGATGCAACCGAAAACTCGTCCTGCATTTCGCGCGTAATGCCAAACTTGGTTGCGACGTTTTCTGCCGTGATGCCCATGTGGTAATTATTGAAGATGTCCCACAGTCCATCACGGACCATTGTGTCAATCATCTCGGCATTGCCCAACTTAGTGGGCTGGCGAAGCAGAAGAGCGTGCGGGGCAAGGCTCATGCTTTCCATGCCGCCCGCGACGACGATTGAGGAGTCGCCCGCCTTGATCGACATAAAACCATTGGCAACCGCGCGAAGACCAGATCCGCAAATCTGGTTAACGGCATAGGCGGGGCGTTCGACCGGGATGCCTGCATTGACCGCCGCAAAACGAGCCGGACCTTGGCCTTGAGCCGCCCCCAAGACGTTGCCAAGAACAGTTTCAGATACTTCATTGGGTGCTGTTTTTGCGCGCGCCAATGCCTCTTTAATACATAGGGTAGCAAGAGCTGAAGCGGTAAGAGAGGAGAGCCCGCCATTTAAGGTACCGATAGCCGTTCTTGCGGCTCCGGCGATCACAATAGAAGATGCCATTTTGTGTATCCTTGAGAAAGGGAAAGGAAGGAGATGTCACAGTAGGGCCGCGTGTAGAGCTAATCAAGAGAGTAGAAGTGCAGCGCACAAGGAGCTTGCAGCAATCATCAACTGGGAAAATTTCTTAGGCATCTTAATTCATAACCCAGTCTCTTTTTTAACCCGATTGACCAAACCGCTAACCCATATTAGATTTTAAAGAATCAGTTCTTCAGAGGAGTATGCGCCATGACTGAAACGACCGTAACCCGCGCGCAATTAGCGGAAGCTGTTTTCACGGAAGTTGGTTTATCGCGCAATGATTCAGCCAAGCTGGTTGATGAAATTCTGGAAAAGATTAGCGTCGCTCTCATCGAAGGAGGATCTGTTAAACTGTCATCGTTCGGCAGCTTCCAGGTGCGCAGCAAAGGCCAACGCGTTGGACGCAATCCCAAAACCGGCGAAGAAGTTCCGATCAAGCCGCGCCGCGTTTTGATTTTCCGCGCTAGCCATGTGCTGAAAGACAAGATTAATCACGCTCTTCTTGGAACAAAGGGTGAAGCATGAGCGAAGGACTGTTCTCAACTTCGGCGGAGCAGAGGCCTTCTTTGCCTCTTTCGACTGAAACCAAATCGCCGACTGCCTTCCGGACGATTAGTGAAGTGGCAGAGGGACTTTCTCTGCCTCAGCATGTCTTACGTTTCTGGGAAAGCAAGTTTCAGCAGATCAAACCGCTTAAGCGCGGCGGGGGGCGACGTTATTACCGTCCGGAAGATATCCTCATACTCCATGACATCAAGGACCTGCTTTACAATCAGGGATTCACGATTCGGGGCGTCCAAAAGCTGTTGAAAGAAAACGGAGCTGCCTCGATAGCGCGAGCAACAGCTCAGATTCCCACCACGATTCAGACGACGGCCCAACAGATGGCGGCAACGCAGATTGTAAAAACACAGCCTCATCAGGTTTCCGAGCTAACGATTGAAAAGCGTCGCGAAATCGAGGGCCTTCTCGCGGAACTAAAGTCCATTCGCAAGGTTCTCGCCCAAAGTGGTTTCTAGAGACCGCTTAAGCCGGGATATGGTGACTCTAATGCTAAATTATGATTTTATCCGCCCGCATATTGCGGCATGGCTTTCCAACTTCCGTCCTGTTGCTGGCACGCTATGCTACGGCCCTGTTTCTGTATACCTTCGACCGTGACTGTTTGGCGAAATTCACGGCAAAAAGACCCGCTGCTATCGTAGGCATCGCGCACAGCAACGATGGTTCCCGAATTTCCCGTTGAGGGGCTTATCCATGTTACCATTTGGCCTGATGGGGCATTGGTGACTCTTTTTTCGGCCTGTTGATTTTTAACCCTATCTAAATCATTCATTGACGCGTTAATCTCGGGACTGGCCCAAGCGCCTAAAAGAATTCCAAGATCCGCCTTCGGCTTGCGGATAAGCGTTTTTCCGGGAGCAACGCCTGCGGCAGGGGCTAAGTCGGCCATTGGCAAGGTTTTGGGCTCTTCAGGAGCCATCTTGCATGACGTCAACGCAAACGGCAACACGAAGACCGCTATGGCAATTTTTCGGATCATTTGTAAGAAAGGAAAGCAAGGATATTGGACACAAGTACACCCAAAGATAAACTTTGCGCAAGGATGCGATGCGTAATAATGTGTTCTACGTGGCAGATATGACAATACTATTAAATTTCCTGACAGAAGAAAAAAAGTGGCTTCGCCTTCCCCGTCTTCGCGTAAAGCTGCAAGCGGCGGCAAGCGCAACGGCAAAATATCTTGGTGCTTCGCTCCAGGCGAAGGCTTCGGCGACAATACTTTTGACTGGCGATGCGGCGGTAAAACGCCTGAATGCGGATTTCCGCGGAATCGATAAGGCGACGAACGTCTTGTCCTTCCCGCAGCATGAGCCTGCGCGCGTTCGCCGATTAGCAAAAAAAAAGGCCGCGCTCGAGCTTGGCGATATCGCGCTTGCATACCGCTTTACATTCCTTGAGGCAAAAGACGAGGGGAAAAAGGTGCCCGATCACGCGGTTCATTTGGGCATCCATGGCCTTTTGCATCTCATGGGCTATAATCATGAAACTGAGGCAACGGCAAGGAAGATGGAGAAAGCCGAAATAGAGATTATGGCGTCCCTCGGACTGCCCGACCCTTACACAGACTCCCGTACAACTAAGTAGGCCATGTGCGCAACCGATAAATCAACAACTCCCCTTGCGCCTTCCGAAACACCGCGAAGCCTATGGCTTAGGCTTTGGCAAAAGGTCATCCATTTTATAAGTCCTCGGGCCGATGCGGAATCCCTGCGCGAAATGGTGGAGGAGCTTGTCGAAGATCCTCTTTCGGCATCTGGGCTGACGTCCGCTGAGCGGATGCTGCTTACAAATATTATCAAATTGCGTGAACGCAAAGTTATCGACTGTATGGTTCCGCGCGCCGATATTGTCGCGCTGGACGCAAGCGCTTCTCTCAAAGAGCTTGCCGAAGAGATGTCGAATAACGGGTATAGCCGAATCCCTATTTATAGAGGCACGCTTGACGACGTGATCGGCATGGTGCACGTCAAGGATATAGTGCCGTTTCTCGCTCAGCAAAAACCTTGTGTCATCCCGGATATTCTGCGGCCCGTTATGTATGTCGCACCGTCGATGCCTGCGTCTCGACTTTTGCTGCAAATGAGGCAGACGAGGCAGCATATGGCGGTTGTTATTGATGAATTTGGCGGCGTTGACGGGCTAGTGACCATTGAAGACCTCGTCGAAGAAATCGTCGGCGAAATCGAAGACGAACACGATATTCCGCCACCGCCGCCTGTTATTGCGCGCCCCGATGGAACCTTGCTTGCCGATGCGCGACTCGGCATTGAAGCGTTTGAGACACAGACGAAAATTTCTCTGCCGCGAGTCGACGCCGAAGACGTGGATACACTTGGCGGCTATGTATCTCATTTGGCTGGAAAAGTACCTCAGGTCGGGGAGATCATCCAAGGACCAGGCGTTTCCTTCGAGGTCATTGAGATGGAACAAAGCAGGGTCAATCGTATTCGCATTCGCACGGTCCGGCGAATCCCCGAAAAGTAAAAGTAAGTAATTATTAGGGACAAGAAACGGGATAATCAGGCGAATATTGATTTGATTAAGCAATTTTTAAGAAGTATCGTTTAAATTGCCAAGCGACGCTCGGCCTCGACTATTATAGACTCGCGTCCTCTTTTCTATTCTCAACACCTCAAGGAGACGGCAAAAATGTTTTCAAAAAACAAACCCTCGCAAGCGAGGAAGGGTTTTACCCTCACTGAAATTGCGATCGTTCTTGGTATTATGGGGCTGATCCTGGGCGCCATTTGGACTGCGGCTTCAAGCGTTTACGCCAATCAACGTACAGCGCACGCACAAACGGCAATACTGCAAATTGCTCAGGGCGTCAGGACACTTTACACTTCACAGGGGGGCACGGGATACACAGCTTTAACGGATATTACGGTAAATCTGAATTCAGCAGGCGTAATTCCAAGCGATCTTAACGGCGGAGCGACTGGACCCTTTCCCAATGGACGTTCGGGTATTATTGCAACAAGCGATGGGAACGGGTTCGTTGTCGTGGTAACTGGTGTTCCTCAATCGAACTGCATTAACTTGATTGCAGGCATTGCGGGCGCAAACCGTGATCCCGGTCTGTTTTCAGCATCTGCCGTGGCTGATGCAGCCATTGGTACTGGTGATGCAGGGACTGGGGCAACGTTCGCGCCCTTACAGGATGAAGTTTCACCGACAGAGGCTGCGGCAGCCACGGTAAACGATGGCAATGGCGCTCCTATCGGCGGTTGCAATCGTACCACACTCAGCAAAGTTCGGTTTGGCTTCTCGATTAAGTAATTCGAGATATTTCTAGAAGAAAAGCGGGAGGCTTCGGCTTCCCGCTTTTTCTTTATGCGGGAGCATGCTACACGAGCTACACGTTTCTCCTGTATATATTCAATGTCATGGTTGCTCGCGTTACGACAGTTGCCTTTGAAGGCACAAATGTTCTCGATATCGACGTTCAGGTTCAGATGTCCTCGGGAATGCCTCGGTTTAATCTCGTAGGCCTGCCCGACAAAGCCGTCGCCGAAAGCCGGGAGCGCGTTCGAGCGGCGCTGTTCGCCCTCGGCCTCTCTCTTCCTGCCAAACACATCGCGGTAAACCTTGCCCCTGCGGACGTTCTTAAAGAGGGCTCGCATTTCGATCTGCCGATAGCTCTTGGTTTGCTCGCGGCAATGGGCGTCGTTCCGCTTGAAGAGATTTCGGGTTATACGGCACTTGGAGAGCTTGCGTTAGATGGAGCTTTGTCTCCTGTCGCTGGAGTTCTTCCCGCGGCTGTAAACGCAAATGCTGCAGGGCGGGGATTAATATGCCCCGCAAAAAACGGCGGAGAAGCCGTCTGGGCCGGGGAAGCCCTTCAAGTCCTTGCCGCGCCTTCGCTCCTTGCGCTGATTAATCATTTTAAAGGCACGCAAGTGCTTGGCAGGCCCGAACCGCACATGCAGACGGATGATGGCACCATCGCCGATTTGCGCGATATTAAAGGGCAGGAAACGGCGAAGCGCGCGCTTGAAGTCGCTGCAGCGGGCGGTCACAACATGCTGATGATCGGGCCTCCGGGCGCGGGAAAAAGCATGTTGGCAGCGCGGCTCCCAGGAATTCTTCCTCCGCTTGCGCCGGACGAGGCGCTTGAAGTCTCGATGATTCATTCTCTTGCAGGACTGCTCGACGAAGGAAAGCTCAAGAGGCGCAGGCCGTTTCGGGACCCGCATCATTCCGCTTCGCTTCCATCCCTTATCGGCGGGGGACTGAAGGCAAAGCCGGGAGAAATTTCATTGGCGCACAACGGCGTCCTTTTCCTTGACGAATTGCCTGAATTTCAGCGGGGCACGCTAGAGGCGCTTCGGCAGCCTCTTGAAACCGGACGGGCCGTTGTCTCGCGCGCAAACCATCATGTTACCTACCCCGCACGTGTGCAATTCATAGCCGCAATGAACCCCTGCCGTTGTGGGCACATGGACGATCCTTCGCGCGCGTGTGGGCGAGCGCCCAAATGCGCGGCGGATTATCAATCCAGAATTTCCGGGCCTCTGTTCGACCGCATCGATCTTCACATCGACGTTCCGGCAGTCACGGCGGCTGACCTTAGCCTCCCTCCGGCGTCCGAAGGCTCGGCTATCGTTGCCGCGCGGGTTTACGCAGCGCGAGAAGTTCAAGCGGCCCGGTTCAAGGCCCTTGCAAACGACAACCCCCATGCGGCGGTTATTCGCACGAATGCCGAAGCGGACGGCGAGCTTCTTGAACGCATTGCCGCGCCTGATCAAGAAGGCCGGGAACTTCTGACCCGCGCCGCCGATCAACTGAAGCTTTCCGCGCGCGGTTATCACCGGGTTCTGCGAGTTGCACGAACTTTGGCCGACCTCGGGGGGCAAGAAGGGGTTAATCGGCTGCATATTGGCGAAGCGCTTAGTTACCGGCGGCTTAGCTTCGGGCGATAGGTTCTTCAACAAATTCTGTGTCTTTTCATCCTCTTGCACCAAGGCGGGCCTGAGGGGTATAAATGGACGGCCCCTGTTTTTGGAGAAATTCGATGTTACGCACGCAAATAAACGATGCGATGAAAGACGCACTTCGCGCGAAGGACGAGCGCACTTTGGGCACAACCCGCCTTATTATTTCGAAAATGCGCGATCTCGATATCGCCGCCCGGGCAAAGGGAAACAAAGAGGGGATCGGC
The DNA here is from genome assembly GCA_028708035.1 of Alphaproteobacteria bacterium. GTDB lineage: Bacteria > Pseudomonadota > Alphaproteobacteria > UBA9219 > UBA9219 > CAIXLI01. Next base: position 13,650 of record JAQVZU010000002.1, read on the forward strand.
GACGATGAGATCCTTTCAATGCTTCAGAGCATGGTCAAACAGCGCCGCGAGTCGATTGTAATGTACGAAAAAGGAAACCGCGCCGATCTGGTCAAGCAGGAAAGCGAAGAAATTGCGGTGATCGAGCGCTTTATGCCGAAGCAGATGGATGAAGCCGCAATCAAAGAAGCGGTCGAAAAAGCGATCACGGCGACCGGCGCGTCGAGCGTCAAGGACATCGGCAAAGTCATGGGCGAGCTTAAGAAGGCTTACGCCGGACAGATGGACTTCTCGCTTGCGGGGTCGTTGGTCAAAAAGCGGCTTGGCTAGTGTCTTTCCTTCCTTCTTTTCTTGAAGAAATACGCAACCGCTTGCCTCTTTCGGGCATTGTCGGCGCGCGAATCCGCATGGTTCGGGCAGGGCGCGAATTCAAAGGATGCTGTCCCTTTCATAACGAAAAGACTCCCAGTTTTTACGTTAATGACGACAAGCAGTTTTTCCATTGCTTCGGATGCGGCGCACATGGGGACGTTATCGGATTTCTGATGCGGTATGAGCATCAAAGCTTCCCCGAGGCGGTCGAGACCCTTGCGGCTCAGGCGGGTCTTCAGGTGCCGCGTGACACGCCGGTCGAGCGCGAGAAGTTTGACGCCGAAAAGCGGCTTTATCTGCTGCTTGAAAAGGCGACCGCGTGGTTCGAGGAGCAGCTATTTTTGCCCGCAGGCAAAGAAGGACTGGCTTATTTGCAGAGCCGTGGGCTTGCCGACGAAGCAATCCGGCGGTTTCGGCTGGGCTATGCGCCGAACGATGGGCAGTCGCTTATTCGCGCGATGTGCCGCGACGGAACCGATTTCAAGCCACAGGATCTTGTAACAGTCGGGCTCGCCAAAAAGGCGGAGGACCGGGGAGAACACTACAGTTTTTTTCGGCACCGCGTGATTTTCCCGGTGGGAGACAGGCGCGGGCGAACGGTGGCTTTCGGTGGCCGAGTGCTCGGCGACGGCGAGCCCAAATATCTTAATTCGCCAGACCATGCGCTGTTCCACAAAGGGCATTTGCTTTACGGTCTTTCGCGCGCGCGGACGGCCTTGTCGCAGGGCCAGCCCATCGTTGTCGTCGAAGGCTATATGGATGTCATCGCCCTTGTTGAAGCGGGGTACAGCGGAGCGGTCGCGCCGCTTGGTACGGCATTAACGGAAGATCAGATGCAGGTCCTGTGGAAGCTTGCGCCCCCGCTCGAAAGCCGCGACGCATCACGGGACTATAGTCCCATTCTTTGTTTCGACGGAGACAATGCGGGTTTGCGTGCAGCTGCGCGTGCAGTGGATCGGGCACTGCCGTTAATTTCATCGGCTCAAACATTGCGCATCGCAACCATCACAGGGGCAAAAGACCCAGACGAGCTGATCCGTAAATCGGGCAAAGCGGCATTTGATGGGATTCTTAAGCAAGCGCTGCCGATGATCGACATGCTCTGGAATCTTTCATTGGCCAGACGGCAGATCCGCACGCCCGAGGAACGAGGGGCTTTTACGGCAATGTTGAGACAGCGCGTCAACCAGATCAAAGACGAGCCATTGCGTGAACTTTACAAAAACGAACTCAAGAAGCGAATAGATGAAAATTTTGGCTGGAAGCCCTCGGCAGAATTGAGAAGAGGCCGGAACGCTGATGCGATGCAGAAGCCCTATATGGGCTCCAGGCGGCCTCCGCAGGATCGCCATCGGGCCAGAGAGAAAATTCTCCTCGCATTGATGGTCAATCACCCGGAATTATTTAACGAGTTTGGCGAAAACTTTGCATTAGTGGATTTTTATACACCTGCTTTTGAAGCGCTCAGGCAAAAAATAGTCGATCTCCTTTCTCAAGGTTATGAGGAAAAGCCTACCCTGTCAGAGCTTCGGCGAGCGCTTGCGGCTTCGGATGATCCATTCGCGTATGATGGAAGTCGAGGGGTTCTTGACGAAGTTCTTTCGTCTTCAACCTATATGGGCGCCGGAAAAGCCGCACACCCCGACGCCTTGCTTGATGACGCTCGCGAAGCATGGAAAGCGATTTGGGCTTCTATTGAAGAAGAAAAAGTCGAGGCCGAGAGACTTCAACGCACGAAAGATGTGTTGGCTAATTAACCGGAAGCCAGTATGAAGATTAAAATGCTTTCACGCAGCAAAAATGCTGAAAAATCTGCATTTGCATCTTCTTGACCTTCGGAGGCTTCATAGCGTACGCTAAGACCATGTTTTGCAGTGACACAATCTCCTTCTTGCCTCACAAGCTCGTCCTCGGGCTGACGCTGCTCCTGCGCGGCTAGCGCGCACATAGACATTCCTCAATTCACATGACAGATCCCATGCCGCCAAAACTAGGCGGCAAGAAGCACATTGAAAGCACATATCATGAAGATCAATCCGTCCAAGAAATACCGTCCGTTTTCCCCCATAGACCTTCCGTCGCGCCAATGGCCTTCGCGCACGCTTGTTAAAGCGCCCATCTGGTGCGCCGTCGATCTGCGCGACGGCAATCAGGCCTTGATTGATCCGATGGATTCTGCCCGGAAACACATGTTTTTCGACATGTTGGTCAAGTGCGGATTCAAGGAAATAGAGATTGCATTTCCGTCGGCTTCGCAGACGGATTTTGATTTCACGCGCGAGCTGATCGAACGAGGCAAGGCAAAGAACGTCGTGTTGCAGGTTTTGACCCAAGCTCGTGAAGAATTGATTGACCGGACTTTTGAGGCGCTTTCAGGCGCGCCGCAGGCCATTATGCACTTGTACAATTCGACATCGCCCGTTCAGCGCCGCGTCGTGTTCCAAAAAGAGCCTCATGAAATCGTTGCTCTTGCTGTACAGGGGGCAAAGCAAGTCCTGGAGCGCGTTAAACAGCATCCGGAAACAAAATGGATGCTCGAGTACTCTCCGGAAAGTTTCACCGGAACCGAGCTTGATTTTGCGCTTGAGATCACCGAAGCGGTGCTTAACGTATGGCAGCCGACTCCCGACAACAAAGTCATTGTCAATCTTCCGGCCACCGTCGAAATGTCAACGCCGAATGTTTATGCGGATCAGATCGAATATTTTTCCAACAAGGTTCGGGGACGCGAGAACATAATTCTCAGCGTGCACCCCCACAACGACCGGGGAACGGCGGTAGCCGCTTCCGAACTGGCGCTGATGGCAGGAGCCGAACGGCTTGAAGGAACTCTTTTTGGCAATGGAGAGCGAACGGGAAACGCGGATCTTGTGACCGTCGCGCTTAATCTTTTTTCGCAAGGAATTGATCCGGGGCTGGATTTCTCGAATATTCGCGAGATCGTCAAAGTGGTAGAGAATTGCAACCAGATCCCGGTACACATCAGGCATCCTTATGCGGGGGATCTTGTGTTTACCGCATTTTCAGGCTCGCATCAGGATGCCATCCGAAAAGGGCTTCGGGCGCGCAAGGACAACGAGGCTTGGGAGGTTCCTTATCTTCCCATTGACCCCGCCGATGTCGGGCGGGCGTACGAACCCATTATTCGCATTAACAGCCAATCGGGCAAGGGCGGCGTGGCATTTATTCTTGAACAAGATCATGGGTTTGCCTTGCCCAAAAAGATGCAGGCCGAGTTCAGCCATGTCGTGCAGAAAATCACGGACAAAACAAAGCAGGCAATTAGTTCGCAGCAAGTGCTTGAGGCTTTCCTTGACGAGTATGTCCGGTGTATCGAGCCGTTCGCATTCATCGGCTATCAGGAAAAACCAGTGGGCGAGCAATGCTGCGGTTCCTTTAAGCTCCAGAAAACGGGGAAACCTTTGGCGTTTGAGGCCGCAGGTAACGGATTGCTTGACGCATTGACGAAAGGGCTCTCTGCACACTTGGGCTTTCCGCTTGATATTCTCTCATACACCGAACATGCCGCCACAGTGGGGTCAACCTCCAACGCTATCGCTTATGTCGAAACAGGCAGCGCGCTGTGGGAGTCCTCATTCGGGATTGGGATCGATTCGAATTTTGTCGTTGCGTCGATGAAAGCGATTTTGAACTCTTTGAACAGGGGGCTACGCGATCGTTCTTAGCTTACAAAATTTCCTGTGATGAAGTACCACCCGATTCCAACGGTGAAAATCCAACAGCCGTAAAGGGAATGCTCGATGACCGCCCATTTGAGCGAATGGTGCTGCTGATAGCTTTGCGCAAAGATGATGCCGCCAATAACGCACAAAACTGGCGCTATCCAATTGTTCAGGACGATGTGGCTAAAGCCAAAAAGGACGCCATTCATCAGAACGGCACGCGTTTTTTTGCCGATCAGGTTTCCATAGCGCGAGAAGTAAAAGCTTCGAAAAAAAATTTCTTGGGGGATAACGGAAAGAACCGGATAAAGCCCCATTACTGCCAGCCAAACCGAAAACCGTTGTACTGGCATGCTCATGAAGCGTCCTGGCATGGCGATTACCGTCAAAATAGTTAAAAGACAGGCGAAAAATAGAAACCTCACCCACGCTGCGCGGCGCGCAGAATCCGTCCATCCTTCGCCGTGCCAGAGCTTGCGCAAGGAAAACCCCGGCATTTTCCGGAGCATAATAAATGCATAAACGCTGCTTCCCCAGGCGGCCATATAGACTCCCGTTCTTGATCTTATTTCAAAGAGAAGAAACGGAAGGACGACAAATAAAATCGCAAACTCCAGAAGGAGCGAAAGCGGGCCGGTTTTCTTTTGCACGGCGATCCCGGTTGGATTTGAGAATACTAAAATGATACCATATTTAGCCCTACACCGGGAGCGTGAAAGGCCGAAACATCCTGCGTTTTGGCATGCGCTTGCAGCAAGGCTATTTCCTGATCCCGCTTAAAGAGCTTGTTATGTCCGCAGCTTCCGCTAATAGTCAGACTGTCTCCGTGCTCAACTCCCGGTGTATTATGGAATTTCAGCCAAGCGGACTTTTATCCACGCTCGTCATCAGCCTTTTAGCGGCATTTGCGGGAGGATTAGCTACTCGCGTCGCCAAACTTACGCCGATGCTTGGATATCTTATCGCGGGAATTCTTATCGGGCCTGCAGCCACAGGGATTGTGGCCGATCAAAGCGTAGCTTCTGAATTGGCGGAAGTCGGGGTCGCCCTTCTTCTGTTTAACGTCGGTTTACATTTTTCGTTTCGCGATCTTATGGCTGTTCGACATATCGTTTTACGCGGAGCGGTCATTCAGATGCTTCTCGGTGGCACATTGGGTTTTTGTGTTGCCTATTTCGTTTTTGGGATGGAGGCCGTCGCTTCCGTTGTCTTGGCGCTTTCAATTTCAGTGGCCAGCACGGCTATTTCGTCTCATGTGCTTGGAGAAAAGCAACAATTGACCTCCTTTGTGGGCCGCGTTGCCATTGGCTGGCTCGTCGTACAAGATATCGCGGTTGTTTTAGCGATGGTGATCCTGCCGTCTTTTGTCGGAAAAAACCTTGATCTTGGGGCGCTTTTTGCCAGTTCCGGAAAAATGGTGCTCCAGATCGCGGGATTTGCGGCGGTCATGCTTTTTGGCGCACGCGAATACATACCGCGCATGCTCGGCTATGTGGCTCGCGTTGGTTCGCGAGAACTGTTCACTCTGGCGGTCATCGTTATCGCGCTTGGCATCGCTTATGGGTCTGCTGTTTTCTTTGGAGTTTCCATCGCATTAGGTGCGTTCTTCGCGGGCGTCGTAATCGGAGAAACGGATTTGAACCATTATGCGGCGGCGGAAGCGCTGTCGATGCAACAAATTTTCTCCATTTTGTTTTTCGTGTCCGCGGGAATGCTGTTCGATCCGCAGAGCCTTTTTCGAATGCCGATTCAAATTGTTGTGTACTATGTGATCCTTGTGCTTGGAATGGGGTTTGTGACATTTGCAACGCTTGTCCTTATGCATGCGCCGCCGCAGTCTGCCGCGCTTGTCGGCGCGACTTTCTCACAAGTGGGAGAGTTTTCGTTCATTCTGAGCCAGATGGGGTACAATTGGGGCATTCTTACCCGCGCGGATAGCGATTTTATTGTCGCCGTCGCGCTTCTCAGCATCATTTTAAATCCGGCCATGTCGAGAATTTTCATCTGGCTGGGAAAGCTTTCGGAATCGTCAAAAATTTTCCTGCGCTGGCAAAAGAACGGAATGGGTTCAATGCCCGAAGCGTTGCAACCGATGACGGGGCATGTCATTCTTGTTGGACATGGTCGCGTAGGGCAACGCGTAGCTTATGCGCTCAACAAAAACAGCATTCCGTGCATCACCATAGAATCAGACCGGCGGCTCACGGAGAATCTTCATCGCAACGGCATCCCGGTGATCTTTGGCGATGCCACGCGCGAGTTGGTTATGGCCGCAGCACATCCCGAGTCCGCAAAACTTCTTATTATCGCAACGCCTCAGGGAGGTCAGGTAAGGCAGACTATTACTCTGGCGAGGCATTTAAATCCCAACCTCAAGATCGTGGTTCGCGTGCATGAAGGAACCGAAGCGCGTCAAGTCGCGCGCATGGGCATCAAATGCGCCGTGTTCGCGGAGCGAGAAATCGCAGTCGGATTATCCGCTTTCGCGCTTCAGCATTATGAGGTTGATCCTAATGGCGTTCTTCAGACCCTAAAGGAACTGAGACAAGAGTAGATTTTTGCCGTTTTACTGCTAGAAAGTTTCTCTGAAAATCCGGGTTTTTGGCTGAATGTGGAAATTTGTCCTAAATGCCTCTTTCCTGCTCCCGCGTTAGTTATTAATGTTCACCTATGCCCGATCCATATCAGACCCTCGGCGTCTCTAAAAACGCCTCTGCAAACGAAATTAAAAGCGCATACCGGAAGCTTGCAAAAAAGTTGCATCCAGACGTGAACCCCGGACGCAAGGACATTGAACAGCGATTTAAGGAAGTCACGGCAGCATACGATCTTCTTTCCGATCCTGAAAAGCGAGCCAAATACGACCGCGGCGACATTGATGCTCAAGGACAGGAGCGCGGCTTTGGTGGCGGAGGTCCGTTCACCGGCGGCTTTCGAAGCGCACGAGGGGGCTACGGACAATCAGGCCAAGACCCTTTTTCCAATTTTGGCGGAATGGAAAATATTTTTGCTGAATTTATGAACATGGGCGCAGGCCGCCGACGGCCCGGCGGGGCCGGCCCCACGGAAACAGGCGGAATGCGCGGAAGCGACGTGACATACCCGGTATCAATTTCCTTTATCGACGCCTGCCTTGGGGGCAAAAAAAGAATTACGCTGACAAACGATAAGACGGTTGACATCGCGATTCCGCCCGGCGTTGAGGATGGCCACAAATTGCGCCTCAAAGGTCAGGGACTGGCAGGCTTCGGGGGATCCGCGGGCGATGCAATTATTGAGCTTCACGTTGAACCGCACCCGTATTTTACGAGAAAAGATAAAGACATTTATCTTGATCTACCGATTACTCTGCAAGAAGCGATTTTGGGAGGATCGGTGACCGTTCCAACGCTGACAGGGCAGGTGACGCTTAAAATCCCGAAGGGCTCCGGCTCGGGCGCAGCTTTGCGGTTGAAGGGGAAAGGCGTGGCGACAACGCCTCCCGGCGACATGTTTGTGAAACCCAAAATTGTCCTTCCAGACCCCTTGCCTCAAGATCTTTCCAATTTCGTTGAAAAATGGGCCAAGAAGAACGTTTACGACCCCCGAAAAAAAGCGGGGCTATAGCCTAACCAAAAATGAAAGTTTGCTCACTTTTTCTAAAGGAATAAATTTTCTCTTTTGTTTCGTTCTTTCTTTTGCTTCGTAACATCTTTTATTCGAGCATAAAAAATCTATGTGTGTTAATATTTAAAAACTTTTTTCTCAATCATGAGGAGTGGACTTATGGCTCTTGAAGACCGTATCGAAGCCTTGAAAAAAAAACATGCTGATTTGGACAAACAGTTGCATGAGGAAACTTGTCGTGCGAGTGCCGATCAACAAACAATAACCAAGTTGAAATCCATGAAACTTGGCGTCAAGGACGAAATCGAACGTCTTACAAAAGGCGATCGCGCCATAGCATAATTCTTACACTCAAGAAAAAGACCGGGCATTCCCGGTCTTTTTTTTATCCATTTCAAAATTCTTCCACTTTCCGTTTACTGTTGAAATCGGGTTTTCTTAAGCACATATTCTTAAAAGCGTTTAACTTTGGACAAGGGAGATCCCATGACCGATCCTTTTTTCCGTTCCGGCGTAGCCGGTCTCGACCGCGTCACATTTGACGCCGGATTGCGTGCGCATATGCAGCGCATTTTCGGATACATGGCGGGTGGCCTTGCGCTGAGTGGCGCACTTGCCTGGATCACGGCAAACAGCGCTTTGGCGCAAATTCTTTTCGGATCGCCGCTTAAATGGCTTGTGATGCTCGCGCCACTGGCCTTCATCATGGTGATGAATTTCCGTATGAACACGATTAGTCTGGGATCCCTTAGAATGATGTTCTGGGCTTTCTGCGGTACCATGGGTTTGTCCATGGGGGCAATTTTCCTCATTTACACCGACGCCAGCATCGCACGCGCATTCTTCATCACGGCCGCCACTTTCGGCGCAATGAGCCTGTGGGGCTATACAACAAAAGCTAATCTGGCGGGGTTTGGCTCATTTCTTGCCATGGGTGTTTTTGGCATTCTGATCGCTTCTGTCGTCAACATCTTTTTGCTGTCGCCTATGATGCAGTGGATGCTTTCGGTTGCTGGCGTTGTAATCTTTACAGGTTTAACGGCTTGGGATGTTCAGCGCATCAAGCAAACCTATGCCGAGTCCTATGGCATTGAGACGAACGAAAAAATGGCCGTGTTCAATGCGCTCAGTCTTTACCTGAATTTCGTCAACGCTTTCCAGTTTTTGCTGACGCTCTCCGGAGACCGGAGGAATTGAACAGAGTTTCGGTAAAGAAAAAGCCCGCTCAGTAGAGCGGGCTTTTTTTACGCCCTGCGAACTTCCTCGCGCGGCGGGATGGGAATTGATCGTTTATCCGGATCATGCAGATACATATTAAGCGTAACAACCGCAGTGTCGACTCGCGGAATGGGCAGCGGCTTCTTTGCCGAAGTCTCGGCCATAAAGTGAGCCAAAGCCCCTGCCCCTTCGGTGTGAAACGCACGGCGCCCAAGGTTATTCAAGGGATACCAAAGGGAACGGTCTTCGGCGCGGAGCCACAAAAACGTCGCTGGAGCAAGAACGCCGCCATTAGTCCTTGCCCAACGCAATGCGCCAAGCATTGCCGTTGTCCGCCAAGCATGCTGATCCATGACGGGCAGAAGTTTTCCCCCGATTTCAGGATCTTTCAGAATTCTTTTGATCTCGGCGATGATCTCGTGGTCTGGACGAAAGCCCTTGTCGGGAAACCAGCATTCTGAGATACGTCCTAAGAATGTATCGCTTTCTTCGCGCTTCTGAGCGCCTCTGAGCGCGAACCCCGCGAGTAAGGCTTTCATGTGCAACGGTAAAGAATCGATCCCGTTCCACCGCGGCCCCAACTGCTGAATAAACGCGCGCCGGACAGCATCGCGCTCCGGTATCCCATTATTCACAGGGATGCGATGCCATGAAATCCATTCCTCGGGCGAAAGCGCTTCGCCGAAGTGCGGGATTTTGTCCGGCACCGTGCCCCCGAGAATACGCCCTGATTTGGATGGATTCAGCTTTACGATTGGTGAGAGCACTGGCCACATCTTGGCTTGGGTCGCAATCAGGCTTTCAAGAGTATGCTTGGTCATGAATTTATAGCGCGGGGAAAACATGATGCTAAACCCGCCAATCCATAGCAACATGAAAAGAACAGGCCAGCGATAATAGCGCTCAACCTCGGCAGCGATGGGAGCAAGCGAATTAAGCGAAAGCTGATAGTATGACAATAAATCTTCACGCGGAAGCGATCTGAGAAGATCGACGCCAAAACACGCGTTTGCAGCCTGAATGACCTGGCCGCTCGGGCGCGGATCGTTGACCTGAGCGGTACGAAGGAAAGTTAGGCATGCATCGTAATTATGCGTGAAAAGATTGACGATGAAAAGTTCTCCCCAGCGCAACCACCGCAAAACATAGTTAAGCCAGAAATCGCCAGTCATGCGCCAAAAAACGTATGACACCACCGCAATTAGCAAAAGCAGCAGCACAAGAAGAATGCCGGGTTCACCGCCTTGGTTTTGAGCACTCATGGGCTATAAATAATCCTTCAAAAAACAGGCTGGATTGTGCACCATTTTCAATGATCTCGCAACACTTTGAAAAGCGGTCCGGCCTAGCTTCTAAGCTTCTTGATGATGTCGTCAAGTTGGTCCAAATCAGTATAAAAAAGCGTTAACGTGCCTGATTTACCCTTGGTGGTTATCTTGACCTTCAATCCAATGACGCGCTCCAACTCTTTTTCAAGGGCCAGAACATCAGCACCCTCGTCCGGGTTAGCCCGTTTTTTGTGAATTTCGGGATTATCCTGATCGCGTTTTGCAAGCGTCTCGGCTTGACGGACATTCAGTCCCTTTTTGATGATTTCTTTTGCGAGCGCGGCGGGATTTTTCGTCACCACAAGGGCGCGCGCATGGCCATGAGTAAGCCTTCCATCTGAAACCATTTCCCTTACTTCACTAGGTAAAGTCAGCAATCGAAGCATATTCGTGATATGCGGTCTGCTCTTCCCTACTATCTTTGCAAGTCTTTCCTGCGTATGACCAAATTCCTCAAGGAGCCGTTTGTATGCCTCGGCTTCTTCGATTGCGTTCAGGTCTTCGCGCTGAACGTTCTCGATAATACCGAATTCCATGGCTTCACGGTCGGAGAGTTCGCGCACAAGCACCGGAACGTCATGAACACCCGCCATCTGCGCCGCACGCCATCTGCGCTCGCCAGCGACAATCTCATATTTGTTTTTTTCGCCGGGCATAGGGCGAACCAGAAGCGGCTCGAGAATGCCGCGTTCCTGAATAGACGAGGCAAGTTCCGACAAAGCCTCATCGTCGAAATGCGTCCTCGGCTGGTACTTGCCCGATTGCAGGTAGGAAATCGGGAGGCGCTGCAAGCCGTTGGCAGCGTCGCCCGTCGAAGCGGACCCGGGTGCTCCGGCTGATGGCTTGAACGACGCGTCAATATCGCCGAGTAAAGCCGATAATCCGCGCCCAAGCGGAGACGGTTTTAATGATGTAGTGCTCATTTATCCACCCTTAGAATCGTTTAGCTTTCTCAATTTCCAACGGCCCAACGTTTGTCGTCGTCGCGATCATTCTTAATGCCGAATTCGCGCTTCAGAACTTCGCTTGCCAACTGCATATAAGCCCGTGATCCGCTGCACTTGAGATCGTACAGAAGCACCGGCTTGCCGTGAGACGGCGCTTCCGAAACGCGCACGTTCCGGGGTATAACGGTTTCGTAGACCTTTTCTCCGAAATATGAGCGCACATCGCTCGCCACAGCGTCCGAAAGGCTGTTGCGCTTGTCGTACATAGTTAGAATGACGCCCTGAATTTCAAGATCGGGATTGAATCTGGCCCGAATGGCCTCGATAGTCTGAAGCAGGCTTGATACGCCTTCGAGCGCATAGAATTCCGGCTGCAACGGAATCATAATCGCATGAGCCGCCACCAACGCGTTGAGCGTAATGAGATTAAGCGACGGCGGACAGTCAATAAAAATAACGTCATAATCCTTGGCGCTGCGATCAAGCGCATCCTTCATCCGGAATTCGCGCCGGTCGATAGTCACAAGCTGAATTTCCGCGCCCGCAAGATCGGCTGAAGATGTAATCACCGAGAGATTAGGCACCGCGGTCGGTTTTGCGACATCTTCGACGGACATCCCGTCAAACATCAGCTCATAACATCCCGTTCCGCGTTCAGCGCGAACGAATCCGATGCCGGTCGACGCATTTCCCTGCGGATCGGCATCGACGACCAGAACACGCTTGCCTACCGCCGCAAGAGCTGTGGCAAGATTGACTGTGGTTGTGGTTTTACCAACGCCGCCTTTTTGGTTGACAACAGCGATGATGCGGCAATTTAAGGTCATTTTAGGTAGTTAATGTTTTCGTCGGAGGTTTTTTATAACAACGATCTGCCCTGAAGCATCGCTTTGGCTTTGGTGAATTTCTGGATCGAATGTCCAATATTTTTTAGCCTCTGTCAATTCTTCGCTCAGAGACTTCCCCTTTAAAAAAAGCCCTACAGAATCATTCTTCATCAAGGTCTTGGCGTATCTCAGAAGCTCTGGAAGCGCCTTAACTGCGCGCGCCGTGACGACATCAGCTTTCAAGTCTCGAATATCCTCCGCCCGTTCGCGCCGGACAACGACGTTTAGCCCAAGTTCATCAACGACAGACTGGAGAAAATCGGCTTTTTTTCCTGTGCTTTCTATTTCGTGGATCTCAAGCGGCAAGGCCTTTTCTTTAGCCAAAATAGCCAAAACAAGACCCGGAAACCCCGCCCCTGCCCCAATATCAGCTAGAATACTCGCTGTGTCCGGAATAAATGGCATAAGTTGCGCGCTATCAAGAAAATGACGGCTATAGATTGTTTCTAGCGTACTTTTGGCCACAAGGTTGATTTTTTCATTCCACTGAATTAATGACTTTTTGTAAAGAGTTAGCCTGTGGATAGTTTCATAAGAAACAGAAAATGCGGAAAAGAAGCTTTTTTCGTCGTCGGTCATGAAATACCTCCTGAATAACGGCCCTGCTCCCCCTCGTTACGTTTTCTCTTCACATAGCGCAAAAGGGCTATCACAGCCGCCGGAGTTACTCCCGGGATTCGCGCCGCCGCTCCCAGCGTTTCAGGCTTAATCTGTCGAAGCTTTTGCCGAATTTCCGTCGAAAGGCTTCCAATAGACTCCACATCCAAATCCGCAGGCAAAATTAAAGCCTCATCCTTTTTGAACGCCCGGATATCAATTTCTTGGCGCTCCAAATACCCTGCGTATTTTCCCTCAATTTCAAGTTGCTCGGCAATTTCTGGTGAAATTCCAGCCAATTCGGGCCAAACGTCTATAAGCGTTTTTAGTCCGATACTGACATAAGAAATCAGCTCTAGCGCCGAACGAACCACCCCATCGGCATTAATCCGTATACCTTTGGCCGCCAACTTGTTCGGGGAAGCGTTTAGCCGATCCATCAAGGCGCGCGCCTCGGCAAGCTCACGCATCTTATCGGAAAACGCCTTTTGACGATGCGGGCTGATACAGCCCAACGCGATTCCCATGGGTGTAAGCCGTTGGTCCGCATTATCGGCCCTCAGAGTCAGCCTGTACTCGGCTCGGGATGTAAACATCCGATAGGGCTCATTAACGCCTTTTGTAACCAGATCGTCTATCAGAACGCCTATATAAGCTTGGGTACGGTCAAGTGTGAAAGCGGGCTTTCCGCCAACCTTCAACGCCGCATTGATCCCTGCGATAAGCCCTTGAGCCGCAGCCTCTTCGTATCCTGTCGTTCCGTTGATTTGTCCCGCAAAGAAAAGCCCTGGTACGCGCTTGGTTTCAAGCGTCGCTTTTAGTTCTCGTGGATCGCAAAAGTCATATTCAATCGCATAGCCGTACCGAATAACCCGTACGTCGGCCAGCCCTTCAATAGAGCGGATAAATGCATCTTGAACATCCACCGGCATCGATGTCGAAATTCCATTTGGATAGACGGTGTCGTCATCAAGTCCTTCTGGTTCAAGAAAAACCTGGTGCCGTTTTTTGTCGGCAAAGCGAACGACTTTGTCTTCAATAGACGGACAATAGCGGGGTCCGCGGCTTTTTATTTGCCCGGAATACATAGGCGCGCGATGTAAATTCGCGCGAATGATTTCGAGCGTCTTATCCGTTGTGTGCGTAATCCCACATGAAACCTGTGTATTAGAAATATGGGCCGTAAGCGTCGAAAAAGGAACAAGCGGGTTATCTCCTGCCTGCATTTCCATAACGCTCCAATCGATGGTTTTTCCATCGAGCCTCGATGGCGTCCCTGTCTTTAACCGCCCCAAGGTAAACCCAAGCCTCTCAAGCGCAATGCTTATTCCGCAAGAAGGTGGCTCATTGATACGTCCCGCGGGAGTTTGGGTCTCTCCCTGATGGATGATACCGCGAAGAAATGTCCCCGTCGTCACAACCACCGCGCCCGCATAATACTTAGCGCCAGACGCTGTAACAACGCCAGAAATGCAGCCGTTTTCCGATGCAATCAGGTCTTCGACGGGATCGGCTCGCACTTCGAGATTCGACTGGTTTTTCAGTGCCTCAAACATTGCGCGTCTGTAGAGCTTCCTGTCCGCTTGACAGCGGATCCCCTGCACTGCCGGACCCTTACTTCTATTTAAAACGCGAAACTGTATCCCCGCCGCATCCGCAACACGCCCCATAACACCGTCGAGAGCATCGATTTCGCGCACAAGGTGTCCTTTGCCAAGCCCACCGATAGCAGGGTTGCACGACATTTCCCCCACAGTTTCAAGCTTATGAGTCAACAATAGCGTGCATGCGCCCATGCGCGCTGCCGCTGCCGCCGCTTCGCATCCTGCGTGACCGGCTCCAATGACGATAACATCGAAAGCAAACATCGCGGACACATACGGGAAAAAGCCCGTAAAATCAACAATAACTGATTAAATCTGAATAATTAACACTATCCTTATCATTATCCCGTACACTGTGACCATACTTAAAATCCCTGTATTTTGAGGGAAAATGGGACGTTTATTAACGCTAGATGATTTACAGAAGCAATTTGATATCACACGCGACTCCCTTGCGGTCGCGCGGAGAGAAATCCTTGGCGCATCGCCCCTGCCCCCGGACTATTCACGCGACAGTTACAGTTTCTCATATCTCCGCGCCGAGCGCATCGGCATGGCGATCATTTCAAATCGGCTTGAAGACATCGCTTTCCTTCCCCTTCATCTCGACCCGCGCGTCGAAATCATGATGGATAATAAAAATTCTTTCAAAAAATGGCTGTCCTCAACTTGCCAAGATCAGCCCGACAGTACACAGTTCGGAAACGATTTTATTCATGCTCTAACGCGCGTTGCCGTAACACAAGGTTGGCAAAGCCCTGAATTTAGATCCATGGCGTATCGCATCGGAGAATTGTTTCATGATCTCTCTTGTCTTATCGGTTTGATCTATTACGGCGTTTGGATGGCCGAAAATGGAATAGGCGGCGTGTTGGTTTCCGACCCTTATGATCTTGAACGCACAGCGAGAGAAATAGCCGATCTGGCCATCTCTCCCGAAGTACAGGATCTCATCGCCGACAACAACAAGGCCAGGCGCAAGCACGGTCCAGATTTACATCTTGTCGAAACAGCCCCAGACGGTGGCGTTCCGCCACCATTTTCTGATAGATGATCTTTCTCTACGGCGTTAAAGACTTGATTACTAATCTTTGCATATGCTGAATCTATGACATATTTCAAGTTTTATGGACCATTTTGGTCATGACGAAAAAGATCCGCATTCATCCAACCGATGCGCCGTCAAAGCTAACGCATATCAACCAGAAACAGGTCACACCGGATTTCCGCTCGTTTTTCGACGAATTTGTCCAAGGCATTATTGTTCACAGAAACTTCAAGCCGCTCTACGCAAACAATGCATTCGCGTCGTTGTTCGGTTATAAAAATTCTGGCGAGGTTTTGGCTCTTCCCCTACTTCGCGAGCTTGTTCCTAATGATCTTTGGCCATCCGTCGAAATTGAATACGACGAAATGATGCGCGGCCTTAAAGAAGCCTACATTGGCCGTTCACGATGTGTCCACAAAAACGGACAGGAATTCTGGTGCGCTATAACGCTACGCGTCATCGATTGGCTAGACGGCCCTGCAATGATGCTTACTGCCTATGACATTACCCAACAAGTCGAACTCGAATATGGCCTTCTCACCAATGAGCAAAAGCTGCGGTCTGTTCTAGAAATTCTCCCGTATCCTATCTACATCTCGCGGCGCTCCGATGGACAAATTATGTTTGTCAACAGGAAAAGCTGCCTGTTGTTTCAGAAAAGCGCTGGACAGTTTCTACGTTCCACCGCCGACGAACTTTTTGTCGATCCGCAGGACAGGCAAAATCTTTTGAACCTGTTCCAAACAATTTCGGACGTTCGAGAGATCGAGGTCCGAATGAAGACCTCGCAAAACCGCTCGTTCATCGCAGAACTTGCCTCCATAGCTATCGACTATAATGGAGACAAAGCTTTTCTCGTCGCTCTCAACGACATTTCTCAAAGGAAAATACTTGAAGCCGAACTTTTCAGGCAGGCCTCCATTGATGCGCTGACAGGGATCAACAATCGTGGGCATTTCCAAAGTCTGGCGGAACAGGAAGTACGCCGCGCGCGGCGTTTTTCAAGAGCCCTCACCGCCTTGATGATAGACATCGATTTTTTTAAGCCTATCAACGATACCTTTGGACATGCAGCGGGAGATGTCGTTCTTCAAGGAATTGTGAAACGCGCTACAGAAAGCTTGCGTCAATCCGACTGCATCGGTCGTGTCGGTGGAGAAGAATTTGCCGTATTATTGCCCGAAACGTCCATCTCGGCGGCTTATGACGTTGCCGATCGTCTTCGCAAACATATCGAGGAAAAACCTATTGTTGCCGGACATCAAGCCATCTCTTGCACAGTCAGCATAGGCATTGCCGAATTGATTCCCGAAGACAGCGGCATCGACGATCTCCTAAGGCGCGCCGATAAGGCCCTTTACGCTGCCAAGCAAGCAGGCCGCAACAGGGTAGAGCCCAAAAGGGAGCTTAGTGAATCAAAAATAAGCGTGGGAAAAAGGGCCTCTGATTCCTAACGGGAAAACGAAGCCCCTGCCCTTTAGTCTTTATCCGAATTTGTCGATCCCGACGACGAGCTGCGCCGCGCGATGGTGGTGCGCTGGACAGTCGGTCCGCTGCCGTTTTCGTTTCCTCCGGGCTGGCCCATGCTCTCAAAGAAATCGGCATTCGTCTTTGAGTATTTGAGTTTGTCCAAAAGGAACTCCATAGCGTCAATGACGCCCATCGGCATGAGAACGCGCCTGAGGACCCACATTTTGGAAATTGTGGCCTTGTCCACAAGAAGCTCTTCCTTGCGCGTTCCCGACTTCGTGATGTCAATGGCCGGGAAGGTACGGCGGTCAGAAAGTTTGCGGTCAAGGATAATTTCAGAATTGCCAGTACCCTTGAATTCTTCGAAGATGACTTCGTCCATACGGCTACCCGTATCGATAAGCGCTGTAGCGATAATCGTGAGCGATCCGCCCTCCTCAATGTTACGCGCAGCGCCGAAGAATCTCTTGGGGCGTTGGAGTGCGTTCGCATCGACGCCGCCCGTCAGCACCTTGCCCGACGAAGGAACAACAGTGTTATACGCGCGCGCCAATCGCGTGATACTGTCCAACAGAATAACAACGTCGCGTTTATGCTCGACAAGCCTCTTTGCCTTTTCAATGACCATCTCGGCGACCTGAACATGGCGTGCCGCTGGTTCGTCAAAAGTGGAACTGATGACCTCCCCTTTGACTGAACGAGCCATATCCGTGACTTCTTCGGGCCTTTCGTCGATCAAGAGAACGATCAGATACACTTCCGGATGGTTGGTTGTGATGGCATGAGCGATATTCTGCATCATCACCGTCTTGCCGGTGCGCGGCGGAGCGACGATCAAACCACGTTGTCCTTTGCCCAAGGGAGAGACCAGATCGATGATGCGGGAGGTATACTCCTTCTTCGTCGGATCGGGCATTTCAAGCTTAAGATGCCTTGTCGGATACAAAGCCGTCAAGTTGTCGAAACCAATGCGATGCCGGGCTTTTTCTGGGTCTTCAAAATTGATCGCATTGACCTTGAGGAGCGCGAAATACCGTTCGCCTTCTTTTGGCGCGCGGATTTCGCCTTCTACCGTGTCGCCCGTGCGCAAGTTGAACTTGCGCACCTGGGATGGCGAAACATAAATATCGTCTGGTCCAGGAAGATAATTTGCTTCCGAAGATCTCAAAAACCCGAAGCCGTCCGGAAGAACCTCCAGAACGCCTTCGCCAGTAATGGTTTGGTTCGGCTGGTCACCAACGATTTTAAGAATGGCAAAAAGCATGTCCTGCTTGCGCATGGAGCTGGCGCTCTCCACGCCATATTTTTCTGCCATTGCAAGAAGCTCAGCCGGAGTTTTGGCTTTCAATTCACGTAAATTTGTAGATGTCATTTTATCCTTCATTATATCGGGAGAAATTACAGCGAGGTTGCCCTAACTGGACACGTTCGCTAATGCTGGGTGAGATTCCGGCGGTAGATAAAAAGAAGCACGAAAACTACTGCGCCGGAGCAGGGCCTTCTTTAGACAAAGGAACGACCAAAGTCAAGAAGTCCTTGCGGCATAAGCTCAAAAGAATGTTCGATATTAACCAAAAAAATGGCTTTCTTGAAATTTTTTGTCTGAAGGCTTGTAAATTTAGAAAAGATTAAGAAATTTCTTAAATTGTATGTTTTAAGATTTGTTAACTTCCTTTTATGAGTTTTCCCCTCTCTTTTTTCTTAATATAAATATAATAAAAGATTGTAGAAGTAAGTTGTATCAGTGAGTTATGTGGATACAATATATTCAAACACTATCCCTTACTTCTGCACAAATTTTTTACGATTCATAAATCCAAGTTAAAATTTCTAAACAGTTCGTAACTTCTCATTAATCCTTCTTTAACCTAGACTTGGATAAATCTGTGGAAAACGAGGATAACTAAGACCAAAAGTTATCCCACTTATTAACAAAGGGTAAACAATAATTAACCAAGATGGTGATAAAAGTATGAACCAAATTGCTTGAAGCGTATAAAAAACTTGCTAACTGGTTTTTTTGCCAACTTATCCCCACTATTAAGAGCTATGGCCTATCACATTCATCTCGTTTCGGACTCTACTGGAGAAACCATTGAAGCCGTTGCCAGAGCTTGTCTTGCGCAGTTTGAAGAAGTGGGAGTTAAAAAGCACTACTGGAGTCTCATCAGATCTGAACGATTGATGAAAATGGTTCTCGAAGGAATTCAGGATAATTACGGCCTTGTCCTCTATACTTTCGTCGACAAGGATCTCAGATTTATGCTTGAGACCTATTGCCATGAGCACGAAGTTCCGTGCATTTCGATTTTACGACCGGTTTTAAGGGGATTGATTTCCCTTTTTGGCAAACAACCTGCCCATAATCCGGGAAGGCAGCATACGCTAGACGAAAAATATTTTGATCGTATCGATGCGATGGATTTTGCAATCGCTCAAGACGATGGCCATGGAGAGCAGAAGCTTGCCGATTCTGACGTTATCGTTATAGGGGTTTCGAGAACATCCAAAACGCCGACATGCATGTATTTGGCGGGTCGAGGCATACGCGCAGCAAATGTTCCGTTTGTTCCGGGGCGCGCAATGCCGGATTTTGAGGATATGACGAAGCCGCTGATCGTCGGTCTTACAAAAGATGTGGATAACCTGATCGCAATTCGCCGAAACCGGCTCAAGATGCTTAAGGAAGACCGTGAAACGGCCTACACGGATCCAGAAATAGTGCGAGAGGAGTTGCAGGAAGCGCGTCGTTACTTTGCGCGACTGGGGTGTCCAGTCATCGACGTGTCGCGCCGGTCCATAGAAGAAACGGCGGCTGAGATCATGATGCTTTTGTCACGTAAAAAAGAGGTCCACGAGAATTAGGATACGCAACGCATTTTATGAGAATAAGGGGTTGGCATTTAATGGCGTTTGAGTTAAGAAGTGCTTAACTTCGCTTCCGTTCAAGACCCATTATGCCTGTTCGTCGTTCATCCTCCTTCAGATGGTATTCTTCCACGGACGTTCTATCATGGCGTGGAGCATCACGAAGACTTTCGCCGGCGTTGTTTGTCGGCGCCGCAGTTTTCCTGATGATTTTATCGCGCGTTCAACCCGAAGCCGTTTCTTCCATGCGTGCGTCTACAGTAGATGTATTGACGCCATTGCTTGACGTTCTCTCAAGACCCGCCCAAGCAGTTCGGGATGTTGCCACATCCATGCGAGACATCGTCTTGTTGCGAGCAGACAACGCGAAACTGCGTGAAGAAAACGCGCATATGATCGAATGGCAAAATGCCGTCGCTATACTCGAAAAAGAGAACCGCGAATTGCGCGCTCTTCTGAACTTTAAAACCGAACCTCGCTCTTCTTATATATCAGCGCGGGTTATTGCAGACACCGGCAACGCATACAATCGCGGATTGATTATCACGGCGGGCAAAGCCGACGGAGTAAGCGAAGGTATGGCGGCAATGACGGGTGAAGGTTTGATCGGTCGTGTGATTGAGGTTGGTGAATGGTCGTCGCGCGTATGGCTAATTTCCGATCTGAACTCTCGCATCCCTGTGACAATTGCAGAGACGGGAGATCGAGCCATTCTCGCAGGAGACAATACGACGCAGCCGAAACTCCTCTTTTTGGCACGTGGCGCATCGATTCCAGAAGGCGCACACATAATTACTTCCGGTCATGGCGGAATTTTTCCACCTAATCTTCCCATTGGGACTATTAAGGAAATTTCTCAAGGAAGTTATACTGTTATTCCAACTGCGGATCTTGGACGAGTTACCTATGTGCGCCTTGTTGATTTTGGGCTTGAGGGCAGGGCGTTAAATCGCATTGAAAGCAAGCTCAGGGCTGAAAGTAAAAATAAGTAATGGAAGCCTTGTGGCAACGCCTTGATTTATGGTTGAGAGCGGCGCTGCCTTTAGCATCGACGCTCTTTATGACGTTGCTCGGCTCAGGGGCATGGCCGATCCCGTATCTTGGAACCGTCATGCCGCCGCTGGCATTTATCGCTTTGTTCTATTGGTCAGCACACAGACCTGATCTTTTTTCTCCCTCCGCCGCGTTTGGTATCGGGATACTGAACGATCTGGTTGGCGGAGGGGCAATGCTAGGGACCTCAGCTTTATTGTTCACAGTCGCCCACCAAATTATCTTTCAGCAAAGAAGCGTTTTTGCGGGGCGTTCGTTTTTGATGCTGTGGACGGGATATTGTATTGCGGCAACGGTCCTGATGCTACTGCAATGGACGATGCAGGGATTCCTTGAGTGGCGATTTGTTCCGATCCTTCCTGTCCTGACGCAAGCGGTCTTGGGCATTGTTCTCTTTCCGCTTCCCTGCTGGATTTTGATCCGGCTTCAACGATTTACGGCGAGCCCGAGCTGATGGCCGGTAATACCGAAAAGTCCCGTATTTTTACGCGCCGCGCCATACTGTTGGGCGGCGCGAAAGCCGCACTGTTTTCTTTGCTTGCCGGACGACTTTATTATTTACAGGTTATCGAGGGCAGTGATTATCGAAAAATGGCGGAAGAAAACCGCATTAATCTGCGCGTTATTGCACCGCCGCGAGGCCGTATTCTTGACCGCTTCGGTGTCCCGCTTGCGCTTAACGACCAAACATTTCGCGTGGTTCTGTTGCCGGAACAGGTCGCCGAACTGAAGCCGCTTTTGGAAAAGCTTGGGGCCTATATCTCGATTGACGAAATGGATAGAAAACGCATTGAACGCGACATGAGAGAGCGCAATGGATTTAACGCGATCATCGTTCGCGATAACCTGACGCGCGATCAAATGGACATAGTAGCTGTTCATACGCCTGAACTCATAGGCATCGACATTGATGCGGGCGAAGTTCGATCCTATCCGTACGGAGAAACCACCGCGCATATTCTCGGCTACGTGGGCATCGCATCGAAAAACGAGCTCGATAATGCCGAGGATGGCGAGAGCGATATTCTTGCCATGCCAGGCTTCCGCGTAGGAAAAAACGGCGTCGAAAAACGGTATGAAAAAGAAATGCGTGGGCGAGCAGGGAACGTCGAAATGGAAGTCAACGCCCATGGCCGGGTGGTGCGCGAACTTATGCGCCACGACCCCGTGCCGGGGCAGGATTTGTCTCTTACGATCGACATCGGGCTCCAGCAATTTGCCCAACAACGGTTGGCGAGCGAGGAAAGCGCATCGGCGGTCTTGATGGACATTTATACGGGCGAAGTTTTGGTGCTTGTGTCCCAACCGAGCTTCGATCCAAATCTCTTTACGTATGGAATCAGCAGAGAAGACTGGGATGCGCTTAATAAAGATATTCGTACGCCGTTATTGAATAAAGCGATAGGCGGCGTTTATGCGCCGGGCTCGACCTTTAAGCCAATAACAGCCTTGGCTGGGTTGGAAGCAGGAATTGTTGATCCGAAGGCTCGCGTCAATTGTCCAGGCTACTATGAATTAGGTGAACACAAATTCCACTGCTGGAAAAAAGGCGGACATGGTTCCGTTAACATGGTCGAAGCGTTTGCGGGATCGTGCGACACATATTTCTATGATCTAGGGAAGCGGGTAGGCATCGACAGAATTCAGGCTATGGCGAAACGCTTCGGCCTTGGAAGCAAGCTAAATATAGACCTTCCTCACGAAAGAAGCGGTTTTGTGCCTAACCGGGCATGGAAGAAAAACAACAAACATCAGGAGTGGCAGCAGGGCGAAACGCTTGTCGCCGCGATTGGGCAGGGCTTTCTCCTGACATCGCCTCTTCAATTAGCCGTTATGGCGGCAAGGATTGCAAACAATGGTTTCGCGGTTACGCCTCACGTGGCGCAAAAAATAGGCGACAAAGTCGTGGCTTCGAAAGAGTGGGCATCAATGGGGCTGGATCCCGCAAACCTTGAAATAGTCCGCGAAGGCATGAATTCGGTGGTCAACGAACAGACTGGAACCGCCTATGCCGTAAGGATTGAAGAGGAAGAGATGGAAATGGCGGGGAAAACAGGTTCCGCCCAAGTCCGGCATATAAGCGAAGCGGAACGTCTTGAAGGCGTCAGGAAAAACGAAAACCTTCCGTGGAACGAACGGGATCATGCCTTGTTCATAGGCTACGCACCTGTTTCAGCGCCGCGTTACGCCATAGCCGTGGTTGTTGAACACGGCGGCAGCGGTGCGCATGATGCCGCGCCAATCGCGCGCGATATTCTCAAGAAATGTCAGGAAAGACGAAACAGGGAAAACGCGAGCGCGCCATCGACATGAAAGTCGGGTGCCGGAGCGGATTTCCATTTGCACGAAATCAAGCTCCGGCGACCAACGCCTAAGGCGGGAGCGGAAGGTCCGCGCTCCCTGCCTTCTCTCTACTCTAGGCCGATCAAAACTAGTCGAAAGCCAGAGCCAAAGTCAATCCGTTGTTCACGAAACGTTCCTAAAGAATATAGACTTTTTATGTTGCAAAAAAAGACTTGTGAACAGCACAACATATTGATTTTTAAAGCATTTTAACCATGTTACGGCAGGTTAACGTTAAGATTTTTTGTCGACGCAATTAGCGTAAGGACACCCATCTTTTTGCTTGACGGTTAAAAACGCCCACCAGTTCTTAACCGCCGTTTCTCTACAAAATGAACTTCGACAGATCTATGTTTTTGGCAAAATCGCTCAAGCGATCTCTGACATACGCTCCGTCAATGACGATAGTCTCCCCCGGCTTTTCGCTGGCGTCGAAGCTGATGTCTTCAAGAAGCTTTTCCAGCAAAGTGTGCAAGCGCCGCGCTCCGATGTTTTCGACGCTGTTGTTTACCTCGGCCGCAAGCCGCGCAATTTCATCTAAGGCATCGTCCGCAAATTCCAACGATACCTTTTCGGTCTCCATTAATGCCTTATACTGCTTGATGAGACTTGCTTCCGGCTCGGTCAGGATGCGCTTAAAGTCCTCGCGCGACAAAGGCTTGAGTTCAACGCGAATAGGCAACCGACCTTGAAGTTCCGGAAGTAGATCCGATGGCTTAGCCATATGAAAGGCGCCGGATGCGATAAACAGGATGTAATCTGTCCGAACGGCTCCGTATTTCGTGGATACAGCAGTTCCTTCGATCAGCGGAAGGAGATCGCGTTGGACGCCTTCCCGACTTACATCGCCGCCGCCACGATAGGCGTCCGACCGCGCCGCGATCTTGTCTATCTCATCCAGAAAGACGATACCGTTTTGTTCGACCTCTTCAATGGCGATTTCGACAACCTTGTCAGTATCTAAAAGCTTTTCAGCCTCTTCGTCGTGAAGGACTTTCAATGCCTCCGAAACGGACATCTTTCTGGTCTTTGTTCGCGCAGCGCCCATTTTGCTAAAAACATCTCCAAGATTAATCATGCCCATCTGCGCGCCCGGCATTCCAGGTACATCGAACATCGGAAGCCCCTGTGCGCTTTGGTCCTGAACCTGAATCTCGATTTCCTTATCGTTCAGCTCTCCGTTTTCAAGCATGTGCCTGAACTTGGTTCGCGTTTCGGGAGTCGCGCTTTCACCGACAAGGGCGTCGAGTGCCCGTTCTTGAGCCGCCTTTTCAGCGCGAGCATCGACCTCTTTGGCCATGCGCGCCCGAACCATCTTGATCGCCACGTCTAAAAGATCTCGAATAATCTGCTCTACGTCGCGTCCAACATAACCGACTTCTGTAAACTTCGTCGCTTCGACTTTATAGAACGGCGCTTGCGCAAGTCGTGCCAACCGGCGAGCAATTTCCGTTTTGCCGACTCCCGTGGGGCCGATCATCAAAATATTCTTTGGAACGACTTCCTCGCGCAAACCTTCGGGCAGTTGCTGCCTGCGCCAGCGATTGCGCAAGGCAATGGCGACGGCGCGTTTAGCCTCGTGCTGGCCAACGATGAAGCGATCAAGTTCCGCAGTAATTTCCTTGGGTGAAAGAGTTGTCATTGAATATCTATGCTCTCCAAAGTGACGTTAGTGTTTGTGTAAACGCAAATACCGGCTGCGATGTCCAAAGCCTTGCGCGCAATCGTCTCGGCGTTCATCGAGTCCAGCGGATAAAGGGCGCGCGCCGCCGCAAGAGCATACGCGCCTCCGGACCCGATCCCGATAAGCCCATCCTCCGGCTCCAAAACATCGCCGTTACCCGAAAGAATAAGGCTTGTCTGTGCATCGGCCACCGCCATCATCGCTTCAAGATGCCGCAAATACCTGTCTGTGCGCCAATCCTTGGCCAATTCGACGCAGGCGCGCATAAGCTGTCCCGGGTGCTTTTCAAGTTTCCCTTCTAAACGTTCGAACAGCGCAAAAGCGTCGGCGGTTGCTCCGGCAAACCCCGCAATTACGGACTCGGCCCCCCCGGATTTAAGCCGTCTGACTTTTCGCGCGTTGCCTTTGACAATAGTATTGCCCATCGAAACTTGCCCGTCGCCAGCGACGACAACTTTGTTTTCCTTGCGAACGGCAATAATAGTCGTGCCGTGCCAGAGTGAAGGAGATGAATTGTTCATGAGATATCTGAGTTAGGGTTAATCAATACCAGCACAAAAGAAGATAAGAAATTTTTTCCATCAAACAAGGGGGCGCCTATGGAACCATTTGTATCCCTTTGGCAACAACAAACTTTGACTTAGCCCGAAGTGGATAATGAGTGCATTGATGATAAAAAGGGAAAAGGATAATATACCCGAATCAAAAATATGGGGGCTGCTTTGCAACAAAGCGTTGAAATTGCACCGTGGGCCGTGACTGAGCCTGAGATCATGGATGCGGACCGGTATCTGACGGGAGCCAATGCGCCTGAGTTCGAAGAAGATATTTCTCTTTGCATTCAAAGTGGCGCTCGCTCGATGATCCTTGATTGCAGCCGCCTAACCTATATGACGTGCGCAGGAATGAGAGTGTTTTTTAGTATCGCTCATAAAATGAATGCGTGCGGAGGGACTGTTTTTATAAAAGGCCTCAAAGGACAACCTCGCCACATTTATTTTTCATGCGGCATGGACGTCATCGTTCCTCTTGTCAAGGAAGAGCGCCGTTCTCCCGCCATACGTTCTTGCTCATCCGCGCCTAATCGTTAAATCGGAACCTCGACCTGATTTTTAAATAAGGGAGTCCCATGTCTTTTGTATCCGTGGCCATTGTTAAGCTACCGCACGCTGAAGGCCTTGATCTTCCAGCTTACGCGACCGAGCACTCGGCGGGCATGGACATTTATGCTGCCGTCAAGGAAGACGTTATCCTTGCCCCCGGCGAGCGCAAGCTCATTCCGACCGGCTTGTCGATTGCGCTTCCCGAAGGTTACGAAGCGCAAGTTCGCCCTCGTTCGGGCTTGGCGTTAAAGAACGGCATCGCCGTTCTTAACAGCCCGGGCACCATCGACGCCGATTATCGCGGCGAAGTGCAGATTATTCTCGCCAACCTCGGAAGCGAAGCCTTTACGATCAAGCGCGGCATGCGCATCGCTCAAATGGTTATAGCCCCATACAGCAGGGTTTTATGGCAGCAAACCGACAGTCTTTCCGAAACAAAACGCGGATCAGGCGGCTTTGGGTCTACAGGGACAGGCTCTTAGTCGATGGCGACCACATAGCGCGGCGGATACAAAATATTTCTGGAACTTTTTTTAGGATCATACAAAACAGTCAGCCTTTTTGGATGCACCTCGCTGCTTGACCGCGTTGCCGTTCGGCCAGAGACTCTCAAGCCGCTTTCGTCATAAAAGTCGTAGGTAAGATTGAGATAACTTTTTCCGAAAAGATTAAAAGCCTCTTGTTCGCCGACAAGAAGGGCCTGAGTCATTTGACCAGAGGCGACTAAAGCTTTTTCACGATAAAGTCTGTAAAGAAGGAAAAACCAAAGCGTTCCGAAAAGTGCTGCATATAAAACAAGCGTCGGGGAAACTATTCCGCGTGTTACGTAAATGAACGCTGCCTGAGCCGCGCAAGACAGCCAAAGGAAAAGGCACGACAAAATTTCCAAATAAGCGGCTCGCCGCAGTTTTGTCTTGCGCGGAACAGATTGCGCCAAAACTTTTGGCGGCAGCCAGTCGGGGATCACGGGCTACTTTGCCTTGCTCAGCAACCCGCGAACGGCGTCTTGAATATCGGCTGGAATAATGACGAACTTTCCATTCGTTGTGCCCGACATTTTCTCAAGCATCTTGATATATTTTTCGCCAAGAAGATAAGCCATAGGTCCATCACGATCGCCAATGGACTCGGCAACTTTCTTAATCGCCTCCGAGGAAGCGGTTGCAAGCGTCACCTGAGCCTCGGCATCGCGCTTGGCGGATTCCAGCCGGGCATCGGCCTGCAAAATCATCGATTGCTTTTCGCCTTCAGCCTTTGTGACCATCGCCTTGCGTTCGCGTTCGGAGGCAGCTTGCATCTCCATGGCTTTCTGCATGGAAGCCGACGGCTTGATGTCTTGAATTTCAACCGATTTCACGGTTAAGCCCCAGTCCATCACTTCTTCCGCGATGCTCTCGCGCAGCCGGGCTTTAATCTTGTCGCGCGAGGATAAAGCGACATCCAGCTCCATTTCGCCTACGATCGATCGCAACGCCGTCATAATCAGGTTACGAATGCCGTCGGCAAAATTGACAATGCCATAAACGGCTTTTACGGGGTTTGTCACTTTTACAAACGCGATGGCATTGACGATCAATAACGCATTGTCCTTAGTGATGACTTCCTGCTGCGGCACGTCAAGCATAATGTCCTTGGTAATCACGCGGCTCGACACGCGATCCAGATAGGGGATCATGAAATTCAACCCCGGAAGAAAAGTGCCAAAATATTTTCCAAGCCGCTCGACCACCCATTCCTCGCCCTGAGGCACAATGCGCACGCCGCGCATGATGGTGAGAATGGCAAAAGCAACGAGAACAATCGTAAAAAATTGTCCGCCAGTCATATTCGGTCTCCTTTGATTAGGCTCGTGTGACTTTCAAAAGGCTTCCTTCGACGCTGACGACCTTGACGCGGGTGCCCGCCTCAATTTTTTCGTCAGAGATACATTCCCAAACGTCCGACCCGATCAAAGGCGTCTGAAACCGCACTTTTGCTTTCTTGAAGGGCTCCACATTGTTAACCAGCAATCCCACTTCGCCGATGGCTTCCGCAGACGAGCGTCCCGATGCTGTCTTATGAACGTGTGGTTTAAATACCTTGAACCATAGAATGACCAGCGCAATGGATGCGGACATCCATAGCAAAAGCTGGGCAATGAAGCTCATATTAGGAAGGGCTGCCAATAGGATAGCGACAAAAAGCCCCCCCAGGCCGAACCACACCAGAACAAAGGCGGGAACGACTAACTCCGAGGCGACAAGAACTATCCCCAAAACCGCCCAATGATACCATTCTAAAAGCATGATAAAACCATGGCGAGAAGAGCTTAATATTTGATGAAGACCTGATTTTCATCTAAAAGAAGAATCTTCTAGCAAAAACGTGCTAATTTGTGCATAAAAGCGCACGATTTTGCAAGAGGCAAAACAACCGCAGGCCCACTGGACGACATCCTGGTCCCGGCGGTTTTTCAGAAAAGCCAAGAAGGAGTACCCGATGTCGACGAAAGCCGAACACAAAAAGGAAATAATCACCAAGCACGCGCGGGCCAAAAACGATACAGGCTCGCCCGAAGTCCAGATTGCGCTCCTGACCGACCGCATCAACCAGCTGACGGCACACTTTGGAAAGCACGCCAAAGATCATCACTCGCGCCGCGGCCTTTTGATGCTGGTCAGTAATCGCCGTAGCTTGTTGAATTATCTCAAAAAAAAGAAGCCCGCCGTCTATGAAAAGCTGATCGGCGAGCTTGGCTTGCGCAAGTAAGCCTCCGCATGGTCCGCGCGACGGTGCCCGTAAAAATGGATAAACATCAGCCAAGGGCGCTGGTTACTCAGGACTTGCATATAAAAGAAAACTATCCCAGATTTCGGCGCAGGAAGGGCTTCCCTTCCGCGCCAAAAGTTACGTTCATGAAGCAAAGCGCAGCATGAAAGGCCGTCCTGCATAGGGCAGGGCGGGACTCACCGGAAGGCAAGGCCTTCCATAGAAGAAAGAGGAACAAAATGTTCAAAGTTTTCCGGAAAGAAATGGAATGGGGCGGCAGGATGCTGACGCTAGAGACGGGCCGCGTCGCGCGCCAAGCTGACGGCGCAGTTCTCGCAACATACGGCGGCACAACTGTCCTGTGCACAGTCGTCAGCGAGCAGAAGCCGAAGGAAGGCACAGATTTCTTTCCGCTCACGGTCAATTATCAGGAGAAAGCGTTCGCTGCGGGAAAAATTCCCGGCGGGTATTTTAAACGCGAAGGCCGCCCCAGCGAAAAAGAAACGCTGGTTAGCCGTTTGATCGATCGTCCCATCCGTCCGCTTTTTCCCGAAGGGTATCTTAATGACACGCAAGTCATTGCGACGGTTCTCAGCCATGATCTCGAAAACGATGCCGACATTGTTGCCATGATCGGCTGTTCGGCAGCTCTTACGATCTCAGGCATCCCGTTTCTCGGCCCTATCGGCGCGGCGCGCGTCGGTTACAAAAACGGCCAGTTCATGCTTAATCCCGTGCGCTCCGAACAAACCGACTCGCAGCTTGATCTTGTCGTCGCCGGAACCAAAGAAGGCGTCCTGATGGTCGAATCCGAAGCCCAGCAGCTTCCCGAAGCCACAATGCTTGAAGCGGTTGTCTTCGGTCACAACGGCTTCCAGCCCGTGATCGACTTGATTATCGCGCTGGCTGAAATGGCTGCGAAGGAACCCCGCGAACTGCCGCCTCCGTCCTACGACAAGAAGGCGCTTCAAGCGCGCCTTAAGGACGTCATTGGGCCCGACATCACGGAGGGCTACAACGAAACGGCGAAACAAGCCCGTTATGCAAAGCTTAACGCCGCTCAAGAAAAGGCCATCGCCGCAATTCCCGAAACGGAATTCACGCCCAAGCAAATCGCTGAAGGCATTGAGCAGATGAAGTACGATCATGTCCGCAACATGATCCTCGACTCGGGCCGTCGCATCGACGGGCGCGACACCAAGACGGTTCGCCCCATCGTTTGCGAAGTCGGCATTCTGCCGCGCGCCCATGGTTCCGCCTTGTTCACACGCGGCGAAACGCAGGCGCTTGTCGTCTCGACGCTGGGCACCGCGCAGGACGAGCAAATCGTCGATGCGCTTGAAGGCGAATATCGCGAGCCCTTCATGCTGCATTACAACTTCCCGCCCTACTCGGTCGGCGAAACGGGCCGCATGGGAAGTCCGGGACGGCGCGAAATCGGTCATGGCAAGCTGGCGTGGCGCGCTATTCATCCGTTGCTTCCGCCGAAGGACAAGTTCCCGTACACAATTCGAGTTGTGTCAGAGATTACCGAGTCCAACGGTTCCAGCTCGATGGCGACGGTTTGCGGATCGTCTCTATCCTTGATGGATGCTGGCGTTCCGATGCCTGCTCCCGTCGCCGGAATCGCGATGGGTCTTATTAAGGAAGAGCGCGGCTTTGCGGTCCTGACCGACATTCTCGGCGACGAAGACCATCTCGGCGATATGGATTTCAAGGTTGCCGGAACCGAAACGGGTGTCACTTCGCTTCAAATGGACATCAAAATCACGTCCATTACGCCGGAAATCATGAAAATCGCACTCGAGCAAGCCAAAGCTGGCCGCATGCACATCTTGGGCGAAATGGCCAAGGCTATCGGCACAGCACGCGAAAGCGTCAGCCAAAACGCTCCGCGCATCACGACCTTCACGGTTCCGAAGGACAAGATCCGCGAAGTCATCGGTTCCGGCGGCAAAGTCATTCGCGAGATTTGCGAAACGACAGGGGCTAAGGTTGACATCGAGGACGATGGCACCGTCAGCGTCGCCGCAATCGATCAAAAAGCAGCCGATGCCGCTATCAAGTGGATCAAGGGCATCGTGACCGAACCCGAAGTCGGCGTTATTTATACCGGAAAAGTGGTCAAGATCGTGGACTTTGGTGCGTTCGTGAACTTCCTCGGTGCGCGCGACGGTCTCGTCCACATTTCGGAAATCAAGCCGCATCGCATCGATAAAGTGGCGGATGTCCTGAAAGTTGGCGATGAAGTCAAAGTCAAGGTGCTTGGCATTGATGATAGAGGCAAAGTCAAGCTGTCAATGAAGGCCGTAGATCAGGCGACCGGCGAAGACTTGCAGAACAAGCAAGCCTAATTTTAGAACGTAATTGCGAAAACAAGCGGTTCTATCCGGGCCGCTTGTTTTTGCGTTTACCCTTTGGTAACGCTGATACTTTAGTGTTCTCGGTGAAGTCTCGCTGCGCTATTTCCGAGAGCCAACAACCTTGTGTGCCAAAAATGAAAATTCTCGTCACCGTCAAACGCGTTATCGACTATAACGTTAACATCCGCATCAAGTCGGACAACAGCGGAGTCGAAACCGCCAACGTCAAAATGTCGATGAATCCATTCGACGAAATCGCGGTCGAGGAAGCTATCCGCCTGAAGGAAAAAGGCATTGCGACCGAAACTGTAGTGGTGACACTGGGCCCAGCCGCCGCGCAGGAAACGCTAAGAACCGCGCTTGCAATGGGCATTGATCGGGCCATCCACATTCCGGTGGACACCGAAGTCCAATCCCTCGGTGTCGCGCGTGCCTTGAAAAAAATTGTCGAAAAAGAAAAACCCGATCTTATCATTATGGGCAAGCAAGCCATCGATCAGGAAAGCAATCAAACAGGCGCCCTGCTGGCGGCAAAGCTTGGGTGGCCGCAAGGCACCTTTGTCTCGAAACTTGAGGTCGCCGACGGCCAAGCCAAAGCAACCCGTGAAATTGATGGCGGTCTTGAAACCATCTCCATTAAGCTTCCCGCCGTCATCACTGCCGATCTGCGCCTTAACACGCCACGTTTTGCAACGTTGCCAAATATCATGAAAGCTAAGAAGCGTCCGCTTGAAACCATCAATGCGGCGGATTTAGGCGTTGACTTGACGCCTACCATCCAGACGCTGAAGGTGACGCCTCCGCCCGCGCGCAAGGGCGGAATTAAGGTCCCTGACGTTGCCACGCTGGTCGATAAGCTTAAAAACGAAGCCAAAGTGATCTAGTTTAATGGCCTCGCCGCTCACAACAGCCGTCTTCGATCTTGGCGGGGTTCTTATCGATTGGAACCCCGACTACCTCTATCGTTCGCTGATTCTGGACGACGGAGAGCGCAAGCGTTTTCTAACCGAAGTATGCTCTCCGGCATGGAACTACAAACAAGACGAAGGCCGGACCTTTGCCGAGGCAGAAGCCGAACTGATCGCAAGTTATCCTGAAAAGGCTGCTCTAATCAAAGCTTGGCGCGAACGCTATACCGAAACGATGAAAGGCCCAATTCAGGGCTCAGTCGATCTATTAAAGAAATTAGACCAAACTGGCATAAACCTTTATGCCCTGACCAACTGGTCCTCGGAAACATTCCCGATTGCGCGCAATCGGTTTGATTTTCTAGGCATCTTCCGCGAGATTGTCGTTTCCGGCGAGGAAAAGCTCGCCAAACCAAATCCACGTTTTTACGAAGTTCTTATCGACCGCTGCCATATCGACCCGCGCCAATCATTCTACGTCGATGATAACCCTCCTAATGTCGAAGCGGCCAAACGCCTCGGTTTCATTGCACATCGCTTTACAACGCCCGAAGACCTGAAAGAAGCGCTTGTCCTTAATGGACTTTTAAATACTGAAAGGAAATCCCATGCCAGTTCTTGTTGTCGCTGAACACGACCATAAAAGCCTAAAATCCGCGACACTTAGCACCATTACGGCGGCGGCAAAGTTAGGCCCCGTCACGGTCCTCGTAGCCGGACAGAATGCTGTTGCCGCTGCGCAGGAAGCCGCTTCCATCCAGGGCGTAGCCGAGGTGCTTCATGCCGACGATGCGGCCTACGCGAACTTCCTTGCCGAAAACCTTGCCGCGCTCACAGCCAAGCTTGCGCCGAATTATTCGCATGTCCTTGCCCCAGCCACAAGCTTTGGCAAAAACGTTCTTCCCCGTGTGGCAGGCCTGTGCGACGTCGCCCAAATCTCCGACATCATCGGAATCGAAAGCGCGGACACGTTTATCCGCCCCATCTACGCGGGCAATGCCATTGCCACGGTCAAATCGACTGATAAAATCAAGTTCATCACCGTGCGCGGCACAGCCTTCGACAAAGCCGCCAAGGGAGGAAACGCTTCGGTCAAAACGATCGAAGGGGCAGGGGACTCCGGCCTTTCTTCTTTTGTCGGCGCAGAACTGACAAAATCTGCGCGCCCGGAATTGACGGCGGCAACGATTGTCGTCTCAGGCGGTCGCGGCCTTGACTCCGCCGATAAGTTCAAAGCGACCATCGAGCCTTTGGCCGACAAGCTCAAGGCGGCTATTGGCGCATCGCGCTCGGCAGTTGACGCAGGTTTTATCTCGAACGATTGCCAGGTCGGCCAAACAGGTAAGATTGTGGCTCCAAACCTCTACATCGCCATCGGCATCTCGGGCGCAATCCAGCACTTGGCGGGCATGAAGGACAGCAAGACAATCGTCGCGATCAACAAAGATCCCGACGCTCCCATCTTCGCCGTCGCCGATTACGGTATCGTCGGCGATTTGTTTACGATCGTGCCAGAGCTGGTAAAGGTTCTATAAGCGGCACAAGAAAAAAAGGCCCCCGCCGGAACGGCGGCGGGGATGATGGTGATCGTACTCGCGGTTGAGGCCTCAGCAATTGCCCAAGCCAAAGCTTTTTTCCATCCGGCGCAGAGCCACTCCGGCATTAGAAAGGGCGCGGTCTTCTTCCCTATGATTCAACAGGGCCTCCAAGCATGCTTCCAAAGGTGCTTTTTAACGCCGGGCTTGCAAATACCAAGGCGTTTTTCCGAAAAGATTCCTCGGGCCAACAAATACGTCCAGTTGCATAGTGCGATGATAATCGATGGGAGGCACAGGGCCCGCTGTTTCGGAAGTGGGCGCAGTAGTCTGCCTTGCAGCTGCGGAAAAAGCTGCTCTTACTTCTTCTGATTTTCCATTATTCATTTTAAATATCCTTTAGCTTTAAAGCTTGATTCCAAGGAATTTTATTCCTATCGCCGTATAATGGTCCATTTGTTTATTACTTTCTAGTGGTGGACAGAATTTGTTATTCCCGCCAAAGGGTTCGTTAGGGACTTCGGCTCTGTTTGACCCAAAGAGCTAAAATCCGCATCAAATCAAGGGCGCTGGGGGCGAGAAGGTTTCGGCAACCCTGTTGATTTGTCCTTTAAGTTGTGTCCGGCTTGTGGCTGGAAAGACCCATTGACTTAATGGATGGTTCGGGATTTCCTCGGTAAACAAGGCTTGTCCTGGCGGAAGAAACTGAACGCAAGGAATGTCTGCCAACACCGCGGATATAACGCCGGATTTGCCGTCCTCGCAGGCTCCGGAACGATGCCGCATGCAATCCAGAACGCCTTTGGTTGGCTCGTTAAAGCCCATGAGCTGTGCGGTTTTAACCAATCCCAGAAGATACGGATAGGGACTGGGCTTTTTGTGTTCAAGTGAAACTTCTTCGGCAGTAATTACATAATCCCACAAACGCCGTGCTTTTTTTAACACGAACATATTTGCTTCAAATATAGGCCTTTTACTGCCCGTCACAGCGCCGATGATCCAGTTATGACTGTGAAGATTCTCAATAACGCCTTCGACACCCTCACGGGCGCGCAACAGATCCTTGTTTTTCAAAAACCCGGAAAGATGAAGATCCGTGATCGCGGCAATATCTTGTTTCATCTCGTTAACACCCACTTTTCCGGCGGCGATGCCGGGGTTCTGTTGACCAAGGATCCAGCAGGCGATGACGGAAGGATCTGATCCGCGCAAGTATTGATGGACCTTTACGAGGCTTCCGTTTTCCTGAAGGACAAAAATGGTGTGCATTTGGTCAAACATGGCGTCGGTTAGCGTGACGCCATAGGTTGCCGCCGCGTCAATCCATGACTGAACATGCGTTGCCTCGTTGTCGACGGCGCAGCCGTCTATATCCCAGTGCCACGCGCCTTGATGTCGGAACATATCGAAGTATTCCGAGAAAGATGCTGGCCTTCGAGTTATATATTCAAGCGATCCGCCTGGATCCAACGAGTATGGAATCATGAGGACCCTCATTAAAGGGCGCTGGATCGTACCACGACCAATGAACTATGAGTTGGTGACCCGCCGGGTTTTTTATCTGAGTGCGGTAGATCGTAGCGCGTTGAGACGCAGGCATGTTGATGCGGGGCAAACGCGAGACGTATTAGCGGGAGGTTAATCGATGCGGGGCATCGTACGGCTGATACGCTTTTCTTGTTGGAAGAGGTACAAAGCCGAGGCAATGATAATCGCCGAGCCGAAAAGCAAATGAGGTGTCGGCAAATCGCCCCAAATAAAATAGCCCAAAAGAGCGCCCCAAATGATCTGTGTATACTGAAATGGGGCCACAGCTGCCGCTGGCGCATATTTGTAGGCTTCAGCGAGCAATGCCCAACCGATGCCGCCTAAGACTCCCGAACTGCATAAGGCCAGAAAAACCGACGGGTTAATTGATGTAAAGCCGGTAAAAGAACAAAGAAGAATGCCTCCCATGGCGAGAATAAGCCGGGAATAAAAAGCGGTGCTTTCGCTTTTTTCCTTGTCGGACACCAGTCGCAAAAGAAACATCTGCGTAGCCGAAGCCAACATGTTTCCGAACAGAAAAAGATAAGGCAGCCAAGAGCCATCATTTTGCGAAAGATGCAGATTGACCGCGAAGATGACGCCAACGAAGCCCATGGCGATGGCGGCCCATCGCTTCCAGTCCAAAGACTCTTTTAAAATGACCGAAGAAAAGCAGGCGACAACAAGCGGAGCAAGAAACGATACAATGTACATATTCGCGAGAGGTAACCGCAGCAACGCGGCCATCCAATAGACAAAGCCTGCAAGCTGCAACAGTCCAAGCAAAACAAGTCCGCGCCACCTGTTGGGCTTTAAATGGTCGAGCATTCCCCTTGCTGCGGTAAACACGAAAAGGGTCGCCATGCTAGCCACGCCGCAAATCAAAAGAATTTCGCCTTGCGGAACTCCCGCCTCCCGCGCCATCTTCAGAAATGCATCGCTGACGGGCCATCCGGCAAAAACAAGAACCGCCAAAGAAGCCGCAAGAGGATAGTTTCTGTTTGGACGAAGAAACGAAAGCGGAAAAAGGCTGGAGGGCAAGAAAGTCTCCTGTTACTGGGCAACTCCGTGGCAGTGCTTGTATTTCTTCCCGGAGCCGCAGGGACAAGCCGCGTTGCGCGGGGTATCGCCCCAGGTATCGGGATTAGCCGGATCGAAGGGCTGGTTCTGCGCCGGAACGGTGGCCATGGTCCCGCTTCGCACGACCATACCCTCGGGCATTGGCTCTGCGCCGAAGGGCAAAGCCCCCGCCGCATCTGCGCCGCTAAGCTCCTGCATCGCTGCCGCACGCTGCCGTTCAAGGATTTCCTCCATAGAAGGGAGTTGCATCCCGGCATGCATCAGGGTCTTCGTGACTTTCTCCTGGACTGCGATCCGCATAAACTCATAAAGCCCAAATGCCTCGCGGCTGTATTCGTTCAAGGGATCGCGCTGCCCATAGCCGCGCAAATGGATGCCTTGGCGAAGCTGATCCAATGCGAGAAGATGTTCTTTCCAGATCTGATCGAGCGTTCCGAGCAACGCTGCTTTTTCTGCATGGCGCAAAGCGCTCGGGTCGATAACGGAAGTCTTCTCTTTAAGCTTCTCTTCGGCGGCCTTCTTGATGCGCTCTTCGATCTCGACCTCGCCGATGTTTTCCGATAACCAAGCGTCAATCGGCAGATCAAGCGCCAGAAAGTCCTTAATATGTTCCTTTAAGCCCTCAACGTCCCATTGCTCGACATAAGAATGGGGCGGAATGGCCGTAGCCACCATGCGATGAATAACCTCTTCGCGAAAATCATTGATGATCTCCGAGACATCAGTCGATCCCATGATTTCGCGGCGCTGTTCGTAAATAACCTTGCGCTGATCGTTCATGACGTTGTCGAACTTCAGCAGATTCTTGCGAATGTCGAAGTTGCGCTCTTCGACTTTCTTCTGAGCCTTTTCCAAAGCGGTGGTAATCCACGGATGCGCAATCTTTTCGCCATCGCGCAGACCTAGCTTTGCAAGAATAGCCTGCGTCTGGTTATGCGCGCCGAAAATCCGCATCAAGTCGTCTTCCAGCGAAAGGAAAAACATTGAAGCTCCCGGATCGCCTTGGCGGCCCGATCTTCCGCGCAACTGGTTGTCAATGCGCCGGGATTCATGCCGTTCGGTGCCGATCACAAACAATCCGCCTGCTTTCCGGACCTCCTCGCGCGCCTCGTCAATTTCTTTGCGCAGAGCGGTGACGGTGCTTTCGTCAGGCTCGCCCTTCGACCTTAATTCCGCAAGCCGCGCCTCGAAATTGCCCCCCAACTGAATATCGGTGCCCCGGCCCGCCATGTTCGTCGCGATGGTAACGGCTCCTGGACGCCCCGCCTGTGCGATGATCCCCGCTTCCTGATCGTGAAACCGGGCATTAAGCACGTTATGCGGAATGCCCCGCTTCTTCAGCAAACCGGAAAGGAATTCCGACTTTTCGATCGACACGGTTCCAACAAGCGTTGGTTGCTTGCGCTTACGGCACTCGTCAATCAAGCGAATGATCGCTTCGTTCTTCTCCGAAAGGGTCCCATAAACCTCATCGTCCATATCGTTGCGAATTACCGGCACGTTAGTCGGAATTTCAACAACCTCAAGGTTATAGATCTCAGCGAACTCCGCCGCTTCGGTTAAAGCCGTACCGGTCATGCCCGACAGCTTCGGATAAAGGCGGAAATAGTTCTGAAACGTAATGCTGGCCAAGGTCTGGTTTTCGCGCTGGATCGTGACGTGCTCCTTCGCCTCCAAAGCCTGATGCAGCCCGTCCGAATAACGGCGACCCTCCATCATGCGGCCCGTAAACTCGTCGATGATGATGACCTTATCGTTCTTGACAATATAATCGACGTCGCGGGCAAACAGCTTATGTGCGCGCAAAGCCTGGTTCACGTGGTGAACAATGGATACATTGGCCGCATCGTAAAGCCCATTCGAGTTCGGAGCCAAAAGACCAGCTTCGCCCAGAAGCACCTCGATCCTCTCGTTGCCCTGTTCTGTCAGAACGACGGTTTTGGCCTTCTCGTCCTTTTCGAAATCCGCGGCTTCAAGTTTCGGAATAATCTCGTTGACGCGGATATAAAGCTCGGAAGAATCTTCAGCGGGCCCCGAAATAATCAAAGGCGTCCGAGCCTCATCGATCAAAATACTGTCGACTTCGTCAACAATGGCAAAATTGAATGCGCGCTGAACCAGATCTTTGCGCGCGAATTTCATGTTGTCGCGCAAATAATCAAATCCGAATTCGTTGTTCGTTCCGTAGGTGATGTCTGCGTTGTATTGAGCGCGCCGCTCGTCGTCGTCGAGCCCATGAACGATGCAACCTACCGAGAGCCCCAAAAAGGCGTGAATTTGCCCCATCCACGCGCTGTCGCGTTGAGCCAGATAATCATTGACGGTTACAACATGCACGCCTTTGCCCGTCAGCGCGTTCAAATAGCTTGGTAAGACGGCAACCAAAGTCTTTCCTTCGCCCGTGCGCATCTCGGAAATCTTTCCCTGATGCAAAACGATGCCGCCGCGCAGCTGAACATCAAAAGGCCTTTGTCCCAAAACGCGCCAAGCTGCCTCCCTGACAGTTGCGAAAGCCTCGGGAAGCAATGAATCCAAAGGTTCACCCTTGTCGAGCCGGGCTTTAAACTCTTCCGTCTTTGCCCGCAGGGCTTCGTCGGAAAGAGATTTAAACTGGGACTCCAACGCATTAATCCGCTCGATAACAGGCGTTTGATCCTGTAAAACGCGGTCGTTATGGGACCCAAAAATTTTGCGAACGATGGAAGATATCATTATATGTCGCCGACCCTGAGGTGATTGATCGCATGCTTTGATATGCGCGCTTCTTTAGATGGCGGCTTTGGCGTCAAAATGCAAGAGATTGTGGCATTTTCTTTGGACGCAACGATACATCCGGCATTTTATCGCCAAAGCTTATTTTTATGCTGAAATGCTATTGAATCGAACCTTTTGTTCCGCGCACGATCCAAGAATCTCCTTGGGCTTCGATCGCAACAACCTTGCCGATGCTCTCGACGGCATCACCTACATGCACCTTCTTAAAATCATTGGTTTCGGCATTTTTGGCAATCAACCCTTCGCCGGGCGCCGCCGCACGTAAAACCCATGTGGTTGCTGGCTCGGAATTAACGGCGCTCTTACGAGCTTTGGGGGCCATTTTATGTCTTATGCTTTTCTTGACGGCTGCGCCAGCCTCATCCGACGCGGCGCCTTCAATGTTTGCGCTTTGCCCCACCTGCTTGCGGCCGATGCGCTTTTCAAGCTGTTTTAGCCGTTCTTCAAGGTTCTTTTTGGAAGCAGAAGAATCGTCTTCGATCTGGCTCAATTGTTGATTTGCCAAATCAAGAGCTTTTTGAAGATCTTCAACGCGTGTGGTCAGTGTATCTATCCGGTTTTGGGCGTCACTAGTTGCGGTTGGCGCCTGAGCAGCCGGGGGCGGTGGCAGCGGCACAGCTTGAACATGCGAGGCATCCGTGGAAACTGTGGCGGGCTGAGGCGATGGCGGTAACGAAAGCGGCGCCGGAGCTGCTGCTACGGAAGCTGGGGTTGGTTCAGCCGGGATAGCTTGAACTTCTGGTGTTGGCACAGGGACGGGGGCTGGCGTCTCTGAAACTTGGGTGCCGCCATTGCTTTGATCGGAGACAAGAGCAGGAGCTTCATTCGGCGGAGGCGCTGGGCGCGTAGCGTCTTCGCCCGCTGGAGCTTGTGCCAAGTTTATTTCTTTCATGGATTTTCCGCCCATTTGCCACCAAGCGGTACCGCCCAAAAGAACGATGCCCGCTAAAGCAACTGCAAGAGGAAGCGCGGCAGATCTCTTTGCCGGAGCGGCTGCTATTTCATCGGGAGGAAGCTCGTCGGAGAACTCGTATTCCGAAGGCGCTTCGGCAGGAGGGGCTTCTATGGAAGAATCCTGAACGTCCTTCAATGCGTTATCAGCGGACATATTTTCATTATTATCTTGCGGCGATGAGCCGAAGGTATCTGTCATGGAAAGCTCCTGCAATGTCTGCCGGGCGGGGTGCCCAGCGTCTCAGTTAGTTCTTGTTTTGGACGTAAGGCGTGTTGGCGTTGTTGCGTCCCGAGATAGAACCGCTGCCATTATAGCCGGTATTCACGCCGTTATAAGGGCCATTTTGTGAATTTACATAAGCGCCCGCCTCGCCGGGAAAATTCGACCTTCCTGGCGCATAGTTGACGCTGTATCCTTGACTGTACCCTTGGCTATATCCTTGATCGACAGTTGTGCTCTGTTGCGCCGGAGAAGAACCCTTGACCGCAGTCAAAAAGAACATGCCAAACGGCGTTCCCGGCGCGACGCGAACCAAAGGCCTCGTCACGCTGGCTTGTTGTTGAAAAAACTGCCCGACCGTGTTGGCAGCCTGCCCTAATCCGGCATACATGCCTTGCTCAAATCCGGCTCGCGCTTGCGTTGTAATGGTTGTTGTGCCGGTATTGGTGATCGATGTATCTCCCTGTCCCATCGCCTGCCCAATACCTTGAATAAAGCTGGCGGCGGCCGGAAGAACAACGCGCGAGAAATATCTTTCGTCAACCTCCGTCGCCATGCCCCCAAGAGTGGTTTCGGGATCCAGCGCAATAGCGTTGATCGAGTAATCCTTGCCGTTTTTGTCTGCCAGCGAAAACCTCATAACCAGATATTTTTCATATCCGTCGGCGACCTGAAAAGAGCCTATCGCCCTCGCTCCAGTAAGGGGTCCCGACACAATCTGCGCAAGAATGGGACCCGGAACGTCAGAATTGGCTTCCGACAAAAGCTGAGCATAACTGACGGTGCCTGGCGAAATAATCGGCTTCTGTTCGACCACCACCGCAGCAGCTGTTGATTCCACGCCCATGGGGACGTCTCCGCCCATAATTCTGTCGTTGCCGCCTACAAAGTCGGCATTAGCGTTTCCGCTGCTGGTGTTTTTGTTCTCATCCTTAAGAGAAACGGTAACCGCCTTCATGCCCTGCGCCTGCCAACTCGACATCAATTGGTTTAATTGTCTTTGCATGGCATCCGCGAGCGAATTGTCAAAATTCTCAGTTGGCCGCGTGGTCTTTTGCTGTTCGCGAACCTGCCGTTTAAGCTGCTCCGTCTCAGCGCGAAGTTCCTTCAGAGGATCGGCTCCCTTGTTGTTCAGGGCATTGCTCGAAATATCTGTCGTCTGCCCCAGCGGGGTTGGGATGGCACTTCCGCCCGTATTAAGCGCCTGCTCAACACGTTGATTGTTGGCAAGTTCGGTCTGCTGGCGCAAATACGGAGATGCTTTGCCTCCGGGAGCTTCCTTAATAGATGGTGGGCGCGAGAGATGAGCAACCTCCTTCCCCTCATTGCTGCTGCCGAAGAATTTGATCGCGGCAGCGCCTACCGCAAAAACGCCAATGACCAGAGCCGTAAACTTAAACAAAGGCTTTTCGCGCAATGCCTCAACGATGGTTCCTATGCCGCTTTTTGGCGCGGATTCATCCACGGGTTCCATTTCGCTGTCGGAAAACTCGTTATTTTCCGTATTTTCGTCGTTCTCGCCGTTTTCATTTCCAAAATCAGTTGTCATGTTCTTCTTCCCGCAAAATTTGAGCGCGAACGAGCGCGCCATTATCCGATAGCACAAGGACGGGCGCGGACCCTACTTCATATACGGACGTGCCATCCGGCGATACCATGCTGGCATTCCATGCGGGCGAAAGAAGGGTCAAAGGCGTGCGTACATAAACCTTATCGCCAATGGCCCACGCCTTTGTTCTTTGATCCAATCCCCCTACTTTGACGCGCGTCGCTCCTGGGGGCGGCGTAGTCTCAAGAAAGTGGGCCAGAGTATCATCACCGGCCTGGGGCCTGGAGAAACTGCTACGTTCGACAAGAGGCGGCTTGGCTTGAGGTCCTGATTTATCGATGCGCGCATCATAGCGTAGATCAACGGTAGGCCCTCCTGACGAAAGTCTGAAAATGACAGGCGTCGGAAGATTTTTAAGCATGACAGAGAGATTGCCTACGCCGATGCGCGTCAAAGGCATGACGCGAACCACATGGGACCCAGCCCCGGTTGGCGTTACTTCAAAATTGCCGCCGATGCCGACATCCAGGATTGGCCAAGGTTCCCCGGTTGAATCCACAATAGTAATCGTTGTTATAAATCCAGCGTTCAGATTAATCTGCGGTGGCGAAACGCCCGGATCGAGAGACACAGGAATCAAACGTGTAATTCCTTTTGGCGTGCCTTCATAAGGAGGTTGCGATGCCTGCTGAGTTTGTTCCAATCGCCGCATGAAATCGCGAATTTGGTCCGGAGATAGCGGCAGAAGTCCGTTTGATGCCTTGTCGTAGGATTTGGCGTTATACTCGCGCTCTCTCTTCAAGGCCTCTGCATCTGCATCAGCCTCAGCTTGAAGGGCTGCTTGTGAGGCTTCCTGCGCCAGCTTCGCCGGATCGGAAGAAAATGCCGATGCAGGCGGCGGGGACGGAATATCGATGCCCGATGAACTGGACACAATTTTCTTCGGTGGCGTTGCCGCAGGCGGATTTGTTGCAGGAGGAGGATTTCCAACCGGTTGCGGCGCGACATCTGGCGTTGAAGAATCCGCTGCCGGAGATATGTCTGCGATTGTGGGCAGGACAACGGGTGCTGAAGAGGATTTTGAATCAGTCGGCGCGTTGGGAATGGCAATGCCTGATGGAGCACTAGAAGCAGAAGGCGAAGCCCCTGAAACGGCAAGCAGGACTCCCACTGTAAGCAGGAAGATTTTTCTCCGTCTTGTCGAGAGGTGAAGCGGCTGGTTCAGCAAAGGACATCTCCGGAGCAAAAGCTCTAATCAATAGAATCTACTTGTTTGACCACAGGAAAGTTAATAGTAAGTTTACTTATAGCCATCGTTTATTCCCTAATTCAAGCCCCACAGAAACATAAAAAATCGTGAAACAACAACAATCTTTCATCGGCTCGAATTAACCAAAAGGTTGCCCATGGCCAAACTTCACATTGTGCCGCTCTATGCGGGTATTTTAGGCCTCTTTTTAGTAGTTTTGTCGTTCAACATGCTCCGGGTGTGGATGCAACAGAAGGACGCCGAGGGAAATCGAGAGCTTTTGCGAGCCGAAGCGCTGGTCTCGAGCTTCGGCGAGTATGTTCCCTTGGCGCTGCTTCTCCTGTTATGCGCGGAAATAGCGGGAGTTCCAAGCTGGGCATCGCATATGCTTGGCGCCGCGCTTGTCGCCGCGCGGGTTATGCATGCTTTTGGCAGCAACGCCGCGCGCGGTTCCGCTCTTTTGCGTTTTGCTGGTGCGCAGCTAACCTATCTTGTCATCAGCCTTGCGAGCTTTTCATGCCTGTTTTTCTACGCGGTGCCGGGCGCTGCCAACCTCAAATAAATGCGCAGTTGATCTTTGGTTTTGTTTGCCAAATCGAATTGATAGCTCTAGTCACGCTTCGTTTCCATCGCATCCTGATCGAGCAAGGGCTTCCCAGTTTCTTTGCCTTCGTCAAAATGCGCAGTTCTCAAAAGCCGCAGCAAAAGCTCGACATCCTCGCGAAACGCCGCGTCATATGCCGATAATTCCTCAATCTTTCTTACTGCATGAATGACAGTGGTGTGGTCGCGCCCGCCGAATTTGCGTCCAATTTCAGGAAGGCTTCGCGGCGTCAGTTGCTTGGCCAGATACATCGCGACTTGCCGAGGCCGCGCTACAGCCCGCGACC
The DNA here is from genome assembly GCA_028708035.1 of Alphaproteobacteria bacterium. Classification (GTDB taxonomy): domain Bacteria; phylum Pseudomonadota; class Alphaproteobacteria; order UBA9219; family UBA9219; genus CAIXLI01. Next base: position 57,238 of record JAQVZU010000002.1, read on the forward strand.
GGCGCGCCGAATGCATGTCGGCCACGCGAACGTTATAATGTTCAGCGACTTTTTTCTGAATTTCATCGATCGTAACCCGCCGTTCGGATGCGCGAAGCATGTCCGAAAGGACTTCTTGCGTCATTTCCAGAGAAATCGTTCTCCCCACAAGCTGCGCATGCGCCACAATGCGGTTCAGCGCGCCTTCAAGTTCGCGCACGTTCGACGCGATCTTATGCGCTAGAAATTCCATGACCTTATCAGGCACCGGGCATCCAAGCTTCTCGGCCTTGGCATACAGAATCCCGAGCCGCAACTCGTAGTTGACCGGGTGCAGATCCGCAACCAATCCCCATCCCAAGCGAGAGCGCAGCCGCTCCTCCATCCGGTCCAAGTCCTGCGGGGATTTGTCCGCCGAGATAATAACCTGGCGATTTCTGTCAACCAGCGCATTGAATGTATGGAAAAATTCCTCTTGCGTGGAATCCTTTCCGCCAATGAACTGAACGTCGTCAATCATCAAAACGTCAACGGACCGGAATTGTTCTTTAAATGAAACAGTGTCCTTAAACCGAAGAGCCCGCACGAATTGATACATAAACTTTTCGGCCGACATGTAAATAACGCGGCGATGCGGGTAATTCTTTCTGATGTGCCAAGCAATGGCGTGCATAAGATGGGTTTTTCCTAGCCCGACGCCTCCGTAAAGGAAAAGAGGATTGAATGCCGGAGTCTCGGTGTCGGCGACGCGACGAGCGGCGGCATAAGCAAGTTCATTGGGCTTTCCGACAACAAAATTGTCGAAGGTAAATCGCGGATCAAGTTCTGCCGAAAGCTCGCCGCTAAAACTTCCCGATCCCGCTGGTGCCGAAACGGGCAGCCTTCCTATGGGCGCAAGAGGAGCGGCAGCCGCTGCATCGATAGCAGTTTTAGCTTGCGCCGCCTTTGACAAAGGAGAAAGAACTGAAAAACTGACACTCCCGCGAGGCGACATCTCCTGCCACAAGGAAAGAATGGCTTCGCCGTAATGCGCCTCGACCCAATCGCGCATAAAGCGGGTGGGCAATACCAGCGCGGCGCATTTGCAGCCCGAAGCCTCATGAACGACAGCGCCGGTCATGGGTTCAAGCCATCTGCGAAAAGCTGTTTCGCCAAATCGACTGCGCATTGAGGCGCGCAAAGTTCCAAAGGCTATCTCAGGATTACCGGAATCTTCTTCTTTAGAAATCGCGTTTGATAGGACCTTCATCACAACCCCGCAAAAAACGAAACCATCGACAAAAGAAACTACAGACCCGAAAAGAGTCTCCGGGCTTTTAATCGGACAGACTTTTAGGACGTAGAGCGAGAGGAAGGACCGGCGCAGGAAAAACAGCGATCAAAAACGGGTTGTGATTTATATCCGTTCATAGTTTTGATCCTATCCACCGGCATCAAATCCAAAGTGGAGCGACCATAAATCAAACCGAAGCCACTTGTCCACAGGACCGAAGAGAGAACGACTGAAAAAATTTTTTCTCAAACAGAAAAAATTTCTTGCCACGCTAAAATGTGCAACAACAAAAGGACGAAATAAAAAATTGATGAAGTGAAGCAGAAAAAAAATCCAAAATAAAATCGCCGCATTCACATCGAACACGGCGATTGGTAAAACTAAAAAAGGGAAGAAGTTACGCTTTCTTGGCAGCAGCTTTAGCGCGCTTTGCCAAACGCGAAGTCTTGCGCGCGGCAGTCTTCCAATGAAGCGTCTTTCCAGCGTCCTTCGAGAGTGCGGACTCGGCTCGACGCAATGCCTTGACTGAAGCGGCGCTGTCTCCCGCGGTTGCCGCGGTTTCCGCTTCCTTGGACAAGGTGCGGATCGCCGAACGACGCGAACGATTGGTTTCATTGCGCTTGACGGTCTGGCGCGCGCGCTTTTTAGCGGATTTGTGGTTTGCCATAATCTTTCCTGAATCCCATTTCGAGTTAATGCTCCGCGCGGAAGATCCGCGGGATCTTTTCACGCGAGCGAGAACTCATACGCTAACGCCCTCAAAATGGTCAAGAAAAATCGGATAAACAAGGACTTTCGCGAACCCGCACGCTCAGCAAATTGGTTCTGGACCCTGAAGGAACAAGATCTTATGTTCATCTTTAAAGACGCGGCCTAGTTGCGCCTTTGTGTGAAATCACGGAACGGAACGGCTTACCCATGACCGAGCATAATTTCTTACAGGAAGTTCAAGAAGACTTCGAGCGCAAGAAACTCGAAGCGCTTTGGGGAAAATACGGGTTTTGGATCATTCTTGCGGCGGTCGGCATCGTCGTTTCGACGGCGAGCTCGACAGCTTACCGTTCGTGGAAGCTTGATCGCAACCGAGACCTCACGCAAAAACTTCTGACCGCAAACCGCGAACAGCCTGAAATCTCGAAGAATATCGACCTGTTCGAAAAATTTGCCGATGAACACAAAGGCGCAAGCCAAACTGCGCTCGCATATTTGCGCGCAGGATCGCTAGCGCTTAACCAGAAAGACAATGCTAAAGCCATCGCTTACTTCAACAAGCTGTCTTCCGACGAAAAAACCGACCCGATTTTTCGCGACCTTGCCACATTGCTTTCTGTCCAGGCGCAGATGGACGTTGGGAAGCCAACGGAACTTTTCGAACGCCTCAAACCTGTAGCTGCTGACTCCTCGGCTTTCCGCTATTCTGCGCTCGAGGCGCAGGGTTATCTTTCTCTTCGTGCGGGAGACAAGGCGGCGGCGCAGACGATTTTCACGCGCCTGTCGCAGGATGCGCAAGCGCCGAAAAGCCTTGCGGCGCGCGCCACTGATGTTCTTCGTGCCCTTAACTAACGATCGCGTCGGCGCGATGACAAAAAATTGGCGCGTTCGACGGATGACGCTAACCACAAGGACCCAGATGACCCGAAAAACCTTTAATCGCGCAGTTCTGCTTTCTTTAGCGATGGCGGTTGCTGCATGCGGCAACAATCAGAACAAAATCGGCTCGACAATCAAAGGCGATCGCATTTCCGTCATCGAGCAGGCCAAGGTTCTCGAACCCGACAAAGACCTCGCTGAAATGAAACCATCGCTTCCGCGCGAAATTGTCAACCTGTCATGGCCTCAAGCCGCCTACGACAGCCAGAACGCCGTTCCCAATGCGCAAGCCTCGACAAGCCCCAAGATTTTGTGGAAAGCCGACATCGGCGCTGGATCAAGCTCCGATTTCAAGCTTCTCGCCCATCCCGTCGCATCGCGAGGATTCATTTACACAATGGATGCCGAGGGCCGCGTACGCTGTTTGGACGCCGAAACCGGCCGGAGAGTTTGGGATGTCGATACGACTCCTAAAGAGAGCGACGAACCCGCGATGGGCGGTGGCTTGGCCATTGATGGCGATACGCTTTATGCCACGACTGGTTTTGGCGACGTGTATGCGTTAGACTTAAAATCAGGCAAAACCAAATGGCAAAAATCGCTGCTCAAACCATTGCGCGCCGCGCCCGCTGTATTCGATAATCGCATCTATGTCGTAAGCGTCGACAACGACCTCAACGCGCTTGATGCTGCCGATGGGCAGATCCTCTGGCATCAATCGGGCATCACCGAAAGCGCGGCGTTGATGGGCGCAGCCAGTCCCGCCGTTCAGGGCGACGTTGTCGTGGTTGCCTATAATTCGGGCGAACTGTTCGGCCTGCGCACGCAAAACGGACGCGTGTCATGGAATTATTCTCTGGCCGCGCCCGCTCAGGTCGGGGCGCTTCCGGCTATAGCTGATATCCGCGGCCTTCCGGTCATCGATCACGGACAAGTCTTTGCCATTAGCCACAGCGGGCGCATTGCCACTATCGATCAAAAAACCGGCGACCGCATATGGGAATCCGATATAGGCGGTATCAATACGCCGGTGGTGGCGCGCGATGCCGTTTTCATCTATGGCGGAGATAACGAATTAATTGCGCTCACGCGCGCAACGGGCCGCCCCATCTGGGTTGTCAAGCTCCAAAAGAATGAAGACCCCGAAGACAAAGGCTCGGATCGCGTGGTCTGGACGGGTCCTATTATGGCAGGCGAAAAGCTTTGGATGGTTAATTCACTGGGAGAGTTCAAAAGCTTTTCTCCGCAGACCGGCGCTGCTGAAACCAAGATAGATCTTGGCTCGGCTGCATATCTGTCGCCCATCGTTGCCAATAAAACGTTTTACGTTGTGACCGACAACGGAAAACTGCTCGCATTGCGGTAAGAAAAAATGGCCTTTACTGTTGTTATTGCCGGACGGCCCAATGTCGGAAAGTCCACCCTGTTCAATCGTCTGGTTGGAAAGCAAATGGCGCTGGTCCACGATGAGCCCGGCGTCACGCGCGACTGGCGCGAAGGCGAAGGCCATCTTTACGATCTGGCGTTCCGTGTTATCGACACCGCGGGCCTTGAAGCCGTGCGCCCCAAGGGCAGCTACTCCGCTCGCACGGCCAAGCAAACTCAGGATGCGCTCAAGCAGGCCGATGTCATTCTTTTAATTGTGGACGCGCGCGAAGGGCTGATGCACGACGACGAAACCATTGCACGAGAGCTGCGTAAGACGGGCAAGCCCATCGTTCTTCTCGGCAATAAGTGCGAAAGCGACACTCTCCCTCCGGCCATGCAGGAAGCCGCTGGCTTGGGCTTCGGCGACCCTTTGCCAATTTCCGCTGCGCATGGCGACGGAATGATGGACCTTTTTGAGGCGCTTTCCAAATACGCTCCCGTTAAAAGCCCCGAAGAAGAGAAAGAAGCGGAAGAAAAAAGCCTTATCCTCGCTGTGGTAGGCCGCCCGAATGCCGGAAAATCAACGCTTATCAATCGCCTGATCGGCGAAGAGCGAATGCTGACCGGCCCCGAGCCCGGCCTTACGCGCGATGCGATTCCGATTGCATGGGAGCATCACAATAAACCCGTGCGTCTTATCGACACGGCAGGTATGCGCCGTCGCGCGCGTGTGACTGAAGACCTTGAACGTCTTAGCGTTCACGAAACGCTTCGTGCTATTCGCTTGGCCAACGCGGTCATCCTTGTTCTCGACGCGACGCAGCCGTTCGATAAGCAGGACCTTGTCATTGCGCGCCATGTGATCGAAGAAGGCCGCGCGTTGATCGTCGCGCTCAACAAATGGGATCAAGTAAAGGACAAAAAATTGGTTGCCAGGCAAATCCGCGAGAAAGCGGAAGCGTCTTTAGCGCAAGTCGAAGGCGTGCCGCTTGTCCCCGTTTCCGCGCTCGAGGGCGAAGGAATGAAAGACCTGATGCGCGAAACCATGCGCATGGTCGAAAACTGGAATGTTCGCGTTTCGACCGGCAAATTGAACCGCTGGCTTCAGGACATGGAAGAGTCCCATCCGCCGCCCATTACCGGAGGCCGCCGCCTCAAGCTACGTTACATTACGCAAATCAAAAGCAGACCTCCGACGTTCTCCCTATGGGTCAACAAGCCGGTCGATCTTCCGGAAAGTTACCTGCGCTTTTTGACGCATGGCTTGCGTGCGGCGTTCAAGCTCGATGGGGTACCCATCCGCTGGCAAGCGAAAAAAAGCGAGAACCCGTATGAAGAGAAAAAGAAGAAGAGATAATAGAGAAAAGGAAAGCATCCGATTATCCATCGTCTCTCCATTCCAGATCGGCAATTAAGCCTTTTATTTTACGCGAAGATGCTTCTTTTCGCAGCGGCGTTGCTGACGGTAACGGGTTTCCGCGTTTGTAACATTCTTGAGAGAAGCGTCGGCGCTGATTTTTACCAATATTGGGCGATAGGTCTTGGCCCCGAACTGAGCAAGGGCGCTTTAAAAAGCCCCTACGTTCAGCTTCCCGAATATGTGTCGGCGTTCGACGCGCAAGCCAAAAAAACCAGCGATCTCCGCCTGTTTGCGGTCAACAAGCTTGGTCATCGCTGGTATGAAAAAGGACTCGATATACCCGGTACCCCGCTGCTGTATGCGCTATTTGGGGCGTCCTCGTTTGACTACTCAAAAACATTCACAGTCTTTTCTATCGCCAAGGCGCTTCTGTTCGTTGGTGCTACATGCTTGTTTCTTGTGTGCTGGCAAACAAAGCTCCATCTGCTGTTGCCGTTGTCGCTTGCTATTGCCTTTGGTTACGGTCCACTGATAAATGACTTTCGCGTAGGCAATCTGGCCGCGCTTCAATACGCCATTATCCTCGCGCTATCTTTTTTTTTGGACTCCTTACAAAAAGAATCCCCCAGACGTTTCCCGGAAATTTTCTTCATAAGCTTCCTGGCATTTTTGGTTCTTGTTAAGCCCAATATCCTTCTTGTCGCGCTTGCTTTATCGGCTGTTTTCTGGCGCAAGCGCGGCGGCAAGGCTTTCGTTGTCTCCGCCTTAAGCGCCACGTTTTTAAGCTTATTTCTGATCGCGCTTCCTTGTATCCATTACGGCTCGCCGTCCGTCTGGAACGATTGGCTGGGATATCTCTCAGCCCTTGAAAGCAAGCGCTTTTACCCGATCAAAGACGGCAACTCTTCGTTGACGCTTGCGCTTGCTGACGCATTGGGAACACCACCAACTATTGTCTGCGCGTTGGTCGCTTTTCTTCTTCTCACGCACGTGCTGTATGCCGTTCATAAAAACAGGCCCGCGGAAGTCCCTCGCTTTGATTACGCCAAGGCCGCAATATCCGCCTTCATGCAAGATGCTTTTCTGTGCGTATCCGCCGCTATTGTCGTAACTCTCGCGACTTCCCCATTGGTGTGGCAGCATTACTATGTTCTCTCGCTGATCCCCGCATTCTGGCTCATCGCAAAAAGTTCTTCGTCAAGTCGCTTGGCATTCCTCGCACTGCTCTCTCTTGCGCTTTCCTCGGGCTTGTTACCAATGGCAGTTCCCTTTTTCAGAAAAGGCGCGGCCCAATACATCGTCGTTGCAACCGCATGGATGCCTTTGTGGTTCGGAATCCAAACCGTCGTAGCTAATAGGTTGAAAAACCTTACATTTTTAAAATTTGAAAAGCCTACGGATGCCCTTTCGGATTCTGAAAATCAACGTCCGCATACTTGCGTTCCGGCGCAGGAAAAGCGCATGATAGGGAAATGAAAAGCCCTTTATTTTCCGAAAGAATGTCCGCCCTCCGCCGCGAGATTGCCTCGGCTGGACTCGACGGCCTGCTGGTTCCCAAAACGGACGAATACCAGAACGAATACGTCCCCCCCTGTGCCGAGCGTATCGAGTTCCTCTCAGGCTTCACAGGTTCCGCTGGGTCCATAGTCGTTTTAAAAGACAAAGCTGCCTTTTTCACCGATGGACGCTATACGCTTCAGGCCGCAAAGCAGGTGCCAAAGGAGCTGTTCGCGCTTTTCGACGTTACCGACAAACTTCCAGCGAAATGGCTTGAGGAAAACGCGCCTAAAGGTTCCAAAATCGGTTATGATCCTTGGCTTCATTCGGTTGACAACGTGGACTTGCTCCGAAAAGCTCTGGCCAAAGCCGAAGCCAAGCTTGTCCCGGCCAAAAAGAACTTGGTGGACCTTGTCTGGAAAGATAAACCCGCGCCCCCTGCCGCCCAAGTTACATCTCTCGATATCACCTATGCTGGCAAGGAGTCGTCTGAGAAACGGCAAGAAATCGCTGCCGCGCTCAAAAAGAAAAACATCGGCGCGGCAATCCTCACTGACCCCGCTTCCGTCGCATGGTTGCTCAATGTGCGCGGAGGCGACGTTGCTTTCACGCCGCTTCCCCTCAGCCGCGCCATAATCCATGACGACGCCTCGGTCGAATGGTTCGTCGCTGCCGAAAAAGTCCCGCAAGCTTTAGCCTCGCAGTTCGGTGCGCAAGTCGCTATCCATTCGCCGAATAACCTTCCCGAGTCGCTTAAACGCCTATCTTCCAAAACTGTCCTGCTCGACGCCATGAGGACCCCCAGCGCCGTTATGGATATGCTCCGCGAGACTCAGGCCAAAATCGAACGCGGAGAAGATCCCTGTGCTCTTCCGCGCGCGATCAAGAACAAAACCGAACTTTCAGGCATGCGCGCGGCGAACGAACGCGACAGCATCGCGGTCATCAACTTTTTGTCGTGGCTCGATGCTCATTGGAAAAAAGACCGCATCACTGAATGCGCCGCCGAACGTCAACTTCTTGCCTTCCGCCGAAGGCTTCCCCTTTTCCAATGCCCAAGCTTCGCCACGATATCCGGCACGGGCGAGCATGGCGCGATTGTCCATTACGAAGCGACCGAAGAAACCGACGCGACATTGTCCGAAGGCCAACTCTATCTTCTTGACAGCGGGGGCCAGTATCTTGATGGCACCACGGACGTTACGCGCACGATCGCGCTCGGCGCGCCGACCATCGAAATGCAACAGAACTTCACGCGTGTTCTCAAAGGCCACATCGCGCTAGCCTCCATCTGTTTCCCGCAAGGAAT
>JAQVZU010000118.1 GCA_028708035.1 Alphaproteobacteria bacterium
GGAAGATAAGAAGGCTTCGTCCGGAGTCGGGCGTCGATCTCAATGCAAGCAGAGCCAAGCCGCTGCCGCCCATGTACGGAATGCCGAAAGCGATACGTGCGGCTTTCTCCTTGTGGTCGCGCGAGGCATAGACGAAGAGAGCCAAATAGAAAAGCGCAGCAAGAACGACGCCGTGTGTCGTCGAAACAAAGATGCCCGTAGCCATGAATAGCAGAAGCATCAAACACGCGATGGCGGTCGTGCGGTCGCGAACCTCGGGAGCGATAAGGCGAATCCACTCGTAAAGGCCGATGCACATTGCGCAAGTTGTCACGGCCCCAAAGGCGATTCCGCCGAGGTAGACCGCGACAAGGACAATAGGCGCCATAAAAGCCGCCGACATGACGCGCAAGCGTAAATTGGCGGTATTGAAGCGCTGAAGAGCCGGAGGGAACAGCATGGTTTCCGAGGGGCAAGGCTGAAAAAAGGCAACTTAACACAGGTTTTAGCGCAAAGGCAGCCCCTTCGTGTTCTTTGTTGCCCGCATCCGTCTTGGTGGACAAGCAGCCCTCTATTCGCTATCAAAGGGGCGTTTACCCTATGCCTGACCTGAATTCTATTTGATAAACATCGAAAAGGCGAAATCCATGAAATTAACCCGTCGTGTCCGTGAAATTTTGAGCTGGTACGAAGGCGAAACGCCCGGAACCAAGGCTAATCTGGCCCGCATCCTTATGGCTGGGCGCTTGGGAGGAACCGGCCATGTGGTCATTTTGCCTGTCGATCAGGGCTTTGAGCACGGCCCCGCGCGGAGCTTCGCGGTCAATCCTCCCGCTTACGATCCGCACTATCACTATCAGCTTGCGATTGATGCAGGGCTTAACGCTTATGCCGCGCCGTTGGGGTCTCTTGCGGCAGGGGCCGATACCTTCGCCGGGTCGATCCCGACCATTCTTAAAATGAATAGCGCCAACAGCCTCTCTCGGCAGAAAGAAAATGCCGATCAAGCCGTCACGGCAAGCGTTGACGACGCGTTGCGTCTTGGGTGCTCGGCCATCGGATTCACCATTTATCCGGGATCGGATAATATGTATGGCCAGTACGAGGAATTCCGCGCGCTGTCCGCCGAGGCTAAGGCCAAGGGGTTGGCGGTCGTTCTTTGGTCGTATGCGCGCGGGGGGAATGTTACAAAGGAAGGCGAGACGGCGCTGGATGTGATCGCCTACAGCGCTCATATGGCTTGCCTGTTGGGAGCCAATATCATCAAGGTCAAGCTGCCGAGTGATTTTCTTGAGCAGAAAGAAGCCAAAAAGGTATATGAGGAAAAGCAGATTCCGAGGACCTCCCAAGCCGACCGTGTGCGCCATGTGATGCAGGCCTGCTTTGCGGGCAAGCGCATTGTCGTTTTCTCGGGCGGCGCGGCGAAGGGCGAGGACAGCGTTCTTTCCGATGCTCGGGCGATCTACGAAGGCGGCGGCAACGGTTCAATTATCGGACGCAACTGTTTCCAAAGATCACGTGAAGATGCTCTTAAACTGCTCGACCAGATCATCGAGATTTATAAGGGCAAATGAAGCGATTTGGCCTTGGCGCAGCATCGCCTTTGTGATTTTGAAGAGGAGTTTATCGGCATGTTCATCCAAACCGAAGAGACGCCGAATCCCGCTACCATGAAGTTTCTGCCTGGCTGCGAGGTTTTGGGAAAAGGATCGCTCGATGCTACCTCGCTGGAGGAAGCTCTTCGGTCGCCCTTAGCGCAAAGGCTGTTCGATATCGACGGGGTGAAAGGCGTTTTTCTAGGCAGCGACTTTATCACTGTCACAAAGGCAGCCGACAAGAAATGGCCGGATATGAAGCCCGGAATCCTTACAGCGATTATGGAGCATTTTAACTCCGGCGCGCCTGTGATTTCGAACAATGAGGAAGAGACACACGGCGATGGCAGCGATCCCGTTGTTGCGCAGATTCGCGATCTTCTCGATCATAAAATCCGGCCTGCTGTCGCGCAGGACGGGGGTGACATCGTGTTCCAGCGGTTCGAGGACGGGATTGTCTACCTCACCCTCAAAGGGGCTTGTGCCGGGTGCCCGAGCGCAACAATGACGCTGAAGGCTGGCGTGGAGAGCCTGTTGAAGCATTATATTCCCGAAGTCAAAGAGGTCAGGCAGGTTTTTCCGGACAGGATGTAGAAGATGCTCATCCTCGTTCTCGACAGCAGTGGAAGCTCGTGCGGGGTCGGCGTATACAGGGACGGCAGAGCGCTTTTGCGCCTTGAGGAATCCATGCAGCGTGGGCAGGACGCACGCCTCATGCCGATGGTGATGGAGGCGATGGCGAAGGCGGGATGTGACTTTCCCGATCTCGACAGAATCGCGGTGACGCGCGGGCCGGGGAGCTTTACTGGCGTGCGGGTCGGAATCGCAGCCGCGCGCGGCATTGGCAGGGCGGCGCACAAGCCTGTAATTGGGATAGACAGGTTTTCAATATACAAAGCATTGCGGGATGAGGGGGCCGCGAACCTTCTTGTCGTGATCGAGTCCAAGCGAGCCGAGTTGTTTTGCAAGTTTTATCCGGCCTCTGGCGAGGCTCATGAAGCGTGCATGATGACGGACGATGAAATAAAGACTTTTCTTAAACAGCACCCCGGGACCGAAGTTAGGGGAGACATTGCCACGCCCAAGGCCGATACGCTTGCTGTATGCGCGGCGCTTGCTGCTTCGGCAGAGTTGGAGAAGCCCGAGTTTTTGCCGAGGCCGCTTTATTTACGGGCTCCGGATGTAACGTTTGCGAAGGCTTGCGGATAATGGCGCGCGCGAAAAAAAAACATAAGCTGGATTCCAAACGCGTGGCGGGCGTGCGGGCGGAGACGGCGCGTCAAAAGGGCGGTTCTCAAGGAGAGTGTGCACGGATATGCGCGGCGGTGCTCAAGATCGCGGGCGAGGGGGGCTGGAGCTCGGTAACGCTCGACAACGTGGCCAAGGGGGCGCGGGTTACGCTTGCTTCTGTCAAGAAGCGCGCGAAGACGCCTAACGAGCTTGTGCCGTTAATCGTCGATGGGATGACGCTTGAGGCGCTGGCTGAAACGGCATCGCCTTCCGGAGACGCGCATGATGCTTTGTTCGAGCTTATGATGGCGCGGTTCGATGTGTTGCAGGAGCATCGGGCTGGTGTTCTGGCGATTGCCGACGCAGCGCGACGCGACGGGGCTCTTGCGGTCGCATTGGGCCGCGCGGTTTTTCGCAGCATGAGCAAAACGGTCGAAGCGGCGCACTTCGATCTTCCTTCGCCCCCTATTATGGCGGCGGCGCTTGCGGCAGTTTACGGCTGGGCGTTTTTTGCATGGCGCAGAGACAAAACCCTTGACATGTCAAAAACCATGGCAGCGTTGGACCGGGCGTTGAAGCTTGTGGGGAAGGGCGTCGAAATTGTTAAACGCGGGCTTTAAGCATCTTCCTCCGCGGTTCCAATCAACTCGGCCCCCCATTCTTTTGGGCGTACTCGCTCTTGATTAACGAGGTGCGGACTGGGCCTTGAACATAGTTGTTAATCTCCCCCGGATCAAAGTTAGGCAACAAGAAGTTTTTCGTGAAGGATGTTAGATCAAGTGGTTCCATTAGTTCTACGAGAGCGTCTCTATAGGCCAAAGAGTTATTTTCGCATTTGTCTTTTAAGTCGGTCGAAAATTCAGTCCAAGGATCAGCAAAAGTTTTGCAAGCGATATCCACGGGATTTTGCGTTGTCGGCAAAGCAAGGGCATCAAGATGATGATACGAATTCTTTGATCTTTCGCCAGACAAGCCAATGTAAGCTTTTGTCACAGGATCTTCGAGAAAAACGGAATTATCGCCGCCGTGAAACGGAAAATCGAGTGCGCTTTGCAAAACATAAACGTTAAGCGTGGGACGCCGGATTACGCATCCATATACCGTAGAAGGGTATGCGCTGTCTTCTTCTTGGAGGGCAAAAGCAGAGCCCGTTTTTTTTATGCCCATAGTGAAAAACACGTTGTTGAAATAGGACAAGTCCCTATTTAAGTTATAGAATCTCTCGTCGAGTTCCCGAGAAATATTTCGCAATTGCAGGGAGCTCAAATGTATTAGCGGCTTTTGGGTAACCTGCTGTTTCGCGCCAATTGGATCAATCGATTTTTTCGTAATAGCGGCGCCCTCAATATTGATGTCGGTCATTTTTATATCCAAATACCTAAAAAAAGAGAATGAATACCGATGGTAAAATACTCTGTAGCGAAAAGTCGAAACAAGCCTTTTTTATAGTGGCTCTTTTGCAGAGTTGGTGGGTGAATTTTGGTAATTTTGGGGATTTTTACAGTTCCGGCAAGCTCATTGTCAGGATTTTGAGTTTGAGATATTCCTCGTCGCGGAGGCCGAAGGCGCGGCGCT
>JAQVZU010000044.1 GCA_028708035.1 Alphaproteobacteria bacterium
AGCAAGTCTACTCCGCGAACGCGAAAGTCGTATCGACCGTCAACAGCATGCTGAATACGATCATTCAGGCCGTTCAATAATTAAGGGCTTGGCGCGCGCCGTCCCCAAAGCGGCTTGCGCGGGAAAGGAGCGATAAATGTCCCTATCTGGCGCGCTGAACGCCGCTCTTTCGGGTTTGCAGACAAGTTCGACGGCGGCACAGATCATTTCCAGCAACGTCTCGAACGCGCAGACGGAAGGCTACACGCGGAAGAGCACGAATTTGGCCGCTGTCACCGACGAACAAGGCGGCGGCGTTGAAATTGTCAGCATCAGCCGCGCCACGGATACCGTTCTCTTTGCCACCTTGAACTCGGCGACTTCGGACGCGGCCAATTTAAGCACACAGAACAGCTATCTGTTGCAGATCCAGTCGATTCTGGACTCGACCGGTAACCCGCCCGCCCTTTCATCCGGCCTGAATAATTTCCAGGCGGCGTGGACTCAATACGCCGCGAGTCCCAGCGACCAGACGCTTCAGAAGAGCGTCGTCTCAACGGGACAGATACTTGCGACCGACATAAACAAAATTGCGGAAGAAACGGCGGCGCTTAAAACGACTATTGAGAATGACTTAGCGACAAACATAGGCGAGCTAAACTCGGCGCTAAGCTCTGTTCAGGCTCTTAATGTCCAGATTTCGGCGGCGATTTCCTCGGGACAGACGACAACGGATCTCGAAGACCGGCGCGATCAGGCCATTCTTGAGATTGCACAATACACTAATGTAAAGATTTTGCAGCGTAACAACGGCCAAATCGCGCTGTATACCTCGAACGGCACTGTGCTTCTCGACGGGCAAGAGCAGTCGTTCAGCATCGGCGCAGGAGGCAACACGATTGTCACCAGCACGGGAGGCGACGTAACGGCTTCCTTGAGCGGAGGCTCTCTTGAAGCGCAGACCAATATTCTTTCAACGACCTCCACATCGGGAAATGGCACCGGCGTTATAGAAAAGCTTCTGTCGCAAATCCAAAATTTTGCGAATATTTTTATAGCGACCACCAGCGGCGGCACCAGCTTCGCAGACATATACAACAACGCAGAAACAGGCGACAGCGAACTGGCTTCGAGCTTCTTCACGGCGGATATTGGCGACGACGGGCTTCCGGACCTCACCTCCTTTTCGGTCAACGGCGATTTGGCAAGCGGAGCGGCAAACGTGAAAGCCTCATGCGCCACGGACATCTGCAATGCGTTCTCTGCCGTGAACTTGGCGGTTACCACGACTTATGACGAGGGAACGGGAACTTATGTTTATTCCACGGGAACAACCTATTCGGCGACCGGGCTAACGACGCAACGCCAAACGTTTGCGGGAATCGCAACCTCCATTCTTTCGGGCTTTCAGCAAGCCGCCAGCAATATTAAGAACCAGTACACGACCGCATCGACGCAGGAGGCCTATTTCAAGAGCACCTACGCAAGCGAAACCGGAGTCAACACCGACTCTGAACTTGTCGCGTTAACGAACTGGCAAAACAGCTATGCGGCATCCGCGCACGTCATTTCGACAATCCAAAGCATGATGCAAACCCTTCTCTCCATGGTGAACGCATGAGCGTGACATTTGTGAGCAATCTTGGCCGGGCCCAAAGCCTTGCGACGACGCTTAAGTACGAACAGTCAACGCTGACCGATCTGTCTACCCAGCTTTCGACCACCAAAAGGCACACCGATTTAACGGACTACACGGCGAGCGAAGCGCGGAGCCTTATCAATCTTCAATCCTCTGCGGCGCAAAAACAGTCTTACCTGAATGTGATAAGTTCGGTCAATGTAACCCTGTCGATCTACGACACCACATTGACCGATCTTGAAGACGTCGTTATGCAGGCGCAAAGCCTTGCCAATAACAATCCGACATACGACGCGAACACCGCGATGAATATCGCCATTCAGGCGGGGAACTATCTGAAGTCCGTCAGCGTCGATCTCAATCAGGATCTCAACGGGCGCTATATTTACTCGGGATCGAGATTCACGACGCCTCCGGTGGTGGACCTCACCACGACCACAGCGGATCTAACCTCGGACATCATTACCGACGAAAGCGCGCTTCCGGCATATGATTCCCAATATCCCGGTGACGAATCGACGCTAAAAGCAGCTTATAACGCTGACTCCGCAATGGTCAATTCCAGCTATACTCTTGATTACGGAATCACGAGCAACGATCCGGCCTTCCAGAAAACGATTGCGGGGTTGCGTTATCTTCAAGCCGCAGGGAATGCCACGGATGCAGCAACCTACAGCGATTATCTGAGTAAAGCGCAAGACCTCTTGAGCGACGCCCTTCCGGCAATACAGTCGCTTCACACGACTGTCGCCAACTATCAAAACGCCATGACCCGGGAAAAAAATGCCATTAATACCGCTCTCGACAATCTAACGACTCAGGTCAATAATATTCAGGCTGTCGATACGACCGAAGTCAGCACGGAAATAACCGCGATGGAAACCGTTTTGCAAGCGTCCTATTCCGTAACGGGCACTATTCTTAAGCTCTCAATCGTCAACTTCCTTTAATAAGCGTTTAGACATGAAAATTTCCTCGACCTATAGCCCGACCACCTTGCGTTTCATCGCGGCGCTACGCGGCAAAAAACCGCTAAAGACCGGAGAGAGCTTCGTTTATGCGGAAGCCGCCTGCGCCGATCCTCAAAACCTCATCTGCCTTGCGGCCAGCAACCCCGAAGGCCAATTTTATGGCTTGGTGGCCAATGAAAACGCTCGCGTCGCAGCGGAAAAAAGCGCGTCTGAAAGAGAAGCGCTTAATGTCGCTTTTATCGCAGGCTCCTTGTCCGAAATACTCGAAAACGGCGGAGACACGCAACAGCGACTCCCTCAGCTCGATTATCTTTGCTGCAACGAGACCGGGGCCAGCATCTCTGAATCCGAACGCACCGCTTTGTTTGACCTCGCAAAGAAACACCTGAAAGACGGGGGCCTGTTCGTTACAACTTATTGCGCCTATGCGGATGAAACGGACGCCTTGCGCTTTTTGGTTCAGCAACTTGCCCCCGAGATGAATTCGGAACAGAAGCTGGACTTTCTTTCCGAACTTAAAAAACTTGGCTACTTGTATTTTCAAACGCACCTGAAGGAAGCGGATTTGCTGGATCGCGCTTCGTATGACAAAAAGCCGGAAGATTTCTTTACGCATTTTGATGACGGCCCTTCCAAAACCATGGCCTTTGAGACGCTCGTCGCGGCGGGCTCGCGGGGTTTCGCCTATGCGGGCGATACCGAGATGGCCTTGAACTTCGTCGAATTATCGATCCCCGCCGAGGCCCAGGAGCTAATTAGTTCTTGCCGTAAAAATCCGTACTATGAAATCATCAAGGACTTTGCGCTCAACAGGAAAATACGCTCGGATATCTGGGTTAAGACTCCTTACGAAACATCCTTAGATCCTGCAGACCTTATGGGCGCCTTTGCCTATGGCCTCATTGTTCCGCGCGACAAAGTTCCTTCCGAATATTTTGCCAAAGGACGGAAGATTGATCTCTCGACGCCGCTGTTCGATGAAGTTCTCGGCCTCATTTCGATTATGCCGCTCGGCGTCGGAGACCTTCTGCGCAAAAATCCTTCCTGCGACCCCCAAAGATTTCTCGAGGTTTTCCAGATTCTCGTCGCATGCGGTTTTGCGCTCCCGATGCGGGGGGCGACAGAGCCGCTTAAAGTCCACGATGTCATGAAGCCACGCTTCGTCGGAACGTATAACAAGCACTTCGACAAAGCCGAACTCGGCGGCAACGAAGTGCTTTTCGCCTCGCGTATCGCCGGATGCGGCATAACGCTTGATGCGAAAGAAGCTCTTGTGATGCAGGCGCTGAACCGCAGGGATCTTGTCACGTCTGCGACCGCTTTGATGCCGGAGCTTTTCCGCATTTCCGAAACGCCCGCGCGTGAATCCATTCTTGGGGATGCCGAACCCTCGGCGAAGCTGGCGCAAAGCATAATTTCAGACACGGTAGGAAAATCACTGCCGACATGGTACGCTTACGCCATTCTTGAAGCCGCATAACGGCTGTTGGGAACAAAAGCGGAGAATTCCATGTCTCATACATCCATGATCGTGTCGGGGCTAATCCTCGTCGCGATGGCTCTTTGGGTCATGCCAAATATTTTTGCGTTAAATAGAGGAAAAAATTTGCAAAATATCGCATTGTGGCTAGCTATTTTTGCCGGGCTTGCCGTTATTTATAAAAACTTTGGCCCCGAATCCCCCGCGCCTTTATTTCATTTACCCGAATCCATGCAGCGCATGAACCGTAAAGAATCGCCGCAAATCCTTCCTTTAAGCCCCAGAAATGAAGAAAAGAAGGATGACGCAGTTGCGCCTCAAAAAAAAGAGGCGCCGGATTCTTCAATTTAAGGTCGCATTCGAGCTCTTTGATGGATGAGGCAAGTGGCGTTATTTTCCGATGCAAAAATCCTTAAAGATGTTATCGAGCAAATCCTCTACGTCAACGCGCCCCGTGATGCGGCCCAGCGCACGCATGGCAAGGCGCACGTCCTCCGCTCTCAGATCCGGCTGAACCGCGCTTAACGACCTGTCGAGATGGTTCAGGCATTCCTCAAGCGCCTCTCTGTGCCTCGCTCGGGTCAAGGAGGGAGCGGCGTTGTCGTCGAATCGCTCCGCGATTTCGCGTCCAAGCCGCGTAAGAAGCGGCTCAATTCCCTCGCCCGTTTTTGCCGAAAGAAACAGAGACTCATCCAACTCCCCTGCCCGGTTCTCGATCAAATCGCTTTTGTTCACCACCGTTATCGTCTCCGAATCCACGAGCTTGCGCGCCTCGGGGTCAAAACGAGGCCAATTCGCCCCATCGAAAACAACGATTTTCAAATCCGCATCGCGCGCACGCGCACGCGCGCGACACATGCCTTCGCGCTCGATCGCATCCCCCGTCGCCTCTTTAAGCCCCGCCGTATCGGCCAATATCGCCGGATAGCCGTTGATATCCAAATAGACCTCGATAACATCGCGCGTTGTTCCCGCAATCGGAGAAACAATCGCCGCATCGCGCCGCGCCAGCGCATTGAGGAGCGACGACTTTCCCGCATTGGGCGGCCCAAGAAGCACGATAGAAAAGCCTTCGCGCAATCTCTCTCCGCGATGCCCATCATTCAGATGCCGCGCGATCTCCCCGCGCAAACCGGAAAGCTCCTGCGCCTCGCGTTCGAACAGGTCTTGGGGTAAGTCCTCATCCGCGAAGTCAATCGAGGCTTCCATCATCGCCAAACTGTGCGAAAGCCTTTCATGCCAATTTCCGTAAAGCTTGCCCAGTGCACCGTCGAGCTGCCGTAAAGCTTGCTTGCGCTGCGCCTCGGTTTCGGCATGAACGAGATCGGCGACAGCTTCGGCTTCGGTCAGATCCATCTTGCCGTTCTCAAACGCACGGCGCGTAAATTCTCCCGGCTCAGCGAGGCGAAACCCCGGTATGCTGCCGAGCGCCTCAGTCATGGCATTGACAACCGCCCGCCCGCCGTGCGTGTGGAATTCAACGGAATCCTCCCCCGTATAACTGGAAGGCCCTTTGAATGCGATCACAAGCGCCCGGTCGATGGTTTCGTTTGTGTGAGGATTCTTTATTGCGCGCAATGCGGCGGTCCGAGGCGCGAGCTTCCCGGCTGGTGAACAAAGCTGCTCGATCGCCCGAAGCGCCTCTTTGCCCGATACCCGAAATAAGGCCACGCCTGATCTTCCGGGAGCCGAGGCAAGCGCGAAAATGGTTCTGTCGTCAGTCATGCTCTAATTAACCATAAAACTTTGAAATATAAAAATAAATTGCAAAAAATACGATTTTGATTAGTTTTGCAGCTTCGTACATGTACCGCCTAAAATAAGGAAGTTCATTATGCCTGACGTCCGAAGAATTGGAGCCGCCATACATGCCGACATTAACTGCGGTCTTCTCCAAATCAATGCAGCCAAGAAAGGATTAAATCCCCACGGTTTCCGGACGACCTCCCAACTAAGCGCCGACGAAAATGGCCCCTCGCCTTTTTCGGAAAGTTACAGCGGCAGAGGGCCTCACTATACAGAGCTAGAGCTAGATTTCGACACGCCTTACTATTATGATATCGGTATAGAAACGAAAGGCCCCGATGCTGCGAAACTGGCAGGGATGTTGAGACTATCGGCCGACTTGGTAGCGTGTCACAACGGTCTCGACGTCCAATACGAAACGGACCCTGATGGGGGCCTCAAGGCTTCATCGAAAGTGGTGGAAAGCCATGAATTTTCGATACAACTTTTGGAAGAAATCCTTGGGCGTGACTTCCGTGTCGCGCAGATCGTGACTGAAGATCCGGTCCAAGAAAAAAGAATAGTCCACTCCGATATTAACTTCGGCGTTCTTAGAGTTGCGCTTCAACAAAAAGACATAAACCCCAATGTTATCTCAGCCTCTTCCATGCCCATGGAACAAGCCCCTTGGTATGTCTCTGGAATCGAGGTAGATACAAATTGCCCGGAAGGTTCTGGAGCTATCGGCTACTTCGACGAAGCCTTTGCGCAGATGGATCGTAACTGGGGCGTCCTCAGCGGAATGCAAACAGGTCCGACCTCTACGGGATATGGCTTCCATGGTCCGGCGTTTGAGACGCATCGCATGACACAAGCGGCTCTTAAGGAAATTCTTAAGCCAATCTTAAGCCGCTATCCCGCCCGCCAAGTAGGCGGAGAATTTCACACGAAAGCGTCTTTTGGGAAAGACATGTAAAGAAAAAGGCGGCCTGCCGGAAATCCGGCAGACCGTTCTCAAAACTTCAAGCAACGCATCAACATGGAAAAGCGTTAGTTTTTCCAATAAATTACCGACCGTTCTTCCTAAAGCCGAAGAAGTTTCCTGCCTTTCATAAACAGTGACAAGGCGTCCAAACCGGATGCCATAATTTTGGCACGAATTATTCGTTAGAATCTGTTATAAGAATCAGAACAGGAGCGCTCCATGAAATCTCTGAAGGTCTTATTTCTTTTCGGCACGGCATTTCTCGCAGCGTGCGCGAGCACTCCAATGGGGCCGACGGTCCGCATGATGCCGCCGAAAGGCAAGCCTTTTGAACAGTTTGCGGCTGAAAGCTCGTACTGTAAATCATACGCGTATGACCAGATTCGCGGCCAAGCGGAACAAGCCAATCAAACGGCTTTCCTTGAGGGCGCGGGCGGAACGCTTCTTGGCGCAGGGCTCGGGGCCGCTGTCGGCGGCGGGCGCGGCGCGGCCATCGGCGCTGCAGGAGGTGCCGTCGCTGGTACTGCCGTCGGCGCACATACTTCGACGCGCGACCAGCGGGGCATTCAACAGCAATACAATGACGCCTACATGCAGTGCATGATTGGCAAGGGCAATTTGGCGGAAGTCCCGCCCGCGCCTGTTCAGCAGACGATTATCTATCAGGCACCCCCGCCTCCTCCGCCGACGGTCATTTATACGACTCCGGCTCCTCAGCCGCCGCCGGGGTATTAGCCCTTGGCTCGGGACTTGTTCCCGGAAAATTTCGAAAGCCGAGTTTGAACCCCTTGGGAGATGGCAGCTTGCCTCTGTCAAGACACCCCTTCGGCTCTGGAATGTTGCCGAGGGTCCGCTCTCCAAACGATGCGAGGTGCTGAAGATAATAGGTTCCGCGATAGCCGCGCATGTCGAGATCCTCGATCATCCACGATACGTCCTCTTCGCTGAGAATATCGGGCGAAACAGTGGTGCGAACCTCGAACGCCACGCGCCCCTCGTTGCCGCGGTCGATGAGAAGCTGAAGCGTTTCGCGAAAATCGTTTTCGAACCGCGCTGTCCCGCAAACCTTCTCGACAAGATTGGGCGGAGCTTTGTAGTCGAGAGCCACCATGTCAAGCAATCCCTCGTCAAGAAGCCTGCGCACGACGCCGGGATTGCTGCCGTTCGTGTCCAGCTTCGTCTTATATCCAAGTTCCTTCGCTTTGCGGACTAGATTGGGAAGAGTGGGGCAGAAAGTAGCCTCGCCGCCCGAAAACACGACGGCAGTCAGCCGCCCTTGCCGCGCGCGGAGAAACGCCAGAACTTCGGCATCGTCTTTCTCGCCACGGTTTTTGACGATGTCCGGATTATGGCAGTATTTGCACCGCAGATTGCAACCGGAAATCCAAACGATGCACGAAAGCTCGTTCGGGTAGTCGAGCATTGAAAAGGTCGTAATTTCGTAAATCTGTCCCATGCGTTAGCAAGTCTTCGAAGAGGTTTCCTTAAGCTCGATAACGAGTTTGCCAGATAAAAGAAGAAAAAAGAAAATGGGACGCCGACTTTCGCGGACATGACCATGGAAAGGGGAGAAAAAGGCAACGATGAAATCCCGGAAAAGAAAAATCTTCCTCCGCAAATCCCATTGTTCCCATTTTCATACCACAGCCCCCGCCGTCATGCCCGCGAAGGCACGGCATCCCATGTTTTCTTCTTTTTCAGCAATAAAGACATTATCGGGATAAAATGAGCCTATTCCACCATCGATAAACCCCGAAGCGTTTTTTTCCAACTCTACTACAACGCACAGATGATCGCTATTTTCAGTATTCGTTTTCAAGAAACTTGGCAGAGTTTAATACCGCACCCCTCGAGTTTAATGCCGCACCCCTTTCTGGCCGCGTTGGCTCATATGACTTCGCCGACTCCAGAGCAGCTTTCATGGAAACGCCAAGATCACTAGAAAACGACGCAGCCTTCAAGCCGATTTCACATAGGCAATTTTCGATAGTGGTGACAAGCCCAGAGCACCCTCTATGTGACCCGCCCTGAAAAAGGCATTCTTTATAGTATGGCTGAAGCTTCACTTCTTCATAAGGCTCTTTGTTAAGGTATAAATCGTCCATAATACTATTCAATCTTAAAAGAAAATTATAGGCCGCCACGCCCACCTTCCAAGAACTGTCATTATAATCGACCGATGCTTTTATGGAGGAGTGGCAAATATCACCGATATACAAAATCGATGTATCTACTATTGCCCCAACAAGGACTAGGGGATTTTTTTCTTCCTTGATGTATGTGCTGTAGTCGCAAAGCGCTGAGGCAACTTCTTTGGAGTCCGGCATAACTTCGCCCTGCTGGATGCTTTCCACTAAACTTTGGAACTTCTTGTGCCAGACATCAAGCTCCGCCTTCTTATCGGCGGGGATATTCAATTCCTCGTAATCAACCATAATTCTCTCTCCTCTAAAATATCGATCAAGCAAAGCTCTTATACCCGCAGAAATATGCTTCGAGCAACGCAGAACTATGGTTAAAGCGTTTCGGCCTTCGCTTCAATGAATATTTACGAAATCACGAACGGATTCCTATCCGCAGCAGGAGCACTTTTCTTCCGTTCCGTACCGCTTTCTTTCCTCCAGGCAGCGCTCCTTTGAGGGTTCCTTGAAAGGAACGCGTTCGCGGTGCTCGCCCTTCTTGCCGATGTTAAAGCCCTCGACAGGCCTGAAGTACCCCATCACGCGAGTCCAGACTTGCGTCTTTGCGCCACAAGTCGGACAGGTTTTCTGTTCTCCGCTCAAATACCCATGCTCGTCGCATACCGAGAAGAGGGGCGTGACTGTCACATATGGAAGCTGATAATTCTCAAGCACCGTTCGTACCAGCCGCTTGCAAGATTCTGTGCTTTCCAGCTTTTCGTTCATATACATGTGCAGCACCGTGCCGCCCGTGTATTTGCACTGCAACTTGTTCTGCAAGTCCAAGGCTTCGAACGGATCTTCAGTATGGCCTACCGGAATCTGGCTGCTGTTTGTGTAATAGATGTTCGGATAGCTCCCGGCCTGCTCGATATCCGAGAAGCGTTTATGGTCTTCCTTGGCAAAGCGATAGGTAGCGCCTTCAGCCGGAGAAGCCTCAAGATTGTAAAGATTGCCGGACTTTTCCTGATATTCGCGCAGCCGCACGCGCATGTGGTCAAGGATTCGGAGGCTCATTTCAATGCCTTCCGGGCTGGTCATATCGGCTTTGCCGCGTGTGAAGTTTTCGACCATCTCGTTCATGCCGTTGACGCCGATGGTGCTGAAGTGATTGCGCAAACTGTGCAGATAGCGCTGCGTGTACGGATAAAGCCCTCTCTTAAGCCCATCGTTCACGAACACCCGCTTCTTCTCAAGCGTCCCATAGGCCAAGTCCATCAGTCGGTCGAGCGCTTCGATCAGCTTAGGCTCGTTTCCTGCGTGAAGGTATCCAAGCCGCGCCATGTTGATCGTCACGACGCCGATGGACCCTGTCATTTCCGCGGACCCGAACAGGCCGTTCCCGCGCTTCTGAAGCTCGCGAAGATCAAGCTGCAATCTGCAGCACATCGAGCGCACCGCGCCCGGCTTGTAAGCCTCGGGATTCTCATGCCGGTGCCCGTTTTCGTCTCTGGTATACTGGCTGCCGATGAAATTCTGGAAATATGAGCTTCCGACCTTGGCCGTGTTGGCGAAGATCACGTCCGCCACGCGGCTGTCCCATTTGAAATCTTCGGTGATGTTGACGGTCGGAATCGGGAACGTGAACGGCTGCCCCGTCATGTCCCCTTCGGTCATGACTTCGTAATAGGCCAGAACGATGCGCTCCATCTCGGGCGCGAAGTCGCCGTAGGTCATGTCCGTCAGCTTGTTAATCTCGGGCCGACGCTGCCGCGCCATGCGAAGCAGTTCGCCGTCGCGCACGCCGTCGAAAATATGCTCGGTGCCGCACATCGGCATGACCGTTTTCAAATCCGCCGGGCATGTGATGTCCATCGTCACGTTTGTGAACGGCGACTGCCCCCAGCGCGCCGGAACGTTAAGGTTATAAACAAACTGGCGAATGGCCTTGACGATCTCTCCGTCGCCGAGCTGGTCGATAAACACCAGAGGCGCAAGATACGTGTCGAACGACGAGAACGCCTGCGCCCCCGCCCACTCGGACTGGAGAATGCCAAGAAAGTTGGCCATCTGCCCCAAAGCCTCGCGAAAATGCCTGGGCGGACGAGACGACACGCGCCCGACCACTCCATTGAACCCTTCCGTCAAAAGCTGGCGCAAGCTCCATCCCGCGCAATATCCCGCAAGGCTATCAAGATCGTGAATATGATAATCGCCTTCGCGATGCGCGCGGCCTTCTTCGGGCGTGTAAACGTCGTCGAGCCAGAAATTCGCAATTACTTTGCCCGCGATATTGTTCACGAGGCCAGCATGGCTGTATCCGACGTTCGCGTTCGCGTTGATTCGCCAGTCAGTCTTTGAAACATACTCCTCAACCGTGTCGGAACAGTCGATCATCGTTCCTTTGGAGGCATCCTGGGGAGACGAAACAGAGGGATCCGTACGAAAGGCCAACGTGGTGCTTGCCATAGATTTTCTTCCAGAAAAAGTGGGTGATATACAAGATAATGTATAATGCGATGCATTATAACACTAGATGTAGAGTTACCTTTGATCTTCATCAAGCCAAAAAAATATATTCGCCCCCTCCGATTGCCTACCAAACGAGTCCTCTATAAAGCCCAACACCAAGACCTATAAACAAAAATGGCGCAAATGTGACTTTCGAAACCCGGTAGTTAAAAAGGCGGAACATTCCGATAAAAATCGTTGCCAATACGGAACCTACGCCCCAGGCGACGATGGCCGGAGCGACTCCAAAATAGGAGATTGCCAGCGCGGTCCACTTCGCGTCTCCCATGCCCAAGGCATCATGATGAAAGATGCGATACCACGCCATATTCACGGCCCAAATCGCAAGTCCGGCAATGACGCCGCACCCAAGCCGATAAGCAGCCGCATCCCATGATAGAAAAAATCCCTGAAGCGTCGCAACACAAAAAAGTCCAGAAATAATCAATGAATCCGGAACTTTCCCTGTGCGCGCGTCGGCTATAGCTGCAGCGAAGAGAATCGCCAACACGCAAAGCGTGATCCACCATTTGTCGGCGGGCATTCGTGGCGCGGCCTCGACGAGAAAAGTTTTAGCCTGTCCCCAGGAGGGAAGATAAGGAATGATAAACACAGGACACCTACGGCATGCAATTCGAGTCAGCATCTTCGACAGTCTGCGGCAGCGTGATCCAGACGATGAATTTCTGCGACGCACTGGCCGGATTAAAAACGACTTCGTTCGTAAGCGTGATAGCCGATGACGCGTTGAACTTCGCAGCCGCGCGCTTCAAGCCTTCGGTAACCGCCCGGCTCGCCGAGCCCGAGGGCTTGGTAAAGATGCACCGCCCACCCGTTGCGCCATCATTGACATATGTCCATTCGTCGAACCCCTTTGTCGGCTGCGGTAATAATATGCCGCTGCTCCCGTCCGTTCCATCGCCTTTTCCGCCCCACAACGGAACGTTTCCCATGGGGTTGCATTTGAGACTCCTCACGTCTGTGGCGGCTCCGAGCGCCGAGCCGTAGGGATAAGGATCGTCTGCTTCCGACGCGGCCGCGCCATCAGAGTCGCGAATCAGCCGCAGCGCCATCGAGTACTGCAAATTGCAGTTGTTGATGGTGTTGCGAATCATGTTGGCCTGCGCGGTAACATCGGCATTGACGCGGTCGGATATACTGGCAGACTGAAAATCGTTGCCCCCGGTAGCCAAAACGGTCCCCAGCAAAGCAAACATCGCAATAACGAAAAGAATAGGGCCTATGGCGAACCCTGCGGAAGGATGAACCTTGTATTCGTTTTGCATAGGAAATCCGGAGTAAAACCAAACGGCTCGCATTGTAGCCTCTCCGCCTGGAAAAGCGAGTCAAGGCTCAGCCATTGTGAGCAGCCGGGAAACGTGGCATTATCTTCCACCCTCGGAAAACCGCCCATGACAGAGCCAGAAATCGCCCCAGAGTCCGCGCCTGAATTCGCCATTGAGATCAAAGGCTTGGTCAAAACCTACCAAATCGGCAAAAAGCAGCCCCCCAAGGAAGCGCTTAAAGGTATCGACCTGCAAATACCACGCGGCAGCCTTTTCGGTCTTTTGGGCCCCAACGGAGCCGGAAAATCAACGCTTATCAATATCATGGCGGGACTCGTCATGAAGACCAAAGGCGAGGCGAGAATCTGGGGCTACGAGGTCTCGGAAAATCCACGAATGGCGCGCTTGGCTATCGGCGTCGTGCCTCAGGAGTTGAACCTCGACGCATTTTTCACCGCGCGCGAACTGCTCGACCTCCAGGCGGGCCTGTATGGCGTGCCGAACAAAGAACGCCGCACAAACGAACTGCTTGAAATCGTGGGCTTGACCGATAAAGCCGATGCCCCTGCCCGATCATTGTCCGGCGGCATGAAGCGCCGCCTCATGATCGCCAAAGCGTTGGCGCACACACCGCCGGTCCTTGTGCTTGACGAACCAACGGCGGGCGTTGACGTGGAGTTGCGCCGTTCTCTTTGGGATCACGTGAGAAAACTGAACGCCTCAGGCACGACCGTATTGTTGACGACCCACTACCTCGAAGAAGCGGAAGAGCTTTGCGACCATCTTGCGATCATCAATCATGGCCAGCTTGTCGCGAATGATTCCAAAGACAACCTTTTGCGCCGCATCGACAACAAACATCTGACGCTAACGCTTGACCGCGACTTCGATGAGATCCCCGAAAACATGCGCGCGCATGGATGGGAGCGGCTCGGCGCGCGTCGACTTACAATTTCCTACCGCCCGAGCAAAACGGCTGCCTCAACCCTTCTGCGCGTTGTGCAGATGAACGGATTCACCATCGCCGACCTGTCGACCGAAGAAACGACTCTCGAAGATGTTTTCCTCCAGCTGACCGGCACACGGGAGCACATCGAGCCCGCTAACGGCGAAGGACCGGCAAAGGAAGAGTCGGACCAGACGCTGTAATTTTACAAACGCGCGTGCGATACCGCTTGCATTGCGACAGATCCTTACCTTGCCATCTTGCCCCAAGACGATGGTAACAAAAAAGCCCGCAACTGAGTTGCGGGCTTTAATGCATTAGGTAAGCAGAAGCTTACTGGGCGACTACCGTCACAGAGCGACGATTCTGGGCCCAAGCGGCTTCGTTGCTGCCGACGACAGCCGGGCGTTCCTTGCCGTAGCTGATCGTGCTGACGCGAGCCGTCGCGACGCCAGCCGCAACCAGGTAGTTCTTGACGGCCGTCGCGCGGCGTTCGCCAAGCGCGAGGTTGTATTCACGCGTGCCGCGTTCGTCGCAATGGCCTTCGACCGTGACCTTGGTGCTCGGATACTTCTTAAGCCAAGCGGCCTGGCGATCCAGCGTCGCTTGAGCTTCAGAGCTCAGATCGGACTGATCGAGATTGAAGAACACGCGATCGCCGACGTTGACAACCATATCTTCCTGCGTGCCAGGACGCGCAGCGCCCGCAGCCACTCCACCAGCACCACCACCAGCGCCGCCTTCACCTTCGCTCGTGCCAAGCGTATCGCAAGCCGATACGAGAACGAGCGCCGCCGTAAGGCATAAAAGCTTCTTAAACATCGTTTTTCTCCCTTCAGGAACCTCTGGCGGACGCCAATTTCGCCCTTGCCGAGATAGATTAGAATGACGCCACGCATAAAAACCTGAGAGACACCTCTCCGGTTCTGCGCAACACAAAATTCTCTCCGCGACCGGACTCAAGCATTCTGAAACCAACAAGAATAATTGAGGCGGCGTGGGATCGAATTGACGCAGACAAAGTAATCATACCAAAAAATTGAATCAAGCACGAAGAGCGAAAAATCCCGCCGATTTGGAATCGAACCTCGGAAAGTGGCATCCATGCAACTACTGCCGCGACAAACCCCATGAATTGTGGCGGAAATATGAAGATTGCAAGGCAAGAAGCATCTCCATTGCAACACATGTTACCAAATCCGGCAAACGTCTTTCATGTACGGACTATTCTCTAAAGCCCAAGCGCCTGTCGAAGTTTAGTTCGCCCGATCAAAGGCAGAGGTGCCGTTGGGTTATCCGAACGGATTCCGAAGAAATCGTTTTCACGAAAAACTTGTCGCGGTGAGTTTGGAGACCAGCGGCTTTTCGTGACGAATGCGCGGTAGCGCAATAACGTTAGAGACGCTCCCGTGTCCCGCACGGGCGTGCCCGTCTTCGGTCGCGGCAAGCCGGAAGTAACGCATGACATAGACGCGAATCGATGCCGTGAGCGATGATAGATCTCTCTTGTCCGCCGCAATCGCGGTACAAATCGCATGCAAGGTCGAATGTTCGCGCTGGCATATTTCGCGCAGACCATCCCACATTTCAGGCTCGAGACGCACGCTTGTCCTGCTGCCTGAAACGACAATGTTCCGGCTCACAAGAGTGCTTATGCCTCGCGGCTTTGAGGCTTTTCGAACAGCATTCGGCTGGGCATTCGGGACGATCATGATGGGCATAACGAGGAGGAAGGATTAGCAACCGGGGATTGCTTTTGTATTATAATTCCTCAACCGCCGCAAGTGGTATTATTCAACAGGCATGTATTTCAATGCGTCAAGTGCGCCCTGAAGAATATAAGCGGCGGCAGCTTTGTCGATCACAACGTCCCGGCGTTTGCGACTCATGTCATCCGCGACAAGAAATCGCTCAACTGCCGCCGTCGAAAGTCTTTCATCCCAAAAAGCGACGGGCATATCTGGATCAGGCAGCGCTTTTTTCCGAAACAGATTGCTTATGAAAGTTCGCGCCGCCTGTGCCGTAGGGCCTTCCGATCCATCCATATTCTTGGGCAACCCCACGACAAGCCCTCCTGCGTTGCGCTCGACGATCATTTTTGCCAGAAGGGCGGCATCTGTCTGGAATTTCTTTCGCTCGATGGAACCGAGCGGAGACGCAACGATTAGTCCCGGATCGGAAACGGCCACGCCAATAACCTTGCTGCCGTAATCGAGGCCGATCAGGCATTGGTTTTTCCGCAAAAGCGCGGGGAGTTCTGACAGGTTGCGCACGCTCATATTGAATGATACTGATAGCCTGTTTGGATTCTTTCAGCAAAAGATTGATAAACCATGTCGATAGACCAGAAAATAGTCGCGAAAATCGCCACCTTGGCCCGGATAAAGATTCCGGCGGAAGAACAGGCGCACGTGGCGGGGGAACTCTCGAACATCCTCAATTGGGTCGAGCAGCTCAACGAAGTCAATGTCGAAGGCGTCGAACCTCTTGCAAGCGTAAACGATTCGTCGCTGCGCATGCGTAAGGATGTCGTGAACGACGGCGGCTATGCGCAAAACATTTTGGCTAATGCTCCCGCAAAAACCGCCGATTTCTTTACAGTGCCGAAAGTTGTGGAATAGAAATTAACGCCCGCATAAGGAGGCAAAGAAAATGAAACGTTTTTTATGTTTATTGGTTTCTCTCTCCGGACTCGTCGCCAGCAATGCCGCGCACGCGATTGCGGTAACGGGATGCGTTCAGCAAGGGGTCTCGCAGGGTTGCAAAATAATCAGAAGCGGCACGACGGTTTATAACGTCTCGTCAGCCCAACCAACGCCCGTGGTTGGAACCTGCGGCACTGTGACAGGAACTATTGCTCAAAACGCCATGAGCATTTGCGGACAGGGGATCATTTTGAAACCAGCGACTTGGGCTGTTGACTCCGCTCAGCCAAAAAGCCGGATCGAAACCCGCCCCGTCGTCATTTTGCCAAAACAACAGTTACAAATACAATAATGTGTGACAAATGACCAAATTGACTGATCTGACGATTCTCGAAGCGGTTGATGGCCTGAAGGCGAAAAAGTTCAGCGCTGTCGAACTAACCGACGCGCACATCGCCGCGATGGAAAAAGCGCGCGGCATGAACACGTTCATCACCGAAACGCCGGAAATTGCGCGTAGCCAAGCCAAAGACTCAGACGCGCGGCGCGCCTCTGGCAGCGCCGGGGCTCTCGACGGCATTCCGCTTGCAATCAAGGACCTTTTCTGCACAAAAGGCGTCCGCACCACGGCGGCGAGTCATATTCTTGAGAATTTTATTCCGACATATGAATCGACCGTCACCACAAAGCTTTTCGACGCGGGCGCGGTGATGCTCGGCAAGGTGAACCTCGACGAATTCGCGATGGGGTCCGGCGGAATCACCAGCTATTTCAAACCCGCGATCAACCCGTGGTCCGGCAAGGAACCTTGGAATGCCGAGCGCAAGCTTGTTCCCGGAGGATCTTCCAGCGGTTCGTCCGCTTCCGTCGCCGCCCGCCTCGCCATGGGCGCAACAGGCACCGATACGGGGGGGTCGATTCGCCAGCCCGCGAGCGTCACCGGCATTGTCGGGATTAAGCCGACTTACGGACGCTGCTCGCGCTGGGGAATCATTGCGTTCGCTTCTTCGCTCGATCAGGCGGGGTCCATGGCGCGCACCGTCGGGGATGCGGCCTTGATGCTTCGCACGATGGCGGGCTTCGATGAAAAAGATTCGACTTCCGTCGACACGCCTGTGACCGACTACGTCGCCGCGCTAGGCAAATCGGTCAAGGGCTTGAAGGTTGGCCTTCCGAAAGAATACCGCATCGAAGGCATGAATCCCGAAGTCGATGCGCTTTGGCAGAAATCCGCCGCGATGCTTCGCGAAGCCGGGGCAGAGGTCGTGGACATCAGCCTTCCGCATACCAAGTACGCCCTGCCCGTCTACTACATTATTGCTCCCGCCGAAGCTTCCTCGAACCTCGCGCGCTACGACGGCGTGCGCTTTGGGCTGCGGGTTGACGGCAAAGACTTGAACGATATGTACGCCTCGACGCGCTTTGCCGGTTTTGGCAAGGAAGTTCGCCGCCGCATCCTGATTGGGACCTATGTTCTGTCGGCGGGCTATTACGACGCCTATTATCTGAAGGCGCAACGCGTTCGCCGCTTGATCCGCAACGACTTCATTGAAGCTTTCAAGAAATGCGACGTGATTTTGACCCCTGCCTCGCCAGGAACGGCGTTTGGCATCGGTGAAAAGACGGACGATCCGCTTCAGATGTATCTTGAAGACGTTTTCACGGTCACGCTCAACCTCGCGGGGCTTCCGGGCATTTGCGTTCCTGTCGGCTTGGCCAACAACGGT
>JAQVZU010000045.1 GCA_028708035.1 Alphaproteobacteria bacterium
CACGCGCGTGGTTCCGAACGTCTGCACCAAATCGATAAGACCGTTGAAGTTGCCGCCCGTCACTGACCCCGTAAACGCGCCATTGGCTCCAAACGATGTCGGCGTGCCGAAGTTCGAGGAAAGCTTGACCGCATTATTGAGGCTCATACTGTTTTTAAACCACCCCGACCAGTCGATTCCGGACTTGTATTCGTCGTTGAGTTCAACCTCGACAATGCGCGCGTCGATCAACACTTGCGCCGAAGCCTTCTTGCGCAGCTCGGAAACATAGGCGGCCACGGCGTCTTGCTGCTTCTGGTCTCCGAAGACTGTGATAATCCCCGCCTGCTTGTTGATGCTGTAATTTGTTTTTCCGGCAGATTTCCTCTCGCTAGATCCCAGAATTTGCGCGATGGATTTATCTGTTTCCGCCCAAAAATCCGCTTCCGAAACTCCTGAAACCTTCGAGGCGGAATTGTTCTCAGCCGTCGAATTCCGGCTGGTCGCAGATGTCCCCCCGCCGTTTGTCCCCACATCCACATCAAAGACGTTCGTCGAAATCGACGTATCGCTGGAGGCTTTCCTCGTCAGCGCGAGGTAATCGAGACGGTACGATTTCTGATACGGTTCGTCCGGTTCAATATGAATAAAGGTTCCTTCGACGGTATAACGCAGCTTGGCCAGCGAGCATATGCGCCGCAAGACCTGACCGAACGGCTGATTCCGCGCGGCGATGATGACATTTCCTTGAACGCGCGGATCGAGTTCGAGATTAGCGCCTGCCTTCCTGACAAGCTCAAGTAAAACGTCGCGTACCGGAACGCTGTCGGTCACATTGACGCTGACGCTTTTGCTCAGCGCCGAAATGGGCTCGGGCGACGCTCCTCGCTGCTCATCCTCCGGCATTTTGGGGATAGGCGGAGCTTCGGATTTTTGGGAGGAATCTTCAGGTGGTTGGCGGTCGCGCAAGGCGATATAATCTTCGCGCCTTAATCCGCCTGAGGGATCGATAGCTTCGGTTGTCAAGAGGTTAAAAGAAGAAGTGCACCCGGAAAGCAATAATGCGCACCAAAGCAATTTTTGAAAACAACAACGCACCGACTTCATGGAAACAACATTACAAGATTCAGGTGAACACACAGGTATGTCTTTGCTTCTATTATGAGTTGCCTATGCAGTCAAAACCACATCTTGAGTCGATTCCCGCGATTCTGTGGATAACTTCATTTTTCTGGGGATAAGTCGTCGGCGACAAGACAAAAAAACGGCGGCACTTTCATGCCGCCGCAAAAAAGACGTTTTTTTTAAAGCTTACCAGCTCCCAATAAACTTCCCTCTGGGCCAATAGCTTGTATGCAGAAGCTCATGGCTCTTGGGACCGCAAGGTCCTTCGGTAAGGAAATCCTTATAGATTCGCAGAACAGCCGGATTCTCGTGGCTTTTGCGAACGCTGCCCTTGCTGCCATAGGCGAGGTCTTCCTTGTAGATGGCGTCGGCTCTGGCTTGGCGAATGGCCGGGCTTGTCGGTATCGGCTGTCCGCCGCCGCCAATGCAACCTCCGGGGCAGGCCATGACTTCGATGAAATGGCAGGTGCTGAAGAACCCGCCATCGGCAACATCGTCAAGGATCTTGCGCGCGTTTTTGGTGCCATGCGCGATGCCGACGCGAAGCGTCTGTCCCGCAAGCCATTCCCAGTTGGGCACCAGATGCGCGATCATCGGAGGCACAGGACCAACTTTCTCGGGAACCTTGACCTCGGCGAACCTGCATCCTTCCATACCGCGAACGGGAAGAATGTTGGCGTTCTCGAAAATGTCTTCGACTTTCAGGCCTGTCACGAATTCCAGCACGCTGCGCAGAGCCGCTTCCATCACGCCGCCTGTATTCCCGAAGATGACCCCTGACCCCGTAGCGGTCCCAAACGGATCGTCGAAGTCCGACTTCGGCAGGCTTGGCAAATGAATGCCCGCCTCGCGGATCATTTTGGCGCATTCGCGAGTTGTCAAAACGAAATCGACGTCCTTCAGCCCGCTGTCGCGCATCTCCGGCCTGTTGCATTCGAACTTCTTGGCCGAACACGGCATCAGCGACACGGAAACGATGCTCTCCGGATCAATGTCGTTAAGCTGCGCATACCAGGTTTTGATGAGCGCGCCGAACATCTGCTGCGGGCTTTTGGCCGACGAGACGTGCGCGAGCATTTCGGGATGAACATGTTCAAAGAACTTGACCCACCCTGGGCAGCAGGACGTGAATTGGGGCAGGGGCTGCGAAGTGTCCTTTTCGACCAGATTTTTGTAAAGCCGAAGGATCAGCTCCGTCCCTTCTTCAAGAATTGTCAGATCCGCCGTGAAGTTGGTATCAAACACTTTGTCGAAGCCAATCTGCCGCAAAGCGGTGTTCAACTCCCACGTCATCGCGTTTCCGGGGTCCAGCCCGAACTCTTCGCCAACCGCCGCGCGCGGCGCGGGAGCCGTTTGAATTACGACGTGCTTGGTCGGATCGTTGATCGCGGCCCACACATCCTCGGTCGAATCTTTTTCGGTCAACGCGCCTGTCGGGCACCGGTTAACGCATTGCCCGCAGTTGATACAACCGACTTCCGCCATCGGCTTGTTTTGGAAAGTGCTGATGCCCTTGCGGTTTCCACGGCCCACAGTCTCAAACACGCCGATTCCCTGAAGCTCCTTGCAGGTCCGCACGCACCGTCCGCAGTCCACGCATTTGTCCATGTCGCGGACGATTGATGGGCTAAGGGTATCAAGCGCAAAAGCCTTTTCCGTCGGATGCCCGAAGGGGAGCTTTGCGAGCCCATGCTCTTTTGCCAGCGATTGAAGCTCGCAGTTGCCGTTGCGAACGCAGCTATAGCAATCGCCACAATGTTCTGAAAGAAGCAGCTCCAGCGTTGTCTTCCGCGCTTCGCGCACGCGGCGCGAGGTGGTTTTGACTTTGATCGGCTGCGTGATCGGGTAAGCGCAGCTTGCGGTTAGCGCGCGCTGTCCCTCGATTTCAACGATGCAAAGGCGGCATCCGCCCGCGCGGGACAAGTCCTCGTGATAGCACAGCGTCGGAATGTGGAACCCGTTTTGCCTTGCGGCGTCCAATAACATGGTGCCTGACGGAACGGAGATCTTCCTGTCGTCAATGACGATGTCGATCATTTTAGTGGCGTCGACTTTTGTCGTAGTTTCCTTGTTCATGACGCTTTCCTTTTGTTGGCGAAGTGATCCTCGGCTTGGGGACGACCCAAGACCTCGCCCTTGAAGTGCTGAAGTACCGAAAGGAACATATTGGGGCTTGCCTGCCCAAGCCCGCATTTTGAGGCGGCCTGCATCGCGGCCCCTAGCGTGCAAAGTTTCTGCAAATGCTTGGTTGTGCAGCGACCCTCCTTAAGGAGCCGTATCCCTTCAAGCAGCTTCACGTTGCCCAGCCTGCAAATCGTGCATTGCCCGCAGGACTCGTCCGCGAAGAACTCCTGAAAGTTTTCAAGGATATCGAGAAAATCCCGATCCTCGCTCAACACGATAACCGAGCCTCCCGTCGAGACGTCCTCGAAGCAAATGGCTCGCTTAAAATCTTTGGCCGGAACAAGAATGCCCGATGCGCCGCCCACTACGGCAGCCTTTGGCCTATCGGCTCCTGCGGTCTTAAGAATGGCGCTGATCTTTGTCCCCATCGGGAACTCGTAAACTCCCGGCTTTGCCACGTCGCCGGAGATGCTGAGCAGCTTGTATCCCGAGGATTTTTCGGTGCCAACATGCTTGAACCAGTCCGGCCCCAAAGCAAAGATAGCCGCGACCCAAGCGAGGGTTTCGACGTTGTTGACGACAGTCGGCTTGCCAAACAGTCCTTTCGCGACTGGGAATGGCGGACGGTTGCGGGCTTCGCCGCGCTTGCCTTCAAGAGACTCGATCAGCGCCGATTCCTCACCGCAAACGTATGCGCCGCAGCCCATATGAATATGGATGTCGAAGGAAACCCCTTCCTTCCCCATGATCTTGTCGCCAAGCAATCCTTCCTGATGGCGAGCAGCCAGCTTGTCCTCAAGCGCCTGCCGCAAGTAGCCGTATTCGCCGCGCAGATAAATGATACCTGTTTTGGCTCCCACGGCATACCCGGCGATAGTCATTCCCTCGAAAACGAGGTCGGCCCACTCGGAAAAGATCACGCGGTCTTTGAAAGTGCCGGGTTCGCCTTCATCGGCATTGCAAATAATGTATTTCTCGTCCGCCTTTTCCTCGGCGGCGAGCTTCCATTTGATGCCAGTGGGGAATCCCGCGCCCCCCCGCCCTTTAAGGCCCGAGCGAAGAATGTCATCGACGACCTCTGTGCGCGATTTCTCAAGGGCGGCTTTCAATCCGTCCCGAGGGCGTATCGTCGAAAAGGTGACTTCATTTCGAATGTTCATGGCTATGCCCGTTTTTTTTGAATAAATCCGGCGTTTTTTCGTACATCTTGATGCACGCCTGAATGATTTCCTGCACCTTTTCGGGGGTGACATGGGTAAAGACCTGCTCGTTCACCAGAATGGCGGGCCCCCGGTCGCACATGCCGACGCAGTTTGCCCATTCGAGCGAAAACTTGCCGTCGTCGGTGGTCTCGCCGAACTTGATGCCCAGGTCGTTCTGAAGCTGGCGCGCGATGGCGTCCTTGCCAGCCATGTCGCAGCTTATGGTGCGGCAAAGCCGGATGACGATGCGGCCCTGATATTCCTCATGAAGGAAGGAATAAAAACTGACGACGCCGTAGACTTCAGCAGGACTGATCGAAAGCCTGTCCGCGACGCACTGCATGGCATAGCCGCTGATGATGTGATGCCTCTTTTTGATCTCCTGAAGGATGGGGATCAGCGCTTTGCGCTCGGTGCCGAAGCGCTCGGTAAGCCTGTCGATTTCATCCTGAAGAGAATTAACCTTTGTTCCCGGTCTCTGAGACCGGGCCTTGGCAGGTGATGGGGTTGGCATTAGCACGCCTATATTAAGGGTTTAAAAACCTGACGAAAATGAATTTTCTCCGGCTGGTGGAAAGGCCGAAAGAGGAATCCATCGCGTCAAAACTTAATAACGCCAAAAGTTCTTGGCAAGACCAAATTTGCATATATAGCCAAGTATGCCCATGAAAAGCTTGGTTTTTTGTGCGGTGCGAAAAGGGGAGCGCGCACGGAAAAGAAAAAACATCTAAAAATTGGGCAATCTTTGTTTATCGATATTTTGTGCAAAGCACAAAAACCATAAAAGCCGAAGGGTTATCGGTGCTCATAATCTTGGGTGGCTTCCCATTGAAAACGTTGCGGGAGTCTTTTCCGTGCGGGATTCAGCGCTTAAATTCTTTACGGAGCACGACTTTTTTTAAATGCCGATATCCAGATAAAGCGTGTTCCGTTACTTCCTCGGCATATTCATGCCACGCTTTTCTAAGCCGTCCGTCCGTCATTTTATTCAAGACCGTTTCTTCCGCAGCGCCAGCGACAACGCCTAATGCGGCTACTTCAAAAAACTGGATCAAATGACTACTAACCATTTCTATGCTCCTCTTGAAAAATCGCTATCGTTAAGTCCACTTTATACAAAATAATGCTTTCTCAAAGCAAAAATGCCGTCCCTTTAAGTCAAGGAAGTCTTATGTCCGCTAGAAGAAATTTGCTTATCTTATCGGTCTTATTTCCGACAAATATACATGTTCATCGCTTCGCGCACCTCTCCAAGCGTCTGCGCTCCGATCTCGCGAGCGCGCGCCGCGCCCTTGTCGATAGACTTCCTGACGTAGTCCATATTCTTTTCCAGTTCCGCGCGCCGAGTCCGCAAAGGCCTCAGGAATTCGTTAAGGCTTTCGGTCAAAAAGGCCTTCAGTTTTCCGGCCCCGCCGCTTCCGATGTCTTGAGCGATTTTCTCGGGCGCGATGCCGCTCGCATAAGAAGCGATCTCTAAAAGATTTGCGACCTCGGGCCTGTTTGCCTTGTCATAGGCGATATTGCGGTCTGAATCCGTTTTCGCTGTCTTGATGATTTTTGCCGTCTCGTCTTCCGTCGCCTTCAGGGCAATGGAGTTATTTCGGCTCTTGCTCATCTTCTGGCTTCCATCCAGCCCGAGGATCGTCGGCGCATTGCTCAGCAAGCCTTGAGGCTCCGGGAAAATCGGCTTCATTGCTCCATACCTGGCATTAAACCGCCGCGCAATCGTTCGCGTCAACTCGATATGCGGAAGCTGATCCTTGCCGACTGGAATGGTATCCGCCTTGCAGAAAAGAATGTCCGCCGCCTGATGCACAGGATAGGTAAACATCCCCGCATTCATCCGCGCCATCTTCGCCGCTTCAATCTCCTCCTTGACGGTTGGATTCCTCTCCAACTCGGGTATCGAAACCAAATTCAGGAATGGCAGCAGAAGCTGGTTCAGTTCCGGCGCGCAACTATGCGGAAAAATAAAGACATTGCCGCTATCGGGATCAAGCCCCACTGCCATGTAATCCAGCGCGAGGTTGACCGTGCATTCCGAAATCCTGTCGAAAACCTCGCGGTCGGTCAGAACCTGATAGTCGGCAATGACGATAAACGTCTCAACCCCAAGCTTCGCGAGCTTGACGCGGTTAAGCAGCGATCCAAACAAATGCCCAATATGTAAATCGCCCGTCGGCCTGTCTCCGGTCAAAACGCGGTGCTTTTGGGGATTTTTTCGAATATCTTCTTCCAGCGCTTGGCTCCGTTGAACGGACGCGGCAAAGGTATCGTAAGACAGGCTTTCGTTATTTTCCAATTGGCTCATTTTTCGGTTCCCGATGGGTATCCAGAGATTTTCCGATAAACAGAATTACCGTTATGCCCGCGAAGGCGAGCATCCCATTTGTTTGTTGCGTCTCAGCTAAATCAATTTTAACGCCTATCTTAGCGACATTTCTTTATTTAGCAAACCAAGACGGATTGACGTCTATCAATGGGCAAATAGGCTAAACAAGGCACCTTGGCGCAATGGCAAAACGACTGGCACTTCTCGCATCGCTTCTCCTTGCCTCGTGCGCGCATGAGGTCGAAGTAACCTACAACTGCGTTCCCTCGGGTGCTTTGATTAAGGAAGAAAGCATCGGGTACATCGGAAGATGCCCTGCGATCCTGCGCTACAACACGTTCGACGACCGCGTCGGCGAGGGCGTTCTCTACACCAACGCTATTCGTGTCGAGTGGCCAAGCGGCGCGTCGCTACGGGTTCCTCCCACGATGCTCGATGTCTCTGAGGACCGAAAAACA
Source organism: Alphaproteobacteria bacterium (assembly GCA_028708035.1). Lineage (GTDB taxonomy): Bacteria > Pseudomonadota > Alphaproteobacteria > UBA9219 > UBA9219 > CAIXLI01. The sequence continues at coordinate 7,221 of JAQVZU010000045.1, forward strand.
CAAATGACGTTCCGCCGCCCCACTGACTATCCCAACCTGCGAAAAGATGAAATGTTTGCAAAAGCGCGCGAAGAACAGATCCTGACTCCTCCAGTTACATGGGCTGTGGCAAAGGACCAGGACCGGAACATTTTCGATACAATGAACAAGTCTCTGGAGTGCGGCTTTGCCGCGTTGACGCATTTGACCACAGCTCGCTGCCCCTAGAATCCATGCATACTTTTAAAACTCAAATTTGCGCGGCAGCGCGAAGCCGGGGGCAAGGGGAGCGTCGGCTTCGAACAAAACTTCCGAATTGATTTCACCCCGTATTTTGCGGAAGCGCATGATTTTTCCGTTTTGCGCGATTCCTTGCGAGCGCACAACGGCGACAAGTCTCCCCCCTTCATCAAGCTGGGTAAAAAGGTATTCGGGAACGTAATCCACGCTTCCATTGATGAAGATGACGTCAAAAGGCGCATTGGCGATGCAGCCTTCGACGGGCGCTCCGGCGTAAACGGCAGCTTTGCCGGGAGCCAAGACCGCAAGATTCTTCTCGGCTTCCTTGTGCAAAAGGGCGTCGGGTTCGACGCTCGAAACCGAAGCGGCAAGACGCGTCAGCACCAAAGTCGAGTAACCGGTCGCGGGGGCAAGCTCCAAAACGCCGTCGGTGGGCGTGATTTCGGCGGCTTGCAAGAGCCGCGCGAAGACTACCGGGCGCATCAGGTAGCGGCCCGAGATCAATTTGATGGCGTCGTCCATATAAGCGACCCCAACGTGCGTGAAGGGAACAAAGACCTCGCGCGGAACCTCGTTCATAACGGCGAGGATGCGCGGATCGATGATTCCCGTGGCGCGCAATTGGTTTTCAACCATGTTGTGGCGCGCGGTCGCATAATCGGGGGAGGTGGCTTCGAACATAGGCAGTCATCCGGAAGGGCTATAATCCTATAAGACATTCCGGGTCCGAGTCGGCAAGATTTTTCTACAATCTTTATAAGCCCAGCATCGTTTTGGCGAGGCCTAGGCCGTACAGGCCTCCAAAAACACCAACAGCAGCGCCATGGAGAAACTTTCTCGGCAGACTGGCGGTGTCACGCTCGTCGTCCGACATGGCCGCGACTGTCGTTCTTGAGAAACCCGCCATTACGACCCCCACGCCGACGACCATAATTGGAGCGCTTTTTCCAGGAAAAGCCATGGTAAGAGCCGCACCTGCCTTGTAAAACATCATTTGCACCGCAGCAGAAGCAGCGATGCTCATGATGATCCCGGGCATTTGCTTAGTAAGCTCTGTCGCATATTTAATAAAATCTTTCCGCTTCGGCGGCACGTCGGCGCATGTATCAGTCATGTAATTCCTTTTAAAAACAACTTTTCCACAATAAAATAAACGTTACATCTTGAATTGCTTTTTATCAAGCATGCCTCGCCGCATGTGATCCACTCCAAACCCAAAGCCCTCTTCCGTTTGCACCACCAAGGCCCAAGGCGGCTAAAAAACAGATTTCCCTTTTTGACTCTTCTCGTCATTCCCGCGAAAGCGGGAATCCATCGTCGCGCGTCCGCGCGGCATAAGACTCACCAAAGGTCCAGCAAAAACAACCGTCTATAGATACAACCTGAACAGGCCCTAAGCCGCTTGCCGTTTTGCCTATCCGCGTCTTGTCACCACCTCATAGCACCGGTCGCAGAGATCGGGGCGATCCTCATGCCCGCCCACTTCGGGCAGAATCTGCCAGCACCGCTCGCATTTTTTGCCTTCAGCCAAGCCTATGACGACACCGACGCCTTCAACGTCGGGCAAGGTAAAGGCATCGGCTGGCGGTGCAGACTCGACCAATGTCAAGGCCGAGCAGATGGAAATTTTTGCAAAATCAACGCCGTCCAAAAGCTTTTTCTGATTTGGCTTTAAGAAAACTTTCGGATGGGCCTGAAGTGGCGCACCGATTTTCTTTTCGTTGCGGGCGAGTTCCAAAGCCCCCGTGACAACGCGTCTGATGGCGCGGATTTCGGCCCATTTCGCCGCGAGGGCGTCGTTTTTCCATTCTGAAGGAACGACAGGGAACGTTTGGAGGTGAACGCTTTCGGCGTCTTGTCCGAAGCGGGAAAGCCAAGCCTCTTCGGAGGTAAAGCAAAGAATCGGTGCCAGCCACACAACGAGGTGATTGAAAATCGCCTCCATAACTGTCCGAGCGGCTCGGCGGTCCAAAGAAGCCGCCTCATCGCAATAAAGGCTGTCCTTGCGGATGTCGAAGTAAAACGCCGATAGGTCCGTGTTGCAGAAATTGAACAGCGTTGACGCGATATGGCCGAGGTCAAAGACTTTAAGATCGGCGCGAACTGAAGCATCAACCTCATAAAGGCGATGAAGCGCCCACCGTTCGAGTTCCGGCATCGCGCCGAACTCAATGCGCTCTTCGGGCGTCATGCCTTTGAGGGCTCCGAGGAGATAGCGCAACGTGTTCCGGAAGCGTCGATAGACATCGCCGACCTGCTTCAGGATATCCGGACCGATGCGCTGGTCTTCGACAAAATTGCTTTGAACCGTCCACAGGCGAAGAATGTCCGCGCCCATCTTCTCGTAAACGCCTTGAGGCGCGACAGTGTTACCGATGGACTTCGACATTTTGCGGCCTTGCTCGTCGAGCGTGAAGCCGTGAGTCAGGATTTTCTTGAACGGAGCTTTGCCTGTCGTTCCGCAGGACTCCAGCAAAGAAGCCTGGAACCATCCTCGGTGCTGGTCGCTGCCTTCAAGGTAAAGCGTCGCAGGCCATTTAAGACCCGGCCATTCGCTGCTGCCCAGATTTTGATTCAAGACAAACGCATGGGTCGAGCCGGAATCAAACCAGACGTCCACAATGTCAAAGATTTGCGTATATTCCTCGGCCTTGTAACCGTTGCCCAAGAATTCTTGCGCCGGATGGGCATACCACGCATCCGCGCCTTCTTTGTCGAAGGCAGAAGCGACGCGGCCGAGAACAGCCTTGTCCCGAAGAATTTCTCCCGTCTTTTTGTTCACGAAAATCGCGATAGGAACGCCCCAAGCCCTCTGGCGGCTGATGCACCAGTCGGGGCGGCTTTCGACCATCCCGCCAATACGGTTTTTGCCGATGGCCGGAAACCACTCGGTGGCTTCAATGCCTTCCATGGCGAGTTCGCGAAGAGATTTGCCCCGGCCTTCGATCTTTTTGTCGAGCGCAATGAACCATTGCGGAGTCGTGCGGAAGATAAGCGGGGCTTTCGACCGCCACGAGTGCGGATAGCTGTGCTTGACGTTCCGCTTGGCGAGCAAAGCGTTCGCCTCAAGAAGGGCTTTAATGACCGCGCCGTTCGCTTCGCCGACTTTGCCGTCGGGCTTGTAGACATAAAGACCCGCGAAGCCTTTAACGTTGGAAAGGTATCGGCCATCGTCGCCGACGGTTTCGTCGAACTTAATCTTGTACTTTCTGCCCAAGTTAAAGTCGTCTTCGCCGTGGCCGGGCGCGATGTGCACGAAGCCCGTTCCCGCCTCTGTCGTAACGAAGTCGCCCTGATAGAGCGGAACGTCGTAGTCGAAGTATCCTTCGGAGCCCAAGCGCCCGCGAAAGGGGTGTTGGGCCACAGTTCCTGCAAGGTCCGCCTCGGTAAGCGACGCCACCTTAACGGCACGCGAGATTTTCGTATCGGCAAGGAAGGTTTCGTAAAGGCTGTCCGCGACGACAAGGCGTTCTCCGGGTTTGGCAAGCGCGCCTTCTGCGACTTCCCCGACTTCGATAACCGAATAGCTGAATTTTCCAAACGCAATCGCGCGGTTGGCGGGGATCGTCCACGGAGTCGTCGTCCAAATGACGACGCTTGCGCCCTCAAGAGCCTTGCAGGCGGTTTTGACGACAGGGAACTTCACCCACAACGTCGTCGAGGTATGATCCAGATACTCGATCTCGGCTTCGGCCAGCGCCGTTTTTTCGACGACCGACCACATCACCGGCTTGACGCCCTTAAAAAGCAAGCCGTTGTCCACAAATTTGTACATCTCGCGCAAGATCTGCGCTTCGGCCTTCTTGGTCATCGTCGTATAGGGATGGGCCCAATCGCCGATGACGCCAAGGCGTTGAAATTCCTCGGACTGGATGGCTTTCCAGTGCTCGGCAAACGCGCGGCATTCGGCGCGGAACTGAAGGACGGGAACCTGATCCTTATCGAGCCCCTTGGCGCGGTACTGCTCTTCGATTTTCCATTCGATAGGAAGCCCATGGCAATCCCACCCCGGCACATAAGGCGCGTCAAAGCCAAGCATCTGGTGCCCGCGAACGATCACGTCTTTAAGTATCTTGTTAAGAGCATGTCCTATGTGGATGTGGCCATTGGCATACGGCGGTCCGTCATGAAGGATAAACGGCTCCTTGCCCTTCGCCTTGGCGCGCAGCTTTCCATGCAAATCCTCTTTATGCCAGCGCGCGAGAATCTCAGGCTCTTTCTTCGGCAGCCCCCCCTGCATCGGAAAATCGGTCTGGGGGAGAAAAACGGTATTGCGGTAATCAGTTTTTTTATCGTCAGTCATCTGTCTTTACCTGTTTTTTCATATGTATAGCCTGTTGCAGAGGCAGGGGGCAAGGGACTCGGACGGAGACGGAAAAGAGTTTCCGGGGAAAAAGCGGGCGAAACGAAAAAGAACAGGGATTCCAAAGGGAAAAATTTTGGCACGCTTGTTGCACGATTAATCCTCGCCACGAACAAGGAGCATGACATTGGGTTCCCAGATTTCCATAGCGAACGCGATTAATTCAGTTGTTTCTCCGTCGGATACGGCAGGAGCCTCGTCGCATGTCATGTCCGCAATCAAAAAGGCGGCATACACAACAGGGGTCGACTTTTCCTACCTCGTAAAAAAGGCCTCGCAGGAAAGCAGCTTCGACCCGTCCGCAAAGGCAACGACCAGCAGCGCGACGGGGCTGTTTCAGTTCACGAGCCAGACTTGGCTTCACATGATAAAGGAGTACGGCGCTGACCACGGCCTTGGCGAGTACGCGGCGCAGATTACTAAAAATTCCGATGGCAGCCTTCGCGTCGCCAACGCTTCCGCTAAGCAAGCCATTTTGGCGCTTCGCAAAGACCCCTCAGTCTCAGCGGTAATGGCGGGCGAGCTTGACAAGGAAAACGCGGCGTATCTTGAAAAGAAAGTCGGCGGCAAAATTGGCGCGACCGAGCTTTATCTGGCGCACTTTCTCGGGGCGAATGGCGCCAGCAAATTCATCAAGGAAATGCGCGCGAATCCAACGGCTTCCGCCGCAAGCGTCCTGCCTTCGGCGGCCGCGGCCAATGACTCGATCTTCTACGCGAAGTCCGGCGAAGCGCGTTCATTACAGCAGATCTACACGAAGTTCGCGCAGAAATTCGACAATTCATCGACACGGCTGGCGAGTGCGGCAAAGGGGACAACACCGGATTCTTCCACCATCGCGACAACGGCTCTTTCATCCAAAATCGCGAGTTTCATGCCGTCCGATACCGCCGCGACGCAGACTTCGGACGTGGCTCAAACGCTACAGTCCCAAAAGGCGGCAAGCCTTTCGGTCGTGTCTGCGACGCCAAAAACAGCCTCCACGCTGTTCGACGCCATGATGTTCGGGCAAATTCAAGGAAAAGGCCTCGGAACGCCTTCAGCCCTTTCGTCTTATTCTCAAACGGCGGACGAAAAGAAGAAACAGGGCTACTCTTTGGTGTCTTAGTTTTAGCCATAAATTAACTTAATACTCTTCCTTTTACTTTCGTAATCTGTCAATTACTATGCTCTTCTTGAAAGGAAACTTTTTCAGGAAAAAGTGATGTTATTAAACTGGGATGACTTTACCATCCTAACGCTTAGGGATATCTTTCCAAAACAGATAGAATGGGATCCGACTTGTCAAGTGCTCTTCCGTGCGGAGACGTGCTCGCGGCATATTTACGTTGGTTTAAAAAGCGATTTTGAAGATCTTCCTGAAGGCTTGTTTGAGGAGCCGGAGATATTGCGCACTCTTGGCAAAGAAGATTTCTGTCGGGGCATAAAAGCGCTTTATAGCGGTAGAGAAGCTTACCTTTTTTTTGTTCAGTATATAGCCGGTCTAAATAGTCGTGGTTGTTCTATTGATAACTATGTTTCTGGACAAGTCACCTCCGCATGGAACAACTATTCCAATAATAATCCTTCTCGCAAAAACAAATTGCAGCCTTTTATGGATGCGCTCTTCTCTGATGCCGCTTTAATCAAGCGCTCAATCCTCAATGCATATTCTAGCCAAGCGCAGCCGGTTAACACTGCCGTGAAAATGGCACGCTTAACTCCGAGCGATAAGGTTCTTGTCGTGGGCGGAGAAAGAGCTCTTACGACCGAGGTAATTAAATACTTGGGGCATAAAAAACCCCATACGCCCAATGAAATTACGTTAACCCATCCCGATGAGGGAAGACTTGGTACTCTCTGCGAAGGTGTGCGGCGGTTAGGCAAAAAGTCTGCAATTAAAGCTAGGCTAATTGGTATTCCATTTGATCGGGCACTCCAGGATCTGAATGATGGTACAACGACTGTATTCAATGCGGCGGCTATTTTTGTGTGCAGTCCGGCTCAAGAAATGAAAATTAATAAAAAATTAATCGATGCATGGTGGCTTCGCTCAAAAGTTTATAAAGATAATCCCGCTAAGCTTTTTGATCTTGGAGATCCGGCAGAATATGGGGCGCCGACGAGTGCATGGAAAACGCTTGCCGGTACCGAAGGATTTATTCCCTATTCTTATATTGTAGAGGAGAATAACATCCACGCCGCGACCATTGAGCGCGTCGTTGCCAAAGCAAATGAAGCCATAGAGCATTTGTCCGAATTAAGAATGCAGGGCGACAGGGCCGTGACTATATCTTTTATAGCCAAACCAAACGAAATGACTTTGGACTACAGATTAGCCCGGCGTCCTTTGGGGCCGGCCACGGGAGAAAATCCCTCTCAGTTTTGCGCTCCTTAGAACAACTGAGCAGAAAAAGAGTTCAGTTGGTGCGTCATTTATGGCTTCTTGTAAATATACATCTTCTCTTTAAACGGCGAGCGGTAGTCGATAACCTTGGGGGCGGGCCATGAACCTTCAAGAGGGAAGGTATGCGAAATGACAAGGCTTCCCGGTTTAAGTTCGCGGAAAAGCTTTTCTCCGGCTTTACGGGCCATTGAAGGATTTAAGTAGAACACGGCGGCATCGACATCCGCGCAATCGTAGGGAAAGAAATCCTGGCGCACGTATGAGAGATTATGTGGGCCGAAAATCCGCTGCACCAATGAAGCTTGCCCGCTGGTAATACGCGATATTTCTATTCCCACGACTTTGGCCGAAGGGATTGCTTTGGCAATGTTTCTGGCCAATTCTCCCCGTCCAGAGCCGAGGTCTACAACTTTATAAAAAGATTTGGCGGCTCCCATCGCATCTTTTTTTAGGATATTTACGATTTTGCGCCGTCCGATAAAGGGTGTGGTAAGCAAAGGGACTTTATTGCGGTTGGGGACCAGTTCATAGAAAACGCGCAGGAAAAGGTAGCTCAAGAAAACGAGTGGGATAAGCGATTGCCATGTGAACGATTGGATAATACGCCAGATGGAAAAGGCGGCGAAAGCCATAATAAAAAGGCCCAAAAGATTGAGTTGGGCTTTTCCAGAGACGAGGAGTTTCTTGATCCGAAGGGACATGATATGCCGTAGCGTTGTTCAGAAGAAAGGCGGAGCCCATGCGCATTGCCACATGGAATGTCAATTCGGTGAGAGCTCGGTTACAGAATGTAATCGCATGGCTTAACGAGGCCAAGCCCGATATTTTACTTATGCAGGAGATCAAATGCGAGACGGAGAGTTTCCCTGTCATGGAATTTCGCATGGCGGGCTACGGCGTCCGAACGCTGGGGCAGAAAAGTTATAACGGCGTCGCGATTGCGAGTCTGCATCCTATTGAAGACGTGGCTGAAGGACTGCCGGATCTCTCTGAGCCCTCGCAATGCCGGTATATGGAGGCGACGATCTCGGGGATTCGAGTTGCGAGTGTATATGCTCCTAACGGGAATCCCGTCGGTACGGAGAAGTTCAATTACAAGCTCCAATGGATGCGGAGGCTAAAGGCGCGTGCGGCGGAGCTGTTCGAAACAGAGGAGCCTGTCGTTCTTGGGGGGGACTTCAACGTCATTCCGACCGAGCTTGATGTCTACGATCCCAAGGGGTGGGAACGGGACGCGCTGTTCGATCCGAGAACAAGGGCAGCCTACCGCGAGATATTAGCCTTAGGGTACACCGAGACTTTCAGAGCCCTGTATCCGGACCGGCGCGCTTATACCTTTTGGGATTACCAGAACGGAGCATGGGCGCAGGACAGGGGACTCAGGCTCGATCATTTCCTGCTTTCTCCTGAAGCATGTGACCGCGTCGCAGATTGCCTTATCGACAAAGATGCGCGCGGCAAAGACAAAGCCTCCGATCACGCGCCGGTAATTGTGGAGCTTGCGGAATAAGATGATTTACCTTGGCTTCGATTCCAGCGGCAAAATAATGGTGACGCTCGTGCCGACCCCGTTTTCTCCCGCGTGCGCGGCGATAGTTCCGTTGTGGGCTTCGATCAGGCCCCGGCAAATGGACAGGCCAAGGCCCGCACCGCCTCTCGACAGCGCAGCGGTTTCGCTCGCCTCCTTCCTGATGCGGTAAAACATGTCGAAAACGCGTTCGCGCTCGGTTTCTGGTATTCCGATGCCCCGGTCTGTGACGACGATCCGGATAGAATCCGATTCCCGGGCCACCGATATTTTTATGGGCTGGTCAGGAAGAGAATAGGAACACGAATTTTCAATTATATTCACAAAAACGCGCCGCAGTGCCGTGGCGTCGGCATTAATCGCCGGAAGATCCGGCGGGCACTCGAAGACGACCTTGCGCTCCTTTAGATACCGGTGAAGGCGCGCCATGGCCAGGCTTATGACGTCCCCGACATTCGTCTCCGTCCGGCGGAGGCGCATGTTGCCCGTGACCAACTCGGTCATGTCCAGAAAGTTCTCGATAAAACGGTCAAGCCTGTCGGATTCCTGCTCAATATCCGAAACAAAAGCATGGCGTTCGTCGACTGGAATATCGTTCCAGCGGTTGTTCAGATTGCGCGACGTCATGATGATGGTGTCAAGCGGCTCGCGCATGTCTCGGCTGACGGAGGACAAAAGGCTCGTTCGCAGGCGCTCCATTTCGGTTTGAAGCCGGGCCTGTTCGACGTCGGTGGTAAGCTTGGCGCGTTCGACGGCGGCAGCGGCTTGGTAAGTGAGCCCCACAAGAAAATTGTTTTGGGTGGGCGTCAACGCGCTGCCGTCCTTGGCCTGAACGGCAAGAACGCCGAGCACGTTCGTTCCCGTCTGCAACGGAAGCCCGAAAAACGGCGCGGCAGGAAGCGTATCGGAACGAAAACCCGCGGGCTTCCGGTGGCGAAAGACCCAGTCCATCGCGGCGCTCGAAGCTGTGTCGAGCGTGAGTTCCGCCGGGATTGAAGCGACGACGGCAAGGTTATCATGGCGCGGCATGAGGACCGCCGCATGAGCGTTGAGCGCCAAAGCGACGCGGCGCACGATGGTCTGGGCGACATCGTCGATGGTCGCGGCCGATCTCGACGAGCTGCTCCCGGGTGACACCCAGGCAGTCGAGGAGGGAGGAGAGAACGATCCGTTCGGGGTTCACTGTGATCGTCCGGCCCCGCGCTTTCCGCCGCCCGCTGACCGTGAGGTTC
>JAQVZU010000046.1 GCA_028708035.1 Alphaproteobacteria bacterium
TGGCTTCGACCAGCTTATGCGTTTCGGTCGAAATACCGCTTAGATGGCAAAGGAAATTCAATGCGACGCGCTCGCCGGAGAGGATGCCGTGTGCGGGACCTTCGACGCGGGCAAGAGAATCGCCGGTGTTCACAAGGTCGCCGTCCTTTTTTAGCACGGTGAAGGATATGTCCGGATCGATAGCGCGAAAGGCAATGCGGGCAAGGCCTAGTCCCGCGACAACGCCTTCCTTCCGAGCATTAAACACGGCGCGGCTGTTTACGCCCGAGGGCACGATGGCGGCGGTGGTAATGTCGCCGCCGCGGCCCAAGTCTTCGCGCAGGGCCGCTTCGACGAGCGGCTGTAAAAGAACGTCAGGAAGAGGCGTTAAGCTCATTTTAAATCCTTTAGATCGGACAGGCGGATAAGGGAATGTTCTCCCGCAGGGTTAGTTTGCGGGTAGTCGCTTCGGAAATGAGAGCCTCGGCTTTCCTTGCGGTCAAACGCGCACTTCGCGATCATCAAACCGGCAAGAGCCATGTCAGAGTTCCTTGCGAGAGGCAAAAGAGTTTCAAGGGCGCGGGCAAGGCCTGCTTCGTCGCGGATCACGCCGACATCGTCCGACATTGCGGCGCGGATCGCCGCTATGTAGCTATCCGAGCCGATGCCTTTCGAACGGGAGCTAAGTTTTTTGGCAGTTACAGCGGGCAGCATAGCGTTCTTCACATCCTGCGCGACCCGCCAGCCGAAGCTCGCCGCTTCAAGAAGAGAGTTGCTTGCGAGACGATTTGCGCCATGAAGACCTGTACAGGCTGTTTCGCCGCAAGCCCATAATCCGTCTACATCGGTGCGCCCCTGCGCATCGACTTTGACGCCGCCCATGTGATAGTGCGCGGCGGGACGCACAGGGATAGGAGATTCAATGGGATCGATGCCAGCAGAAACGCAGATAGAATAAATAGTCGGGAAGCGATCCGGAAATGAGCTTCCCAAATGACGCGCATCGAGGAAAACCTTGCGTCCTTTACGCAGCTGCTCCCAAAGGGCGCGCGTGACGACATCGCGCGGCTGAAGTTCATCGGTGAAGCGTTGGCCGTCTTCCGTTACAAGCTTTGCGCCTTCGCCGCGCAGGGTTTCGCTGGCGAGAGGCATCGGATCGCGGCCAATGTCGATAGCTGTCGGGTGGAACTGGAGAAATTCCAAATCGGCCAGCGTTGCTCCCGCCTGCGCCGCGAGGACTAGCCCTCCGCCCCAGTTTTCATGAGGAACAGTCGTGTCGCGCCAAAGGGCGGCGGCTCCTCCGGTGGCGAGGATTACGCAGGATGTGGGGATTGTGGTTTCATCTCCGCCTTTGTCCAGAACGACGCCTTCGATCCCGTTGTCTCCGGCAAAGAGATCCGCAGCGCGGGCGTTTTCGATAATTTCGATGGAAGGAGTCGCGCGGGCTGCCCGGATAAGCGCTTGCATGACCGCCAGCCCTGTCGCATCCCTGGCGTGAACGATGCGATTTTTGCCGTGCGCGGCCTCGAGGCCGAAGGCGAGGTTTCCTCTTTCGTCGCGGTCGAAGGCGACGCCAAAGCGGATAAGGCGGTCGATAACCGCTCGGGCATCCCGCATGGTTTGGCGAACGACGGTTTCGTCATTAAGTCCTGCTCCTGCGGAAAGCGTGTCGCGTAGCTGGTATTCGGGATCATCGCCTTCGCCGATAGCGGCGGCTATGCCGCCTTGCGCCCATGCGCTGGAGCAACCTTCTCCAAGCGCTCGGGGAGAGACGACAATCACAGGTATTGGCGCTAGTTCCAGCGCGGCGGATAACCCGGCCAAACCTGCGCCAAGGATAACTGGCTTCATGGAAATTCCTGTCATTTCACGGCGATCATGCGTTCGACGGCGCGGCGAGCGCGGGAAGCCGTGGACTCGGGGACGGTTACTTCGTGCTGCATCGTCTCAAGCGCCGAGCGAATATTGGCCAGCGTGATGCGCTTCATGTGGGGACAAAGTTGGCAGGGGCGAATGAATGTCGTGCCTGGGTTTTGGACTGAGACATTGTCGCTCATTGAGCATTCAGTAAGAAGAACGGCTTGCTTGGGTTTTTCTTTTTCAATCCACGCGATCATCTCTGCGGTCGATCCGGCAAAGTCGCATAGTTCGATGACTTTGGGGGCGCATTCGGGATGCGCCACGATGACAACGCCGGGGTTTTGCTCGCGAAACAACGCGATATCTTGCGGGGTGAAACGCTCATGGACCTCGCAGCGACCGCGCCAAGGAATGATTTTTACGTTCGTCTCGGCGGCGATGTTTTGAGCGAGATATTCGTCCGGGATCATGACGATTTCTTTGGAACCAAGGGATTCAACGATTTTCTTCGCGTTTCCAGAGGTGCAGCAGATGTCGGATTCGGCTTTGACCGCCGCTGAGGTATTCACATAGGTGACCACCGGCGCATAGGGGTACTGCATGCGGAGCGCGCGGACATCTTCGGGCCGGATGGATTCCGCGAGCGAGCATCCGGCTTGCTGGTCCGGAATGAGGACTGTGCGCGCGGGATTTAGAAGCTTCGCGGTTTCGGCCATGAAATGGACGCCTGCCATAACGATGACATCGGCTTCGATCTTTGCCGCTTCTCTTGCGAGGGCAAGGGAGTCCCCCTGAACGTCGGCAACAGCGTGAAAAATTTCCGGGCGCATGTAATTATGCGCAAGAATTACCGCGTTGCGCTCTTTCTTTAAGCGTTGGATGGCGTCAACGTCCTCGGCCATCGTCGCCCATTCGACTTCCGGAATAACGCTTTTCAGGCGCTCGTAAAGGCCGGATGTTCTTTCCATCGCTTCGGCGGTTTTGGGGGGCAGGGCGCCCATGTGTTTCTCCTAAACAGGGCCCGGGCACAGGCTCGAGCTCGGCAAATTTGGGGCATTCTGTGATAAAGGGGGCGCAAAATCCATAAAGAAATGATAATGTCAGCGCGGCTTTTGGGGATAATTTGGGACAACCGATGAAAAAATCCATCCGCATCGCGCGGCATAATACCAGTATTTCTCTGGAGCCCGAGTTTTGGACAGCTCTGAAAGAATTGGCGACTGAAGATGGAATTTCTGTCAACGAATTGGTTGCGCGCGTTGATGCGGACAGGCGCGGCAATCTATCCAGCGCACTGCGCCTTTATGTGCTCAAGAGGGTTAAGGAAAAGGCTCGATGAAATACGCGGTTGGACTTGATATCGGCGGCACCAAGGTGGCGGGCGCAGCCTTTGACGAGGCGGGAAAAGAACTCGCTCGGATATCGTTGCCGATCCCGGATCGTTATGACAGCCTTCTCGAAACGTGCGCCTCGATTGTTAAGAGGTTGGAACTTACGCCTTCCTCCGTCGGAGTTTGCGCGCCTTTTTCGGAGGGCGTTTGCGCGAACATTCCGTACCTGGCGGGGAAGGACCTCCGCAAAGATCTCGAAAATTTGTTTCACCTTCCTATACCTCTCGAGAACGACGCGAATTGCGCGGCGCTGGCCGAGGCGCTGGAAGGCGCGGGCAAGGGCTATCGCTCTGTCGTTGGGCTTATCATGGGGACGGGCGTCGGCGCGGGGTTTGTGCTCGATGGCCGTATCGTGGCGGGAGCGAACGGAATGTGCGGAGAGATCGGGCATCTTCCCTTGCCCGCGTATTGCGATGGCGATGGTGCATGGGGCGCGTGCGGCTGCGGAAAACGCGGGTGCATCGAGTATTTTATTTCTGGGGAAGGCCTTTCGAGGATTTATACGGCGCTAACCGGCAAGAAAGCCGATGGAAGGCAGATTGCGGCCTTGGCTCTGGACGGAGAACAGGCGGCAATCGGCGCGCTCGATGGGTATTATGAACTTGTTGCGAAGGCGATGACGGTCATTCTTCATACATTCGACCCCGAGGTTATTGCGGTAAGTGGGGGGCTAAGCTGTCTTCCGGGGCTTTTTGAGGAAGTTCCGAAGCGGTGGGGAAAATATGCCATTTGTAAAGAGCCCAAGACGAGGTTTGTGCGCGCGGCCCTTGGGCCGGTCGCGGGAGTGCGCGGTGCGGCATATCTTGGAAAATCGGCAGTTTAGGGGCGTATTTTTGAGATGACAATTAGCGGCGCACTCAAGATCAGCGTTGTGACGCCGATGTACAATGCCTTGCCATATATTGAGCAAGCGGTCAGGAGCGTTCAGGCTCAAACTTTTAAGGATTTTGAGTACATCATAGTTGACGATGGCTCGACGGACGGCAGCCGCGAGGTTGTAGAGCGCCTTGCGAGCGAGGATTATCGAATCCGGGTTGTGAGTTTGGAAAAAAACATGGGCAATTCCACGGCGACAAACCGGGCTTTTGCCGAGGCGCGCGGAAAATACATCGCGCTTATGGATGCGGACGACATTTGCCATCCGGACCGGTTGAAAAAGGAAGCCGAATATTTGGATGCGAACCAGAATACAGGAATTGTTGGCGCTCAGTACTGGCGCATGGATTCGTCCGGAAAGGTGCTTAGAAAAACACGCAGCGCGCACGGCGATGTTACAATTCTTTTCAAGCTGTTTTTTTCCGTGCCCATGTGCAACCCGACGCAGATGTTTCGCCGCGAGCTTTTAGCGGACCTCGGGCCGGACTTTTATGATCCGGCGCTTGTCGGAGCGGCGGATTACGACTTTTTTCTCCGCGCAAGCAGAAAATGGAAAATCCATGTGCTTCGGGATTACCTGTTTTATTACCGGATTCATCCGGAATCCTTGTCGAAATCGAAGATCGACACGGTGATGAAAGAGACGATGGATCTCGCGTGGAAACGCATCGTTGAGACGTTCCCGGCGCTTGCAGAGCGCAGAAATTGCATCGAGACATTTATCCGCTGCCATAGAGATACGCGCACTCCGGTGACAGGGAGAACTCTTGGCTTGTTTCTTGAAGGGCTTGATTGTCTCGCCCGCGCCTATTTGGACACTTGTCGGACCTGGCCTGAAAGAAGGGAAGTCCGGAGGTTCGTTGCCGAGCTGGAGGTAAAAACGCTTTTAGGACGCCAAAAAATTTATAAAACGCCGACGCTGCTTTTCCGGTGGTTAGGTTCAGTCCGTCGCAACCATGTTTTTTGGGCCCTGATATAGCGATAGGCTTGGCGTTGCGCGGCGAGCGCGCCCAAGAGAATTTGCATAAAAGCCGGACAGAAGGATGACTTCCATCATCAGCGTATTGATTGCTTCCGTTGCAAGATAGGGAAGAAGGAACAACAGGAGGTAGAGCGGAAGCTTGGCTTCGGATGAATCCTGAGATGTTTTCTTCTTTTTTAAACATAGCAGAGTCCTGCGAACGACACAGAAGAGATAAGCCAAAACGATTCCAATGCCCAATAGGCCGTTTTCGACGGGGACGCGGTTGATTTCTCCATGGACGTTCGTCGCAAGACCGGGATTTTCATTGCCGTAAGTCTTTTGGGCCCACGCATGGTAGCCAGTCGCGCCCATTCCAAAAAAAGGCCGCTTGAAAAATTCCTGCTTCGCGGTCCTGTTGACAAATTCTCTCGTGAGATTGCTGTCGAAGGCGAGGTTCTGATTGGCATAAAACTCAACCGTCGATACGTCCTTGTGGGACTCGAAAAAGCTTAAGATCTGTTTTTTTACGTAAAAGTCGCCGCTGCTATAGCTGACAAAAAGCGTGAGCGCGGATATTGCGGCGGCGACGGTAATGATTTTCGATACCAACTTGGCATTGGAGAATAGAAACAGGACCGGAAATAAAAAATATGCTTTCCTTTCGCCCGAAAGAAGAATGAGCAGGGCAAGCGCTCCGGTAAGGAACCACCAGCCTATCGTCGAGAGCTTTTTTCTGAGCCGGTTTTCATGGAAAAAGAAAAGCACTGGGAGGAGTGAAAACACAAACTTTGTTCCCCAAAGCGTCTTCCAGTCGACATAGCGGCCAATGCGGATATGGTGAACGATTATGTGGACGAGAACGCACGTTAAAACCACCAGAAGCCTGAAAAGAAAGGAGTCTATCCGGTGGCGCGGCAATTTGGCGAAATGCGAGGAAATGGCAATTCCGGAGATCAGCACGAGGAGCCCTTGGGCGGTTCTGTAAACGCCTTCGTCGATACTGACCTGAAACGCGGTAGCCGTCGCGAGAAGCACATACAAGATGCTCCAAATCGCAGTGGGCGTGGCCGGAAACCTCATGTTCCTCACGCCGGACAGCCCCATCGTTGCGATGGCAACTAAAATGCCCGCGCCCATATATTCAAGTTTATAAAGAAGGCAAACAACGAAAAAAATGCTCCCCCACTCGATGATGAAACCGGCAAGCGAATTCTCAGGCGGGTGATGAGGGTCTGGCGCTCCGCTTTCCTTAACGGAGATGTCGTTGGAGATCATTGCGCTAGCCTTCTGGACAATGAAAGAATCTCGTTTCTTGTCGCCAATGCACTGTATCTGAGGCGCATATTAGACGCTGCCGTCGTTCCCAAACGCTGCCGTAAGCTTTCGTTGCCATGCAGTTCCCGCAGCGCTTCTTCAAGAGAGCAAGCCGACACATCAGCATGGAGGCAATTCAACCGGTTTGCGGAATAGTCCGTAATTCCTCCGACCGGAGTCGTTACAACAGGTAGCCCGGTCATCATCGCCTCGGCAACGGCGATGCAGAAACCTTCTTGCTCGCTGGTGTGGACAAAGGCGTCATAGCTCGAGATGTCTTTCCACCAGTTCTCGACATATCCGAGGAAATTGACGCGGGTTTCAAGTCCGCGCTCGGCGACAAGTTTTTTGATATCTTTTTCCGAAGGGCCGTCTCCGATAACCGTCAATGAGGCGTTAACGCCGCTTTTCACCAGGCGGAACAAAGCTTCCACAATCAGGCTGTGGCGCTTGCGTGGGATGAGTCTACCGGTCGTAACGATGCGAAATTCGCCGGAGATCTTGTAGTCCTTTTTTTCCTCGCAGCGCTCGGGACAAACAAAAAGCGGGATAACGGTTTGGGAGCGTTTGCGCGGCCAAATATAATAGCGTTGCGATTTTTCGAGAGTAGCGGAACTATCGGCCCATATTTCATTCACGCGAAAAGAAAGAAGTTTCAGCAAAAACTCGTACAGCCATGCCAGACGGCCTTTCTCCAAACGCGCGTTATGTTCGAAACCGATGCAATGGATCGAAGGGAAAAGGCATAAAACAGCCCTTCCGACGATGTTCATTTGCTTAAGAGACAAAATGACAACATTAGGACGAAAGCTCCTTATTAGCCGAAGAAAAGCTATTGCTCCGCGAAGCACAGCGCTCAGCGTGAGGCGGTCGCCGGAAGAAATCTCTGCGATCCGGTCCTCGCCAACCAGCCGTCCAATGCGTTGCCTCAGTACCGGGTCGCCGCGAATAAATGCGAAGACGCGAAAGTTTTCTTCGGACATAAACCCGTGTTCAAGAAGCGTCGCAAGGCCCTTTTCCGCTCCGCCGCGTTTGAAGCCATTGATTGCGTAGAGAACGCGCTGTTGCCGTTTACGCATTTGAAGCCAAGGCGCGGCATTCAGCATCATCCGAATCAAGAAGGGAATAACTGTTGTCAAGCGCAGTGAACATTGATGGGAAAGACCATGCGTCAACGCTTGTTCTCACTGCACCTTGCTTGAGGATGTTAAGCCGCTCAGGATCCCGAAGTATTCCAACAGCAGCCTTGGCGACGTCTGCGGCGTCAAGCGAAGGAATGACGAGTCCATTTATACCATTCGCGACGATTTCATCGATGCCGTCAATGTCACTGACGATTGCCGGACAGCGCCCTGCCAGATATTGAACGACGACTCGCGGTAGCCCTTCGCGCACAGAGGCAAGGACGCCGACATCGGCTAACGCAATCAGTCTTTCCGGCTCTGCAGAGTATCCTAGCTGGACAACGCGGTCATCCAATCCTAGCTCTTTAACTTTTTGATCGATTTTCGATTTGAGGGGGCCTTCACCCGCAATTAATAGCCGGATCGGATCGCCGGGCTTCGTAGAACAGGCGAACCCGTCAATAAAACGAAGCGGTTGTTTCCGAGGCTCCAGTGCGGCTAGCATCAATATTACCCTGGGCTTCTGAGCTTCTGGAGGAACATTGAGAAGCTCTCTCCAGCTCTTCGGCGCGTAAGCCGCCGTAAATTTATTCAAGTCCATTCCTGAGTAAACTACGCGATGCGGCTTTTTGACGCCAATCTTCGCATCGGCGTAGGCGCATAACGTTCCGTAACTGACGTGCAAAAAAAGATCGGTAAAAAACGAAGCAAACCGTTCGGCGGCCAAGTAAATAACCCGCGCGTATGCAGGCGCGTTAATAAACGAAACGATATGCACGCTGTGCACTACATGCGGCACTCCGGCGCATTTCGCCGCGAGGCGACCGAGAATTCCGGCTTTGCTTGTATGCGTATGAACAACATCGGGCTTAAGTTCCCTCAGCAAGGCAATCAGTCCCATAAGGCCAATGAAGTCATGAACCGGATTAATTTGCCGTCTTAATGAGGGCGCCAAAATAAAACGTAGGGTGTTTTTCAAATGCGCATATAAAGCAAATGCAAGATTATCGGGCCCGTATATCAACGTTACATCATGGCCGCAGGATGCCTGATATAGGCAAGTCATAAGGGTGTTTTCCTCGGCTCCTCCCTTGAAAAGCCTCGTGATGATATGGACGATCTTCATATAGCAATTTGGAGAAACAGAAGGAATCAAACTATAGCCAAAAGCTTGGAATATACAATGTACTAAAAAGTATTATTTTGATGTGGCTGTAGCGAATCGCAAAGGGATAATTACACATGATTGTAATGCTGACATGCCAATACACAGAAATTCTTGGCGGCGCGGAGAAACAATGCGCGACGCTAACGAAGGCGCTACGCGCACAAGGCGAAGAGGTTGTTGTCGCGTCGAGCCGGGTTCCGGGTTGCTTGACGGTGCGCGCGGAGGAGGGAGTGAAAAGATTTGGGACTTATCGATCTCCGGGGCTTGCGGGAAGGCATTTGCCAGCAGCACTTCTTTGGGCGGCGCAAGTGTTTTTTTGGATCGCATTTAATCGGAAAAAAATACGGGTCCTTCATTGCCATCAGTTGCGCATAAACGCCTATGTGGCAGCGCTTGCTAATGCGCTGTTTGGGATTCCGACCGTGATGAAACCGGGGGTTGGCGGGCAGGCGAATGATTTTGCGGTTATAGGAACGCGCAAATACCTGCTGAAAAATAGAGGAACCAGCTTTGTCGCTCGCCATGCAAAAGCGGTTGTCGCCACCTCGTCGCAAATCGCGCAAGACGCTTTGGTTTGGGGAGTGCCAGAGGAGCGCGTTCATCTTATACCAAACGGCGTTGATCTGGAACGCGCCGGGCCAGAATGGCCGGAGATGCGAAAGGCCTCATTCGACGAAAATATACAAATCGCTTACGTGGGGAGGTTTACGAAAGAAAAAAACGTTATTCCCCTTATCGATGCCGTTTGTTCGTTATCCCCGGCGCGGCCAATGACATTGAATCTTATTGGCGACGGTCCTCTTGAAAGCGAGGTCATTGCGCGGGTGAAGCGCGCGAGCTTAAATAAAAATATAAGGATCAAAAGTTATGGGAGGGTTGAGGATGCGTTTGGGTTGCTTAAACAGGCGCATTTTTTGGCGCTGATTTCGGCCCATGAGGGACTCTCAAATGCGCTGCTTGAGGCTGTATCTGTCGGCACCGTGCCGATTCTGTCCGACGTTTCGGGAAACAGGGATGTCGTCTCAATGACCGACTATCCCTTGTTCGTAAAGAACGCCGATGTGGCGGAGATCGGTCGCGCCATTCAAAGGGCGTGCAGCTTGACAAGCGAAGATTGGTCGAATTTGTCCGGGTATTTTATGTCGCGCGCGAAAGTGAGATACGATATTAAAAACATTGCGAAGGAGTACCAGCGGCTATATCGCCATGTGATGGCTGAATAAATGTATCGTAACGGTATGGATGATGAGCCGCTTTTTTTACGCTTATTTGGATATTGCTTTGCGCCGTTAGGCGCTAAAGCGGTGTTGCGCATCTTGTTCACCCGATTGCTATTCGGCGGCTTCCGATCTTGCAATGCGTCGCCGCAACAGAACGCTCATGGGGGCGCTGCGCGGGATGAACTTCGAAAAGGATCTGAGCAGCCATTCTCCATCTGGGCCGAGAGTTCGCAACGGAATAAACAGAATCATCATTGCCCATAACGAGCAAATGACGAGGGCGGTAAATATTAGCGTTTCCCGCCAATCGTAATTCGCTGCGACAAGGGCGCTGTGCGCCAGCGCGCCAGCGAACGCAGGAAAGATTGAGATGGGGGCCGCCCCCCATAGGAGCCTTGCCAATCTTTGCCATCCTCCGCCGAGGTCTATGAACACAAGGAATACGCTGCACAGGAAATGGATAAAAAAGGACGCGCTAATGGCGAGGGCAACGCCCTCAACGGCATATTTGGAACCGAACGTTACGCAAAGTCCTACGATCAGCGCAAACTCGATTTGAAGCAAAAACATCCATCCGGACCGGTCTCGCGTTTTTATCATGGTGGCGCAAAGCCGGTTTGCCGTGCGAAAGAACAGGCCCGTCGAAAGCAGGCGCATCAGAACCGCCGCCTTCTCCCAGCCCGGTCCCAGCAAAAGGCGGACGATTTCGGATGAAAGTATGGCGCTTGAAGCTGCAATAGGCGCGATAATCGAAAAGTAGACGCCCATCCCGCGTATAAATATGCCGCGTATGCGCTCGGTATCGCGCTGGACAGGGGCTAGCATAGGGAACAAAACTGACTCGATGGCGCTGCCGAGCGTGTTAATGGGGCGGAATGTTGCGCCTTGGGCACGCGTGTAAAAGCCGAGTTCTACGGCGCCGAAGAGGCGCGCTATGACTGTCTGGTCTATGGAAAATGTCATTTGGCGGACAAGCTTGGCGGCGCTGATGCCAAGACCAAAGCCAAGCAGGTCTTTAGCCGCCTTTCTATCGTACGCTGGTCGGGCAAGCGGATTGTGAGAAATATATATAAGGCTAAGTATTAAGGATTGCGCGATTTCGGCAACGACAAGCGACCAATAGCCCAATCCCGACAAGGCGAGACTCACTCCCACAAGGGCATAGCCGATAAAATAGGAAGCTACCTGCGCTCCTGCGATTTTGCGGAACTGCATTTTTCTATACAAAAGAGCTTCCGGTACAGAAACCGCCGTGCGAAAGAATATGACAAGACACAACGCTCTTAGCGCGTGAAAACTCTGTTCGATCGATAGCGCCTCAGACAGAGGTTTTGCGGCGAAATAGATTCCCCCCGAAAAGCAAGCAGCCAATACAAGCGCCAAAAACTGTCCTGTCTCAATATGGCGGGGCTCCAGATCCTTGCGTTGAATAAGGGCAGGCGCAATTCCCAGCGCGCCTTCCAGATCGATAACCGAGACGACGATAAGCGCCGCAGACACAATTCCGAATTCGGCGGGAGTCAAATGCCGCGCAAGGATCCCTACGACGATCAGGCGTAATAGCGTTTGTATTGTTGAGCCCAAAACGATGTGTGTGACGCCTCGCGCAGCTTGCTCCGTCATCGACACGTGAGGGCTCCTTTGAAAAGGGACTTGCGAATTTGCGCAAGCTCGGGATTCCATCGGTCGAAATAGCTGTTTTTTACGAGAGACAGCGCAATTGCTCCTGCAAAAGCGTATGATTTTGGACAAAAAGGGTCGAGCCTGAGCGCTTGGCGCATAAGCCTTGCCGCTTTTTTCCTTCGCCCAAGAACGATGCACCGCTTGATGTTGGTGTGATATTCGCGCACAAGATATGGCGTGGGGTCGATCTTAGGATCTCTTTCCTTAATGATGTTCAAAAAAAGTTCTCGGCGGGCGATCTGGTCGTCAAAATCCAAATTGCGCGACAGGTGAGACATGCTTTCGCTATGGATGACCCGGCGGGATAAAGGTTCGTTCAGGCATGTCCAGCGCGACGTCGTTACGATCCTGTAGAGCAAATGATGATCCTCGAGAAAGCGCAGCCGTTCGTCAAAGCCGCCAAGCGCGCGGAAAGCGCCGGTCCGGACTAAAAGGGAAGAGGTGAAGGAGTGGACCTGATTGTTCAATATGGCCTGCGCCATCTCGCCGGGATTGGCCAACGAACTCCAATGATGCACGCCGATTACCGTTCCGTCCATCGCCACAGTGCATGTGTCGCACATGACCATGTCGTAGTTTGCAGAGACCTCCATTTGCTTCGCAAGCTTCGCTGAATCCCATCGGTCGTCAACGTCTAAAAAAGAAATCCATTCGCCTTGTGCGACACTTGCGCCGAGATTCCGCGCGCCGCCGGGGCCTGTGTTTTGTTGCCAAATATACGTGGCGTTGGACGTTGCCGCTGCGCCTTTGGCAAAGGCGGCCTCGGTGGGGGAAGATCCATCATCGACGATAATAATCTCGAAATCCCGAAAAGTCTGTGCGGCCAACTGCCGAAGCGCGCTGGTAATGAAGCTGCCTGCATTATAGTACGGGATCACGACAGACACCAAAGGCGCAGGGTGCGTCATCGGCCGCTCCGTGGAAGAGAGGAATCAAGGAAGCTTCTGCCGACCTGCCGCAAGTTTGCCAAGTGTTCATCGACTATATTCCAGTCGATTGGACGTTCGTCGAGGTCCGAGCACATTTTAAGAAGCTTGGCAGGACCATCCGGACCGCTTACCGAAACATAGCGATGAGCGAGTCCAAGTTTTTGCATAAGCACATTATTTTTAGTTGGAAACCCGCAAGTTGGCAGGCGGCGATCGACGCAAATCAACGGGCAGCGGTTCAATATTGAGAATATGCAGCCGTGCATGCGCTCAGACAAGCATATGTCGAAGCTGGCGGCCAAAGATGCCCACTCCAGCGGCCCGATGTCGGCTTTTGTCAGATCAATGTCCGCATACGGATTCTTATCTGAAGCAGAAATAATCTGAAACCCGC
Source organism: Alphaproteobacteria bacterium (assembly GCA_028708035.1). Taxonomy (GTDB): domain Bacteria; phylum Pseudomonadota; class Alphaproteobacteria; order UBA9219; family UBA9219; genus CAIXLI01. Next base: position 12,903 of record JAQVZU010000046.1, read on the forward strand.
GTCTTCGAAAGGCCTCTACCGCAGGTCCATAGGCGTTATGCGGGCTGAGAATGACAAGCAGACGAGGCCGTTGAAAATCGACGCCCAACTCAGTTAGACGGGAATGCAACTTGTCTCTATCGACCGACTTGGTCAGATCCGTCGTCAATGTCGGATCGGGAGTCCAACTGACTTTTTTGGTTAAGTTACTATCAACCCATTCCACAAAGGCGCGCGTGCGTTCGTCGCGAACGCCAATAAATGAAAATCCGCTTAGAATATCGGCCATTTCTTTATGCAGCCGGTCAGGGATCGAAAACCAATCCGTTTTTTCTCCAACGGTTGCGGCATAAGAAAGCTTTGGAATTGATATCGAACAGTCCGGCCAGAATACATTAGGAAAAGCAGGAGCAAAGGGATCCGTCTGGAGGCGCAAAAGTCCTTTCAGCCTTCTCTGAAACGTGACTTTCCACACCTCATCGCTTCCAACCACAATGGCGCGATAGCGTTTCTGAGCGAAGTTGAAAGTCGGCTGGCGGTCATTTGTTAAAAAGCGTTGGGGGCTGATCGGAAGGACATGATCGCAAAAGCGTTGAAGCGCTCTTTTTCTCGCATTATCCGCTGGACCATAAGCTTTATCCATAAGACGTGGGTGTCTGTGGTCGATAATTTCAACTTCGAAACCGGGCCTAAGATCTGAAATTGTTCTTTGAAGGGCAAGACTCTGCAGGATGGCTCCTTCATTAAATCCGGCATGCAAAGTCAATATTCCCAATCGCATAAAGCCCTCGGTTAAATTTTTTACTTCAAAAACAGCGGTGCGAGACGAAGCGGCGGATGATAGCTTCGGCCTTTTCGTCTTACAAGATGCGGACCTTTCGTCTTACGTTTGCTGGGAGAGTATGGTATCAAAAGCAAGAAATTGACCATTTTCCATGGGGCTCATGAAGTTCTTAGTGACAGGAGTTGCAGGGTTTATCGGGGCCGCTCTTACCGAGGCGCTACTGAAACGCGGCGATGAAGTCGTCGGAATCGACAATCTTAACGACTATTATGACGTTAATCTCAAGAAAACCCGCCTCGATATCCTTCAAAAAACAGGTGGCGCGGCGTTCTCATTTTTTCCATACAATATTGCCGACAAGGAGGCCATTTTCTCCCTTGCTGATGTGTGTAAAGGGGTCTCGCAGGTCGTCTCTTTAGCTGCGCAGGCGGGCGTGAGGTATTCGCTGGCTAATCCATATGTATATATGGAATCCAACGGAATGGGTTTCGTAGTCATGGCGGAGTTTGCCCGCCGCCTCCCTGATCTTAAGCAATTCGTTTACGCGAGCTCGTCATCGGTTTACGGAGGAAATACCAAAACCCCCTTCTCGGTTGAAGATCCCGTCGATAAGCCTGTGTCTCTTTACGCAGCGACAAAGCGCGGCAACGAACTGATGGCGCATACGTATGCGCATCTTTATAAGATGCCGTGCATAGGCCTCAGGTTCTTTACTGTTTATGGGCCATGGGGACGCCCCGATATGGCCGCTTATCTGTTTACATCGAACATTATGGCCGGGAAGCCGATTAATGTTTTCAACAATGGAAAAATGCGGCGTGATTTCACGTATATTGATGATATCGTATCAGGAGTTATTGGCGCTATTGACACCCCGGCCAAGTTTAGCGAAGGCGAACTGCCCAACAGGATTTACAACCTCGGCAACTCGAGATCTGAAAATCTGATGGACTTCATCGCTGAAATAGAAAAAGCTGTCGGAAAGAAAGCGGTTTGCCGTTTCTTGCCGATGCAGGCTGGCGACGTGCTTGAAACGTTCGCCGACGTGTCCGCCTCGACAAGGGATTTCGGTTACATGCCTAAAACGCCGATATCCGCTGGCATTCTGCGCTTTGTGGATTGGTACAGGAAATATCACGATGTTGGCGCGTGATATCGAAGTTTTTTGCGGCGAATAAGGGTGGACAAGGCTGGAGCGGAGGGAATAAAAAACCTCTGCAAATTATAATTGGAAATACGTTTTAGATTAAGATGAAAAGGTGGCGGAAATGAAAATCGTCATGCTTGGCGCAGGATATGTCGGCCTGGTTTCGGGGGCATGCTTCTCTGAATTCGGGGTGGATGTGACGTGCGTCGATCCGGATGAGGGAAAAATTTCTCGTCTTAACGACAGCGTCATTCCGATTTTTGAGCCTGGCCTCGACGACTTGGTGAGAAAGAATGTCGCTGCGGGCCGCCTTCATTTTGAGGCCAGCCTTTCAAAATGCGGAGCCAAGGTTGATGCGGTTTTTATCGCGGTGGGAACTCCGACGCGCCGGGGCGATGGCCATGCGGATCTAAAGTATGTCTATCAGGCTGCGAAGGACATCGCAGGGTTTCTGACGCCAGATCACTTTACCGTAATCGTTACCAAATCGACCGTGCCCATCGGCACAGGCCGCGAGGTTGCGGAGATCGTTCGAGAAGCTAATCCAAAAGCGGACTTTGCCATGGTGTCTAATCCTGAATTTTTGCGCGAAGGTTCGGCCATAGAGGACTTTATGCGTCCCGACCGCGTGGTGTTCGGCACCGACAGCGAAAAGGCAGCCGAAGTGATGAGGGCTCTTTATCGTCCACTGTACCTTCTTGAGACTCCAATTATTCAGACATCTTTGGAGTCTTCCGAGCTTACGAAATACGCCGCGAACGCTTTTCTTGCGGCCAAGATTACGTTTATCAACGAAATCGCGGATCTGTGCGAAAAAGTCGGTGCGAACGTTCAGGATGTCGCGCGCGGCATAGGCCTCGATGGCCGCATCGGCAAGAAGTTTTTGCATGCGGGGCCGGGCTATGGAGGCTCATGCTTCCCGAAAGACACGCTTGCTTTGGTCAAAACTGCGCAGCAAGCTGGCTCGCCGGTTCGCATTGTTGAAATGGTGGTGGATATCAACAACAAGCGCAAGCAAAGCATGGCTAGTCGCGTGATCGAGGCGGCTGGCGGAAGCATAAACGGGAAGAAGGTCGCTGTGCTTGGAGTCGCATTTAAGCCCAACACCGACGATATGCGCGACAGCGTCGCGCTTGATGTCATCCCCGCGCTTCAAAAGGCGGGGGCCATTGTTCAGGCGTTTGATCCGGTCGCAATGAAGGAGGCGGCGAAACTTCTTCCGAACGTCAACTGGATGAACGATACCTACGATGCATTTGAAGGCGCGGCGGCAGCGGTTATCTTGACCGAATGGAACGAGTTCCGCACGATTGATTTCGACCGGGCCAAAAGTCTAATGGCTGCGCCGGTTCTTGTGGACCTGCGAAACATTTATAAGCCAGAGGATGCAGTGGCTGCGGGGTTTTCCTATACGTCGATTGGTCGCGGAGCTAAAGACCGTCTTTCTGTCTCGAAGCGCAAATCTGCCTAAGCGGCAGGACTATTCACGAGTGGGTCAGGGAAGTCAGAGGCGTTACACCGCCCCTGATTCTCAATTTATTGTGAAAATGTGCAATAGCGATTCGCACACGACGAGAAATTCTGCGCTCAATCATACTACCCTACACTCCGGTGCATTGATCTGAAACGATATTTCTGCGGGACGAACAAAGAGAGAAGAAGAAGGTTCAAGCCGCGGAGGAAAGCGGAGCGAGCGGCGTAGCCGTGGTTTTTTTTCG
>JAQVZU010000119.1 GCA_028708035.1 Alphaproteobacteria bacterium
CTATACCCGCTGATAGCTCCGTGACGATGCAGTACGACGGCGCGGCGCAGCGGTGGAGGGTGACAGGAAGCAGCAACGCAGGGAAAGCGCTGGCGGCTGGAAGCGACAAGCAAGTCCAATACAACGATAATGGGCAGATGGCGGGATCTGCGGGGCTGATCTGGGATTATGCGAACAGCAGGCTTGGGCTCGGGACCACGGCACCGGTTTCATCGATACATGTGGCAACAGGGGGCATTTTCTCGGTGACGGGAACGTATGGTTCCGGGGACAGTCTGCCTTCTGGACTGACCGGAGCGGGAACTCGGATGTTATTCTATCCTCAAAAGGCTGCTTTCAGAGCGGGTGCTGTCGATGGGGCGCAGTGGGATAATGATTACATCGGCCAATGGAGTTTTGCTGTCGGACATAAAACTATTGCCAGCGGTTCTGAAAGCACAGCGATGGGGTATGCATCGACGGCAAGTGGAGCCTACAGCGTGGCAATAGGATATGCGTCAACGGCAACAGGTATCGCAAGCCTCGGGTTGGGCCGTTATGCAACAGCGGGTTCCTATGCGGGGCTTGCTGTAGGCCAATACAATGTTGGCGGAGGAACGACGGCATCATGGGTAACAACTGATCCTATCTTCGAAATTGGCATAGGCACGAGTTCGAGCAACAAAGCCAACGCCATGACAGTCCTGAAAAATGGCAACGTCGGGATAGGGACGGCGTCGCCGAGTTATCCTCTCGATGTCTCGGGCAGCATCCGGACTTCTCAGGCAGTACTTAACTCGAGCAGCGCGCCAACGCTATCCAGCTGTGGCACATCGCCATCCGTAGCGACCGGAAGCAGTAACGGAGCGGGGCAGATTACGATGGGGACCAGTGCAACCGCTTGCACGGTTACTTTCGCGAATGCTTACCCTACATATGCTTTCTGTACTGTGTCGCCTGTGAGCAGCTATACTGGGACCTATTATGTTTCTGCACAATCGAAATCAGCGTTTACGCTAACTTTCGGGACTTCCGTATCCAGCGCGAAATTCAATTATGTTTGCGGAGGAAACTGATTATTCTTTTCGTGGAAAGGAATTTGGGGTAGGACGTTTTTATGCTTGTTTTCTTTGTTTCTTTCGTCGTTCTCCTTACCGTGCCGGTATTGTGGCCCCAGATGGACTTATTTCTTTCAGGGCTATTTTACCGAAGCGATATCGGTTTTTTTCTCGAGCGCAATATAGGCTTCTTGACGTTACATAATTTTGCAAATGTAGGAGCGCGGGTATTCGTTGTTTCCTTTGCGGCGCTTGCGTTGGCGTCATGGGCGAAAAGGAAGACCTTTTTCATAAATGCTAAAGCGTGGATGTTTTTGCTGCTTGCGCTTCTTATCGGTCCGGGCCTTGTCGCAAATGTTGGGTTTAAGGATCATTGGGGGCGGGCGCGCCCTCGCGAAATTTCAGAATTTGGCGGAAGCTATTCCTTTTCTTCCGCATTGACGCCGCAGTTCGATCAGGCGCGATCGAATGGGTCGTTCGTGTCGGGTGACGGTGCCTTCGGTTTCTTTTTGCCCGCCGTTGCTTATGTGGTTCCTCCACGGTCAAGACGACGTGCCTTTTGGCTTGGTCTCGCTGGTGGGGGCGCTTTCGGATTCGCGCGCATCGCCATGGGAGCTCATTTTTTCAGCGATGTTATCTACGCGGCATTTTTGATGCTGCTCGTGACCGCGCTGATTCATGCCGCAATGTTTGGTAAAGCCGAGACTTTTTCTCGATGGGCGGCATTCCTTACGCCAGTGCGCACGCCAGTGCCCTCAATCGCTCAATGGTTTCTGAGTCCGCTTCGCCGGATAGTTTTTCGGGATAAAACCTGCGTTGAAAGGCCCGCAAGGCAGCCGGAAGACTAGACGTATCGTACCCGATGCGAGCGAGAAGGCTTGCGGTGTCAGCTTGGCTTTGCGGATATGATGTTGAGGAAGGCCGATCCAATGACTTGGGGGCTTCAGCACCAAGCGGCCATACCCCTAAACCTTCTTTGGCAAGGCGCTCCCATGGGAAAAGCTCTCCGGGGTCAGTTTTTCGCATAACGGCGATGTCGCTGTGCGCCAAAAGACATTTTTTCGGAGAAAGCCCGTGGCGCTCGATAAGTCTCAGCAGAAGGAGTTTTAATGCTTCGATCTGGGATTCGGGAAACGGGCGGTACCCAAATTCGTGGCCGGGATTGACCAGTTCGATGCCTATTGATGCGCTGTTGAGGTCTCTGTTGCCCCTCCAGAAGCTTACTCCCGCATGCCATGCACGATGGCTATCGTCGACAAGCTGAATAACCTTTCCTTCTTCGTCGATCACATAGTGTGCGCTTACGCGCGCTGAAGGATCGCATAGCCTGGCAAGAGCGCTTGCCGCATCCGGCATTCCCGTATAGTGCAGAACAATGTAAGCAATCTCCGACCTGCGCTCGTCGAAGTTCGGTGAGGCCAGCCGTTTCATGAGATGCCTCTTTGTTTACATACCGCATCGTAGGCCGCGTTAATTCGTTTCATCTTTTCCGTCGCGGCAGCAATGTATTCAGCTGGGACTCCCGAAGCCACGAGTCTGTCGGGGTGGTGTTCCCTAATCAGAGAGCGGTAAGCGGACTTGATTTCTGCAGTCGTGGCTGTTTCAGAGATTCCAAGAACGATATAATTCGGATCGGGGACTTTAGGGGCAGGGGGTGGATCAACTCGAGTTCCGGGAAGGTCGACGCCCGAGCATGCGGCGATGCGAACGAAGGCCGCCTTGTTGAAACCAAAAATCGACGATACCGCCTTGAGAAAAACTATTTCCTTTTCGCTTAAGGGCGAATCGGCAGCGGCAATAACAAAAAGAGAGCCCAGGATGCCCTCGAGAACTGATGGCCTATCTCCAAAAATCTGGGCCAGGCGTTGCGCATAAGGTTCAAAGCCATCCGGGCTCAGGCGCGCCTCGTTGAATATTTCGCCCACAACGTTTTCGCGCGAGTGCCGGATATCAAAGACGCGTCGAAAAGCTTGTATTTCCGCCCGGCTGACTTTGCCGTCGGCTCTCGCCATTTTCGCGCTCAGCACTATGACGCCTATGGCAAATGCTGATTGTTCAGTATAAGCCGCAAAGGAGTTGATGCCGCCCTGAGGGGTTACCCAGACGTCGGCATGCTTGCGTTGCAAATCATAGCTTCGGCCAAGGAAGTAGCCCAAGACGCAGCCCGCAGGACCGTTAAGGCAGAACCCCAGTATGCTTCCAATAATCCTGCCCTTTTGCATTATTTTTGTTCCGTGCCGCTTCGGGGCATAGTATGGAGTCTAGGCTGAAGAAATTGGTAAAAATTATGGGTTCTTCGCGTTCCTTTTGCAAGCCGTTGGTTTGAAGCATGAGCGCCATAGACTTGCTTATGCAAATTTACTTTTTGGATAATCTTCAAGTAGTTAAGCATTTTCTCGCCTTGCGGCTCGACTTACAAGGAGTTTAGCGCTTTATAAAGGCTGCATCCAACAAACATTGAATAATTAATAAATTGTTATAAGGATCTCTTGTAAAGTTTCAAAACTACTTATTTCAAAAATTCTTGCAGACCCGCGATGTATCTTGTTGTCTTTGTCAGTATAGCCATTGCGCTGATGGGCGCCTACGCGCAGCTTTACGTTAAACAATCGACTGACTCTCATACGCAAGCAGCGCCCATGGTGACTTCCCTATTGGAATGGCATAGCACAGGATGGGGCTTAGCCTCCTATTTGCTTAACCCCGATTCAATTACTGAAGGTGGGAATTGCCTTATGAGCGAGGCATCTACTGGTGTGGGACGGCCGACATCGATTCTGTCGTGCGAGGACAAGGTCGGCGATTCAATCACTATCGGTGCGGCGCATTCGGGCATTAAATGCAGAGGCGGCAGCGATGCAAGTCCCGCGCCTTTGCCTTGCG
>JAQVZU010000120.1 GCA_028708035.1 Alphaproteobacteria bacterium
CGGAGTTCGATAGGCCATTGTGCCCGCCCGCAAGCCATGGATCTTCGTAAACCACGCCGCCCAGCCATTCTCGATGTTTGTTGAAGGCGCGCAACCAAAGCGCTCTGAACGCGCGCGCCGAGGATACGATCGGGTAATAATGGACGCCGAATTTCGAGGCGAGTTCGCCTAGCCGATAGGGCATTCCCGCACCGCAAGTCAGACCGTGTACCAGTCCTTTCACCTTTTCGAGGACACCTCTGATGATCTGATCGCTACCTCCACCCTCCCAAAGGATATTCATGTGCAGGCGGCCTTGGCCCTTCGATATTTCATGCGCTCTTTGTGCCTGAGCGATGCCACCTTTTATAGCGAAGGCAATTAATTCTTCATGGCGCTCCTTGCGCGTCTTTCCGTGATAGGTTTGGGAAATTGCCTTTCCTTCGGAGTCATAGCTATCGGCGTTGACCCCTGAAAAAGTCCCGACGCCTCCCGCAGCCGCCCATGCGCCCGCGCTTTGGCCTGTGGAAATGGCGACGCCTTTGCCGCCCTCGATGAGAGGCAGCACTTCGCGACCGGACAAACGCAAACTATTAAGAGCCTTCAAGTTAATTTCCTTGGTTAAAGAACGGATTTGACCGACGACTATAGATAGGATGAAGAGTTATGCAAGTGACCAATTAAGCGATTATCTTCTCTACTTTCCGAGCTTATTTGAACCCCATAGCAAAGAATCGCTCTATCCCCTATAATCCTTGCCGCAATGGATGACCGTATTTCTGAACAACTCGATAAAATCCTCGCTCTCGCCGATTCGAACCACGACGGCGAAGCGCTGGTTGCCGTTCGCAAGGCGCGCGAAATGCTTTTGCGCGACGGCTTGTGCTTTGGCGATTTAGCCAAGGCCGCCTCGATCAAAGCTTCAGGCGCTTATCCGTTTCTTACAGGCGGCAGGCAGCATCTTGAGTCGCAGGTTCAGCATTTGCGCCAGCAGGTGGAGGATCTTCAGGCTCAAATGCAGACGCAGGATTTCCAGTTGGATTTCTGGCGACGCAGGGCCTTTGACATTGAACAGTCCCTCCAGCATGCTCAAAGCGAAGCGGAGAGATGGAAAAAGCTGGCAACCGAAACTGCGAACCGGCTTTGGGACATCGCTAGAAATATGGCTGCGGAAAATTTTCACTCTCCGGAGCAGGCGCCGGAATCAATTTCTATGGCGAAGGTGGCGGAGAGAAAGTAAAATATCTATGCCTCTTCTGAGGGGAGCGTGAAAAATCGCGGTTTTTAGAAGTGCCCTTATGCAAATTTCTCTATCAGCGCGGGGGGGTGGTCCTTATCTGTTTTGCATAGCATCGAACATATTTCGACCGAATCCCGGGCAATGACCAATTCCTCATTCGTTGGAATGACGAAAATCTTGACAACCGATCCATCCGCGCTGATCTCCTGCTCTTTGCCGCGAGTCTGGTTTTTATCGGAGTCGAGAATTGTTCCAAGAAACTCCAGGCCATGACAGATGCGGCTGCGCATGCTGATCGAGTTTTCGCCCAAGCCCGCCGTGAAGACAATCACGTCCACTCCGCCCATGGCCGCAGCATAGCTCCCGATGTACTTACGGACCCTGTAGCAATAGACTTCAAGGGCCAGATTGGCTCGGTCATTGCCGCCCAAAGCGGCTTCCTCGATGTCGCGAACGTCGTTAGAGACGCCAGATAAACCAAGAAGTCCGGACTTCTTGTTCATATAGGTATCGAACTGATCCGGAGTCATGCCTGTTTTTTTCATGAGAAAGGGAACGATGGCGGGATCGAGGTCTCCGCATCTTGTGCCCATCATTAATCCTTCGAGCGGAGTCAAGCCCATGCTCGTATCGACGCATTGGCCGTTTTTGATCGCAGCAACGCTGGCTCCGTTTCCCAGATGGCATGTGATGATGCGAAGGTCCTTGCGCCCTCCCATCATCTGGATCGCGCGCTGCGCGATGTACCGGTGAGAGGTTCCATGGAAGCCGTAACGCCGAACGCCGTATTTCTCGAACGCCTCATAAGGCAAACCGTAAAGGAAGGCATATGGCGGCATCGTCTGATGGAATCCCGTATCGAACACTGCCACTTGCGGAACGCCGGGCATAAGCTCGGCGCATGCGTTGATACCGAGAATATTCGCAGGATTGTGCAACGGGCCGAGTTCCACGCATTCTTCGACCGCAGCCATGACTTCGGGCGTAATCAGAACAGAGTCGCTGAACTTCATGCCTCCATGCAGCACCCGATGGCCAACGGCGGCGATTTTATCCAGGCCATCGATAACGCCAATCTCCTTGTCAACTAATGCGTCCAAAACCATCCGTATGCCGACGCTGTGGTTATGGATGTCCGCCGTGCGCGTCACCGCGTCTCTGTGCGCAGGGATATGCGTAAGAGATGATTTGCCCATCCCGATCCGGTCCACGAGTCCCTTGGCTAACGCGGATTCATTAGTCATGTCGAAAAGCTGGTACTTGATCGATGAACTTCCGCAGTTAATTACGAGGACCATCATGAGAGCATCTCCTGTTAAACGGGGCATGTTCGAATTTGGAAGGTCGTGTATTCGGAGTTTCTTGCCGCGACACTCATTACGCACGTTATCGAAGACAAAAAATAAGGACTTGGCTCTTAACTAAACTTAAGGTTTAGGGCCGCCGCAAGGACATTTTTGGAAAACATTCATGCTGCATCGCGTATATTAACTTTTGGCTCACTTGAAATTCAGTTGCCTTTTATAGTTGCTTCAATAGGGATCGGAGCTTTTATGCTCTCCCTACATTGTTGCTGCATAGCGGCGATTGCAGTGCAGCAAAATTTTCTCGCGCAAGTTTTTTTAAGGTTTTTTGAGCCTTGATTAGAAGATTATTCGCTTTTTTGGGAATCATGGCGGTGAGAAAGGGGATGGGAAGGTGCGCAGATTATTTCAGGGCTATTCCGCCACGACCTGTATTTTGCCATCGTGAAGTTCGATAGCTAGCCTGTCCCCTGCTTTGACCTGTTTGACCGACGCGACAATATGTCCTTCCGCATCCTGCACAAGCGCGTAACCCCTGCCAAGGACAGCTCGCGGAGAGAGATGTTCCAGGACTGCGCTTTTGTTCTCCAACAAGCTTTGTTTGCGCGTAATGAGCGCGTCGCGGGCAAAGCTCATGCGCTGATCGAAGTTCGCGAGGCGCTGGGAAACCAACGCCAAGAGATCGCGCGGATGGCGAAGCCGTCCGCCTGCCTGATCCATGCGGGCATGATTGCGATCATACAATCCGCGCCATGCCAATGACAAACGTTCGGCTTTTTCGTCAAGACGCTGGGCCAAGGGCTCTATCGCGCGAGTCGGATCGCCCATGGCGCGGTCTATCAAGCGCAAACGTTCTCGCTTGTCCTGTATAAGGCGAAGGGCCGCTTGTAACAGCCGCATCCCATCGCCTTCAATTTGCGCCAATAGTTCAGCCCGGACAGGAACCGCTTTTTCCGCCGCGGCGGTTGGCGTCGGAGCGCGGAGATCCGAAGCGTAGTCGATCAAGGTAGTGTCCGTTTCATGGCCGACGGCGGAGATGACAGGGATACTGCTTTCGGCCACGGCACGAACGACACATTCTTCGTTGAACGGCATCAGGTCTTCGACGCTGCCGCCACCGCGTGCAACGATCAGGATATCGGGGCGGCAAAGGTCTCCGGTGGTGGGCAAAGCGTTGAAGCCAGCGATGGCGGCGGCTATTTGCTCGGCTGCGCCTTCGCCCTGAACGGCGACAGGCCAGAGGAGGACGGGACGGGGAAAGCGTTCGGCAAGACGATGGAGAATATCGCGTATGACCGCGCCCGTAGGAGAAGTGACAACGCCGATAACTTTTGGGAGATACGGAAGCGCGCGTTTACGGGAAGCATCGAACAGGCCTTCGGCGG
>JAQVZU010000047.1 GCA_028708035.1 Alphaproteobacteria bacterium
ATCGCGGTCGTAGGCGGCGGCAACGCGGCGCTCGAGGAAGCGATCTATCTGACCCGGTTCGCCAGCAAGGTGACGCTTATCCACCGCCGCCATGAGTTCCGCGCCGAGAAGATCCTTCAGGAGGAAGCGCTTAAGAATCCGAAGATTTCAGTCGCATGGGACAGCGTGATTGAGGAAGTCGTCGGGGACGAAAAGCCCACGCTTTCGGTCACTGGCCTGCGCCTTCGCAACGTAAAAACAAACGACGTGACGTTGCTTCCGGTTGCAGGGCTCTTTGTTGCCATCGGGCATGATCCATCGACCAAGGTGTTTCAAGGACAGATCGAGACTGATGCCGAGGGCTACATTGTCACAAAGCCGGATTGCACGGCGACAAGCGTGGAGGGCGTGTTTGCGGCGGGCGACGTTCGCGACAAAGTCTACCGCCAAGCCATTACCGCAGCCGCAGGCGGCTGCATGGCGGCGCTCGAGGTCGAGAAATTTCTGGCGAACCACAGAGAATCCGGGCATTCTTGAGGATCCCAAATTAACCAAGAGGGCGCTATGTCATCCTATGTGAAGAAGATGCTGCTTCCCGACGAGCGCCTTTTATATCTGGCGACTCTTCACTGGGTGATTTTTCTTCCGGGACTTGTTCTAAGCGTGATCGCGGGATTAGCGGGATTCTTCAGCTATCATATTGCTGGATTCATTGCTTCGGATGCGATGGCCCCGACGTTAGGGAAGGCGCTTGCGGGCGCATCAATGTTTTTTTCGATCATAGGATTTGGGCTTTTGATCGCGGCCATGGTCCGGCAGTCCGCAACCGAGCTTGCCATCACCAACAGGAGGCTAATTGCCAAGTACGGGTTCGTCGCGCGCAACACGTTCGAAATCATGGTCAACCGCGTGACGGGCGCAAATTTCGATCAAACAGTCATGGGGCGCATTCTCGGATATGGAACGATTATCGTTCACGGGGCAGGGGGAGATACCTCCCCCTTCGACCTCGTCGCTAACCCGCACCATTTCCACCACGCCCTGATGCGCGTTTTGGAAGATACGAATAAGCATCATGGCAGCGGCGGATCGCCATTGTTCCCATAAATAAGCGACCCTTTACGGTGCAGCGGCGGCCAAACTCGCGGCATCCTCAGCAGGGACGCCATCTATGACGGTGGAGCCCAGGGGCTTAAGGATCTGACGCTCCGTTATCTGGAGCTCTTCTTTCGTAAGAGGCGGTATGCCGAGGAGCGGCGCGATTTGCGAAATGACGCTGTTGACCGCCGGGGCGACGACCCATCCTCCGGTAGCGAAACCGTAAGTTTTCGCGTTGCCCTTCGGATTGTCGAGCACAGCAAAAACGAGATACCTGGGCGCGTTAGCCGGGAAAATGCCAAGGAACGACGACAGCCTTTCGTTTTCCGCATAGCGTTTTTTGCCGCTGGTTTTTTGAGCCGTTCCGGTTTTGCCGCCGACAAGATAACCTTCGGCGTCGGCCTTTTTAGCCGTTCCGTGCGTAACGACAAGCCGCATCAGGCCCCGAATGAGCGCGGAAGTGTGCGGAGAAATGACCGTGTCGATATCTGGTTCATAGCCATCGTCGCGCTTAAGAAGCGTAGGTTGAACGGGATGTCCGTCATTTACGATAGTCCCGACGGCGGAAACAAGTTGAATGGCGTTGACGGCGATGCCTTGCCCGAACGAAGTGGTCAGGGTCGTCGCCTCGCCCCAATCCTTAGCCAGAGGCACAAGAGGCGCGCCGATTTCGGGGAGTTCAAGAGTCGCCTTCTCGGTTAAGCCAAGGCGTGAGAAGAAAGCGCGCTGCTTCGCGCCGCCGAACTTTTGAGCCATGCGCGCGGAACCGATGTTTGAGGAGTGCGTAAAAATCTCTGCGACGTTGAGGTTGCGGCCTTCCTTGTCAAAATCCCGGATGGAGAATCTTCCGATCGCAAGCGGGTGAACCGTGTCGAATGTGTCGGTAAGCCTGGACGAGCCGGAGTCGAGCGCATAGGCGGTATTGAAGATCTTGAAGGTCGAACCCATTTCGTAAACGCCCAGCGTGATGCGATTGAAGCGCTGCTCGTCGGAGGCTGCGCCCGCATGGTTGGGATCGAAATCCGGCAATGAGACAAGCGCGAGCAGCTCCCCCGTGCGAAGATCCATAACGATGCCCGCGCCGCCTTTTGCGCCGAATTCGTCCATGGTCGCCGTCAGTTCGCTGCGAAGAACGGATTGGATGCGGATGTCAAGCGAGAGCCTGAGGGGCTCGGGATTGTCGGTCAGCCTTTTGTCCATCGACATTTCGATGCCCGAGAGGCCGTTGTTATCAATATCGCTATAGCCGACCACATGCGCGGCGGCGTTCGCGGCGGGATAAACGCGGCGTTCGTCCGGGAGGAATTCGACCCCCGCGATGCCGAGCCTGTTGACTTCGTAATTCTGTCGTGGCGAGAGATGGCGGCGGATGATCGTGCAATGCTTTCCGCTTTTCAGATCTTCATCGAGTTTCTGTGCGTTGAGATCGGGAAGAACCGAACGCAACTTTCTTGACGCCTCGTCAGCGTCGATAATGGCTTTCGAGTTCACGCACAGGGACGTGGTCGGCAAAGAGGTCGCCAGAACTGTGCCATTGCGATCCACAATGTCGGCGCGCGCAGCCCCAGCCTCGTCCTTTGATTGTGCCGCTCGCGCGTTAGGCTCGCCATTAAGAGTCAGGTAGGCCAAGCGCGCGCCGATCAGCAGCCAGGCGAATGCAAAAATAACAAAAATAAAATTCAGGCGGATTCTCGCAATGCCTAACGCCTGTTCGCTCGGCGTCGAAAGGCGATGCCTTTTAGGAAAGGAAAACAGGCCGGGCAGATTGGGTTGCGAAGGATCCCCCCATGAGGAAAAACGCCCCGTCGTCATGGCCGAAGGCCCAGCTTTCCGATCAAAACTCCGATCTGGTCCGTTTGCGCGACGGCGGCTTTCGAGTGCTGCATCGTCATGCGCTCATTGATGCGCCCCGCGTTAAGGCCCGCAAGCGCGCTTTCGCGTTTGGCGCGGGGCTTTTCTTCGGCTTGGAAGACTTGGTCCGTGTCCGCAAGAGACGCTTGCGCCGTTTTCACCGGCGGCTGCGATCCGTCTTTCATCGGGATCAAGCGGCTCATGGTGTCCAGCGTGGCGATGCGCGCGGTGCTGGTCTCCTGAATGCCCAAATGGCGCTTGGCTTCGGCTTCGATGCGCGCCGGATTGGACAGATAAACCCATTCGGCCTTCAGAACATGCAGGGTTTCCTGCTCACGCTCGATATCGGCGTTAAGCCTGTTCAGTTCGCGATCCAGAACCGTGACGCGGTCGCTGGTGTGATAAAGCATCACGCTCGACGCAATGGCCATGCCCAGCCAAAAAAGCAGCGAGGAGTAGGACCGGATCATCGGGCGCTCTCCTTCGCGGGCGTTTCGGTGCGCTCTGCGACGCGCAACTTCGCGGACCTCGCACGGGGGTTCGACTTGGCCTCGGCTTCGCTCGGCGTCATCGGCTTCTGAGTCAGTATCCGGAAAAGAGGTTCCTCCTGAGCCTGATCGTTCGCGGGCAAATGTCGTGACACAGACGCGCCCAGGCCGCTGTGGCGGCGCATGAATTCCTTGACGACACGGTCTTCAAGCGAATGGAACGACACGACAACAAGGCGTCCCGAAGGATTCAACAACGCAATAGAGGCTTTAAGCGTGCGGTTGAGTTCGCCGATTTCATCGTTGACGTAGATGCGCAATGCCTGAAACGTGCGCGTCGCCGGGTCCAGTCCGTCTTTTGAGCGCGGCACGACTTTGCGGACAAGATCGGCAAGCTCGCCGGTACGGGTCAGGCGGCGGGTCGCGCGATGTTCGACAATGGATTTCGCAATGCGGCGCGAATACCGCTCATCGCCCAGAGTGTAGAGGATGTCGGCAAGTTCGCGTTCGTGCATCGTATTGACGATGTCGGCAGCGGTAGGACCGCTTTTGCTCATACGCATGTCGAGAGGACCGTCCGCCGCGAACGAGAAGCCACGCTCCGCCTCGTCGATCTGCGGCGAGGAAACGCCGAGATCGAGCGCGATGCCGTCGATATGAAAAATGTGCTGTCCGGCGAGAAGCACGTCCATCGCGCCGAAGGGGCCATGCAAAAGGGTCAGGCGCGGCTTGTAGTCAAAGACCATTTGCTGTCCCGCCGCGACGGCGTCGGGGTCGCGGTCGATAGCGACGACTTTTGTCTCGGCGGCGTCGAGCAGGGCGCGCGTATAACCGCCGCGTCCGAAAGTACCGTCCACATAGACGCCACCGTCGCGCGGTTTAAGCGCGTCAATAACTTCCCGAAGCATTACGGGGGTGTGGGAAGCTGTTGTCATGGCTTCGCGCCTCCGGCGGTGACTGCGGCAATGATTTTGCTCAGAGAAATATCCTTGGCGCGCGCCTTCTCGCGCGCGGTTTCTTCATGCGCAGCGAGCTTTTGAGGGTCCCAAATCTGGAAAGTCTTGCGCCGCCCGACGAACGCGACTTCATCGGCGATGCCGACGGCGGAAATAAGTGTGTGCGGCAGGACGATGCGGCCTTCGCCATCGAATGGGAGCTGTACCGAACCGCCGAAGATCGTCGTTTCGATCAGCTCGAAGACATCCGGCGCGAGATCCTGCTTCTCAAGGCTCTCGCTCAACAGTTCGAGATGAGCGATAGAGCAGCCTTCCAGCGCTTCGTATTGCAGGGAACGGAACACGACAATACCCGCCGTATCCGTCCCCAGCGCCGCCCGGAAGGGGGCCGGAACCGACACGCGTCCCTTCTTGTCAATCTTGTTCACAAAACTGGACAAGAAAACGGCCATCAAGCTCCTCGGAAAGCAAAGGTTTCGGAATGTTGCTCTGCACCTCCGGGCGAAAATCTTAGGGGATGCCCGGTGTGTCTTTTGGGTAACGATGGGATACCATGGGATGGCTTGGGTGGTCAAGGGATTAATGTTTCAAAAAGCAGAAAAATGTGTGGAAAATCAATTAACTGATGACGTGTGCGAAACGAGTTATAGGTGCAAAAACACATAACGGCACAACCGGTAGATTTTGCCGGGTGGTGAGAGGGCTTATTCTTGAAGGGCTTATGCCGCAATGCGAAAAGCAAGAGCATGACTTGTTCAAATAGAACCCCCGTCATTCCCGCGATCGGCATTTGTCATTCCCGCGAACGCGGGAATCCATCGCTCGCGATAGCGAGCATAAGAGTCTGACGGCATTTCCAATTGAAAACGTGCAGAAGTCTTTCCGCCACTTGTCCTCATGAAAAACAGAAATCCGCGCAGTTAGCTTTCCCGTTCCCCCGCGGGGCTTGAATGCCAAGAAAGACGTCCGGGGAATGTCTTTCCATCATTAAGAAGGCTGAAGCGCAAAGAATGAATTCCCCTCCCCCCCGCGGGAGGGGTCAGGGGAGGGGGAGTTCCGCTATAACCACCCTCGATTTTTAGTAACGGCAGCAGTCCACAAAAAAGAACTCACCGAATTCATCTGCGATCGATAGCGAGCACATAACTCACCATGGCGAAAAAAGCGCAAATATTGGAGTCTCATGCCCCGCGAAGGCCAAGCCAAGCTTCCCGCTTTCGCGGGAAGATGGCCCTAGCTTACGTTAAATAGGTCCTTGAGGTCCTTTAGGTTTCTTTGGGCCGGGCGTCTGCTGCTTCTTCTGACCGACCGGAACGCCCGGGAGCACGCTTCCATTGCCAAATTCCGTTTTAGCCCTCGTCACCCCCGGCACCTCTTTGCCGTGGTCATACTCCGTCATACCCGTTTTATAGTTTGGTGTCATGGGCTTCCATTCACCCTTATCGGAAGGGACCTTCTTTTCCCTCGGGTCTATCTCTGAATAGTTGACGCTGGTTTTTCTTGCATAATAAGAATTTGTGCCGAATTTTTCAGGTAACTTCGGTTTCTCTGCGTCCGGCTTTGACCCATAAGTGTTGTTCTTCCGGATTTTGGTAGACCTCGCTTCCATTTCGGCTCTGCGAGCTTCTTCCTTCTTTTTGGCCTCTAGCTTGCGAGCGCGGGCTTCGTTTTTCTGCTTGGCATCGGGATCGTAGCCATAGCCCGTTTTACCAAAACGATCCTGCGCCGCTTTTTCTTCAGCGGCCTTTTTTTCGGCGTCGGTTGGCATTCCGCTTTTGTTAGAGGCCTCAACGGTCTTCGCATCCGGAGTTTCCGGTTCGGGGTTAGGTTGGGTGTTTTCTTCTTTCCTATTTTTGACCTCTAGCTCGCTGCGAGTCGTTTCCTTTGCCTCGGAGTGTTCGCCAAGTTCGGGCTTAATGGGAAATTCCGGCTTTTCCTGCCCTTCAGGCAAAGCAGCAGGGACATCCGACATTGCCGGTTTTCCCTCAGGCAGCGCAAGCGGCGTTCTCGGCGATGTTTCTGCCTCGAATTCTTTTTTGTTATCTCCAACTTTTCTCCTTTTGGGAGGAACTTTAGCCGTGCGAGGCGTCGGAGAACGAGGAGAACCAAAAGCCCTGTTCTGCACCGCAGGCATAGTTGGCGTCTGGGGGGGGGTAGCGGTCGGCGTTTCGCTTTTGTTAGAGTCCTCAGCGGTCTTCGCTTCGTTATCCATCCTCTCAAAAAACTCTGCCAACCCCTCTTTGGCTTCCGTCTGTTCCGACT
This sequence comes from Alphaproteobacteria bacterium, assembly GCA_028708035.1. Taxonomy (GTDB): domain Bacteria; phylum Pseudomonadota; class Alphaproteobacteria; order UBA9219; family UBA9219; genus CAIXLI01. The sequence continues at coordinate 6,635 of JAQVZU010000047.1, forward strand.
CTTCCGGAGTTTCCGGTTTGGGGTTAGGTTGGGTGTTTTCTTCTTTCTTTTCTTCCTCCTTCTTCTCCTTCTTGTCCTCCCCCTCCTTGCGCGCGTTTGCGACGGCGTCCCACTTCTTCATGATCTCAGCTTGCTTTGCAGGATCGGGATCATAGCCAGAGATAACAACCCTCGGGTCGGTGTCAAGTTTCTGCGCAGCGTACCAAACGGCTTCCATGAACTCGGGCGATCCGTGAATCTCGATAGCTTTTCCCGGCCAAGCTTCCTGCGCATGAACGACGAGATGCTCAACGGTCTCCAATTGAATAGCCTCGTCGTCCTTGATTTCATCGAAGCCATGAGCGATCGCGCGGTCTTTTTTGATCTGAATCTGAAGCCATTCTTCTTTTTCCGGATTGCGCTGCGGCGGGATCAGAAAACGATCATTCTCATCGATTGGCTTTTTTGTCTTGTAGCGGGGATTTTGGTCGTTGTAACGGTCCTCGAAGCGGGTGTCCTTAACCCAGTTGCCTGCTTCGTCCTTTTCGACAAGTCCTTCAATTTCTTCCTGCGTAACGTCATCCGAGACGTCCCAAACCTCGGTCCCGTTTTCTAACGTCTTACGCGAAACCCAATCGCGGCCCCGGCGTTCAGTCCACCCCCGCCGTTTCAATTTCTCAAGCTCTTCCTCGGAGATTCCCTCCCCCGGGGCGATGTTGATGTAATTGGAGAAATTCGTAGCCATATCATTTCCTCATTAAACAGGGGGTTTCGTAAACCAGTCAAAGAACTTTTTGGGTGCTTTAATAATCTTTCTGCCCGCGCTTCCGGCGGTTCTTCCGGGATGCCTAACTGCAGAGCCGACCTTCTTCCCGGTGGAAACGGCCTTGCTTCCCATGGAGATGGCCTTGCCTCCCATGGAGATTGCATCCAAAGCGACATATCTCATATTATCGCGGAAGCTATGGAGATTGTTCCTGACGCGTCTATTCCACCATTTCATCTTTTGCGCCTCAGGCGCGGGCTTGGAACTTTCCGTAAGTTCAATCGTGGTATTATGCGCGTTGTTATATCTAACAAGCGCTTCCTCCATGGCTTTTCTGAACTCACGAGTTCCATTGTCAATCTTGATTTTTTTTGCATTCGGATTTTGAAACAGCATGAACTCGACCAGCTTATCTGCGATCTTCGCCTGCGTTTTAACATCGACATCGTCAAATCCATGGACCACTGTGGACGAAAGCTTTTTCTGCGGATTTCCGTTTTCATCCGGAACAGGATTTCCTTGCGCATCCTTAATTATATCAAACCCAACCTGAAGTTGCACCCATCCATCCCTGTCGAGATGGATGGACTTCTTGTCCATGTCGACTTTATGGCTGAGCACGGCGCGTTTTACGGTCAGATGCCTTAAAGGAATATGAAAAATGACCTGTCTTTTCGGAACACGGTGCGACCAAATAAACTGTTTGGATTTAGGCGGTTCTAAAGCCCATCCGCCGGTAAGCTGTTTTGTACGAGGATCGACGCCTTCCCATTCCCAATGGCCCATAACGCTATGGCCCGCCGTCCAGGTCGTATCAACCCATTTTCTGCCCACCCAATCGCGGCCATCTGTCACCACACTGTCATGGAAAAAGTCCTCAACCTCTTGAGGAGAAATGCCGCTCTGGGTTGGCGCTCCGGGTGTGGTAACGGGCGCAATATAATTTAGAGATCCGCCAGAGGTGGTAACGGGTGCAATATAATTTTGCATCGTAGGGGCCCGAATAAAATAATCTATAACACTACAACATATTACATTTAAGGTTCCATGAAAGCAATTCGATAATTCAGCTTAAGTCCACGTAATCATTTGAGACAAAAGGATAGTTAAAAAATCCTTAATAGTTGCGACCTTGAAAATATAGCCATGAATATTTCAAAAACCGCTCTTTTGTTATCTCAAAAGACCAGGCAGCCTATTATCCCATCCGGGCCCCGGTTCGACAGTCACGCCCCGTTTTCCGCTCTCATCGACTTCAAAAACCAGAGTTAACCTTTTCCTCGGCAGCCTTCCTTCCGCCCGTTCAGGCCATTCTATAAGAGTCACTCCATCCGAAAGCGCGTCGTCCCATCCAAGCTCATCGAGTTCATTAGGGGACTTGAGCCGGTAAAGATCGAAATGCGAAACATGGAGACCCGAAACGTCATAAATCTGCAAAAGGGTAAACGTCGGGCTCGGAACATCGCCTTTGACCCCCAGATGCTTCAAAAGAGCCCGTGCGAACTCGGTCTTTCCCGCGCCCAAATCGCCGCTTAGGGCAATTACATCGCCTTGTCTCAAATGCGGCGCGATGTCCGCCGCCAAGCGTTGCGTAGCGTCAAGATCGGGCAGGGCAAGCCTATCTGGCATTGGCGACCGCCGGAGCCGCATGAACAGGAATATAACAGGTTACGCGGGTTCCTTGCTTCGGCGTGCTAGAGATTTCGATGCGCCCGCCGTGCAGTTCGACGAAGCTTTTCACAAGGCTGAGCCCCAAGCCGACTCCCGACTGCCGGGCTTGCGGATTGGCGCGCTCGAACTTTCCAAACACGCGTTCAAGATCTTTTCCGGCTATTCCTATCCCCGTGTCCGCAACTGTCAACGCCGCCCAATCTCCCGCGCGGCGCGCCTCAAGCGTGATGCGCCCGCCCGCGGGGGTATACTTCACCGCGTTGCTGATAAGATTGAATAGAACCTGCTTCATGCGGTGAACGTCGACTTCAAAGGCCCCGATATCCGGAGGGCAGTCGATCACGATCTCAAGCGACTGCTGTCGCGCCCATTCGGCAGTCATTTGCTTCGCGGCGTTGAGGATGCCCGCGATTCCGGCTGTCTCATGATCGAGAACCATGCGCCCCGCTTCGATGGTGGCAAGATCAAGCACGTCGTTGATAAGCAGCAAAAGCTTCTTGCTCGCTTCCATGATCGTGCGCGTGTATTCCATCTGTCGGTCGTTGAGAGCCCCGAAATACTGGTTTGTAAGAATTTCCGAAAATCCCATGATGGTGTTAAGCGGCGTGCGCAGCTGATAGGAGACATTCGCGACGAACTCTGACTTAAGCCTGTCCGCCGCCGCCAGAGCCATATTGCTGGCCCGAAGCGCGCGCTCGGCTTTCAAGGAATCCGTCACGTCCAGATAGCTGCTAAGCACCGCGCCATCGGGCAGGGGGATGGCGACATACTCGAGAACAACATCGTTCTTAAGCGTCATCCGTCCTTTTCGCGGATTGCGGTCGAGCGTATAGGAAATCGCTTCCTTCTTGTAAGCCTGCCATTCGCCCTCAAACGAATGCAGTTCTTTGGTTTTTTCAAAAATATCTGAAACGTGAGGGCCTTCGGCGAGATAGTCGACTGGCAACTGCCAAATCCGGGCGAACGCCGGGTTGAAAAGCCCGACCTTGCCGTCCGAGCCAAACACCACGATGCCTTCGGCCAGATTGTCGAGCGTTTCCCTCTGAACGGCGATAAGGGTGTTGTACGAAGATTCGAGCGCCAGCTTGTCTGTCACATCCTCGTGCACGAAAATCAGCCCGCCGAGCGGATGCGGCAATACCAAAACGCGCAGAGTCGTTCCGTCCGGCAAGTACATAAGGTTTTCGTGCGGTTCAAGGAGCGACGTGAACAAAGCGATGCGCTCTTTCTTGTAGCGCAGGAAATCCACTTGTTCCGGCGCGACGCGACGCGCGCGCTGATCCTCAATCACCTCGCTGAAGGTCGGCTTGGAGTCGAGAAACGCCTCCTCCGAATGCCAAAGGCGCAAATAAGCCCTGTTGTAGAATTCAAGCCTCTGATCCGGGCCATAAATCGCGATGGCGCTCCCCAGATGCTCAAGCACCTCGCGCTGCGAAGTCGCATGACGTTCGACTTCGGCCTCCTTGTCCTCTTCCGCCGTGACATTAAGGGCAACCCCAAAAACCCCCTTCATGCCGTTGGCTTCGTAAGGCGTCTCGGTGATCTCAATCAGTTGCCTTTTGCCGCCGATAATAACGTGCCGCCGCTCTGCCTGCGCCGCGCCGGACTCGAGAGCCTTGACGGCAAGAGCTCTGCCGCTTCCGCCTCTTGCGGTCGCCGAAACCATCTCAAGCTGCTTCTTGACGACATCCTCCATCGAAGCGTCAAGCGCCTTCGCATACGAGGCGTTGCATCGCACGATGTTGAGTTCCGCATCGCGCCGCCAGATTGGAACAGGCAACCTGTCATAAACTGCTCGAACGTTCTCAAGCTTCGAGTTGCTTTTTTTCAGTTCGGCGTTCTTCTGGGCAAGGATGGTGGTGGTGGCCGGATTATCGCTGAACCAGAGAATATCGAGCAGGATCAAAGCCTCTCGTCCGAAGTGCATGCGGGCGCCGACGATCTGAACGGCCTTACTTTCGTTGGCGGCGGTCACGGTCAGAGAAAATCCTTCGCCGGTCATCTGCATCTTGCGGAACGCGGCAACGAACTCCTCAGGCTCCTTGAGCGCGGAAACCAGATCCTCGAAATGGGAGATTTTTTCAACGCCCAAAAGCGGCGCGACGCGCGTCGCTTCGCGAAGAATGCCCTGCGTGGTGAAAAGGCAATACCCTTCCGGCACCGAAGCGATCATGGCCTGCATGCGTTCCGCAATCTGGCGCAAATTCCATGATTGCGACTCGCGCTTTTTCAAATGGCTGTTAAGCACGAATGTGAGCCACCCGAGTCCCGCGGTGATTCCCGCCATGACGACGATAATAAGGGTCGAGGCCGGCATGTCCATGTTAAGGCCGATGACAAGAACAATCGCGATAACAATAGCCGCGACGGCTGCGAACGGAGCGTAGTTGATGGAAAGAGGAGCCATGGAATCTCAACCGATTAATCTTTGTTTTGAATACGGCATTTTGACGAATAAGGAAAGAACCATCGCCGCAATTATCGAACGTCCTTCGCGCTTTTTCCCGGGAAAGCTAAAAACATCCCCCATTTTTTGGAATGGGAAAGATATATACCTTTCACACTTCAAGAGGTGGCGCGAAGTTCCCCCCCTTGCGGGGCTTGAATGCCAAAAAAAGAAAAACGTCCGGGGGACGTTTTTCCGGCATCAAGGCCGGAGGCTGGTTAAGGAGAAGGGAGTTCCGCAAGAGCATTTTCCGCTTTTTAAGCACTGTTCCTGCGGTGCTCCCACTTGCCTGACTCTTCCCTCGAGGGGCGGGGAAAGCCAACGGCAAGCCCAACTCTTGAACTGCAAAAGGTATAGAAACAGCCTCTTTGTCTTCCACGCGCTTTCCGCCAAATTGATTTTTCGCCAGCTACTTCCGCACATAACGCGCGCACGCGTCAAGGCGCACAAAGCGCGCAGATATGCTCAAAATGCCCCAGAAAGAAAATCAGGTTTATTTTTCCGATGGATAGCTAAAAAAGGCCCAAGAAGAATCTTGCGCCAGAGGTAACCGGAGCTCTCTTTGCGTTGCGCAACAGCGACTCGCCAAGGATTTCCCCGAGAGCCTAATTTGTTCAAATAGAACCCTCGTCATTCCCGCGAACGCGGGAATCCATCGCTCGCGATAGCGAGCATAAGAGTCTGACAGCGCTCGACTTTTTAGTAACACCCTCTCCCACAACAACCCCCGTCGTCCCCGCGATTAGCAACATTCGTCATCCCCGCGAACGCGGGAATCCATCGCTCGCGATAGCGAGCATAAGAGTCTGACAGCGCTCGATTTTTTAGTAACACCATTCTCCACAACAACCCCCGTCATCCTGCGATGCAGACGGAGCGATGCCTTTACAAAACAATTTTTCAACAATACCAACCGTCATCCCCGCGTAGGCGGGGATCCCATTTGTTTTCCTTCCAAGAAAACAACGTCCCTTTTTAAAAACCACCCACCCTCGTCATCCCCGCGATTAGCAACTTTCGTCATTCCCGCGAACGCGGGAATCTATCGCTCGCGATAGCGAGCATAAGAGTCTGCCCACCCTCGATTTTTAGTAACACCCTCTCCTACAACAATCCCCGTCATCCTGCGATGCAGACGGAGCGATGCCTTTACAAAACAATTTTTCAACAATACCAACCGTCATCCCCGCGCAGGCGGGGATCCCATTTTCTTCTTTTTCTTGACCCCACAACACCAAAAACCTTCCCTATCAGACCCTTAGTCCAACCACCTCATAAAAGAAAAAACCTGCAATAAATTATGAAATATCCCTTGACATCCCATTTATCATGGCGTATATATCCCACTCGCGCAGCTCGGTGGTCGAGCCACGCATAGGGACGGGAGGGAAAGGGTGCGCACGATGACTTGGGGCTGACGAAGAACTTAAGAGACATCTATGTCTCCTCATGCCGTTCCTTGAGCGCTCTCTGCGAGACCCGCAGCTCCTCTCAAGGCAAAGGTCGTGAGGCGAAAGTGGCGCTCGATGTGCTGCACTGCGTCCGAGGCAGGGTAAAAAGAAGCGCCTTTGTATTTAAATCAAACCGCCCGAACCTTGACATAGCTTCCCGGCGCGTCTTCGATACTTTCACCGATGTCGCGTTTCGGGATATCCTCGCCCGCATATTGGTCCAACCACTTGATCCATTCCGGCCACCAAGAACCCTTGTGCGGCGTTGCTTTGTTCAGCCACTCGTCCGGATCGTCGGGCAGGTCGCTATTGGTCCAGTAGCCATATTTATTGGACTCCGGCGGATTGACGACTCCCGCGATGTGTCCAGAGCCGGAGAGAACGAACGTAACCGGGCCTTTATACAGGTGCGTGGCGGCATAGGTTGAACGCCACGGCGCGATATGATCCTCGCGGGTCGAGAGCAGGAAGCTTGGCGTATCGACTTCGGCAAGATCAAGCGGGACGTCTTTGAATTTGAGAGCGCTCGGTTCAATCAGCTTGTTTTGCAGATACATGTTTCGCAAATAATAGCTCTGCATCGCGGCGGGCAGGTTCGTTGAGTCGGTATTCCAGTAAAGAATATCGAATGGGAACGGCTCGCGTCCCAGCATGTAGTTGTTGATGACGAACGGCCAGATCAGATCGTTCGACCGCAGCAGGTTGAACGTCATCATCAGGCTGTTGCCGTCCATGTATCCAAGGCGTGCCATGCGATCCTCAAGCAGGCGGATCTGGTCTTCGTCGATGAAAACGCCAAGATCTCCCGGCTGCGAGAAATCGATCATCGTGACCAGATAGGTCGCGCTCTTGATCTTCGGAATGTCTAAAGGCTTCTCAGGGATCGCCGCGAGATAGGCTTGCGTGGAGGCTAAAAGCGTCCCGCCGATGCAGTACCCGAGCACATTCGCTTCATTCTCTCCCGTAAGGCGTTTGATCTCGCGAAGCGCCGTAAGCGATCCGCTTTCCATGTAATCGTCAAACTGGGTCAGCGCGTGCTTCTTCGTCGGATTGACCCACGAGATCGTGAACACCGTATGGCCTTGTCCAACAAGGTAGTTAATGAACGAGTTCTTCTGTCGCAGATCAAGAATGTAATACTTGTTGATCCACGGCGGAATGATGAGGAACGGCGTCTTGTGAACCGTCTCCGTCTGCGGCGCGTATTGAATAAGCTGCATCAGATCGTTCTGGAAAACGACTTTGCCGGGTGTCGTGGCGATGTTTTTGCCAAGCTCAAACGCGCGGTAATCGCTCATGCGGATGCGCAGGAGTCCGTTGCCGCTCTCAAGGTCCTGCAAAAGGTTTTGAAGGCCCTTAATCAGGTTTTCGCCCTTACTGTCGAGCGTGGCGCGAAGGACTTCGGGGTTCGTCATCCAAAAATTGTTTGGCGCGCTCGCATCGAGCATGAGGCGCGAATAGAACTCAAGCTTCTTCGCCATCTTGTCTTCGACGTTCGTCGCTTCCATCTGGACGAGGCGGCGCATCTCCTCGGAGGTCGAAAGGTAAGCCTGCTTCAGAAAATCGAATGCCCAGTTGGTTTGCCAATCCTTGGCCTTAAAGCGCTTGTCGTTCGCGGCGGCTTCGGCGACGGGCTTCGTCGAAAGGCCTTGCATCCGCATGACCGTCGCGCGCGTAAGATCAATGTAGTTCTGCCATGTGGCGAGCTGGACATCGGTATAGGCTTCAGGGTTTTCTAGAAAGCGTTCAGTGAAGCGCGATGCGGAATCCAAGAACGGCGTCGGCGAGACTGAAATCGTGTCCATCGGCTTGTCGCGCGTGCGGACGATATAGTCTCGGATCAGTTTTTGGCTCTCATCAGCGACGTGCATCATGATCTGCGTCCACTCGACGACGTCGAAGCGGATGTCGGCTAGAATTTCATCCGCTTGAGCCTTCTTAGCCTCTTTAGGAGCGGCTTCTGTTTTTAGTTCCGCTTCGCGGCGGGCGGCTTCCGCTTTTTCCTGAGCGGCTCTGGCAGCGGCCTCGGTGCGTTCGCGTTCAGCCTTTGCTTCGGCTTCCTTCTGCGCGGCGGCGGCCTGTTCTTGGGCGAAAAGGGTTTCAAGCTCTTTGCGAAGAGCCTCGGCTTTCTCGAGCGTCGCCTTGGCTTCGGCTTCACGGCGCGTGGCCTCGGCAACTTCCTGCGCGGCCTTGGCTTCGGCGGCCTTTCTTTCTTCTTCGGCTTTTTCCTGCGCGAGCCTCGCTTCGACTTCCTTGCGCAATGCGTCGGCTTGCTGTTCGGCGATAAGCGCGGTTTCGTCGGGTTGCTCGATAGGCGCTTGCGGTTGTTGAGCGGCTTTTATTTCGGCCAAGCGTTCGATCATTGCTTGCCGGAGCGCCGCTATGGCATCAAGAGACTTTTCGAGTTTTTTTTCGGTTTGGGGAGCGAGAGATTCTTCTGCTATGGTCATGACAGGCCAGTTTGATGAGAAGGCGGGAGAGAGAAGGAGAGAACTTACATGAAAAACGCGATCCGCGCACCATCAATAATGATTCCTCTTGCAAGTTTTTTCCTGCTTGCCGGATGCGACGCTCTTGGCCTGCCAAATATCTTCGGCGAAGACGATGTCCCTCAGGAGGTGAAACAGCAGTCGCGCGCGGTGTTGGCGCCGCCTGTTTTTGCAGGGCAACAAAGCTGGCCGCGCCTGGGCGATGTGCCCTCTAAACCGAAGGATTTTATATCCAAAGAGGACGCCAACAAATCGATGGACGAACTCGAGGTCCAGCGTTCCGAGTCCGAAACAGTCAAAGCGAAGACTTTTGGCGATGGAGTTCCCTCACGCGATGCTGCATCGCAGAATTTGCCGCTTGAGCCCCCTCAATTTACCAAAAGAAGATAAATCTGGCTTTTTTCCCTTGGGGCCGCTATGCTGCCCTGCACAATGTAACGGCCTTGCGGAAAAGCGAAGCGCGTGTTCAATTTAAGGTCTTAGTGATTTGAAAAGGAGCTTTGATGTCCCTTCAGGCTTATGTCGGCGTTGAACCCAAAGCCGAGACCGATTTAGAGAATGTAATCTATGACGCTTTGACGGAAGCGGAGCTCGGACTGGATAATTTGCTTGCCGATCGCAAGACCATTGCGAAAATCGCCGAGGCGGGAAAGCTGATGGCCGCGACCTTCTGTAATGGCGGGCGCGTGTTCAGCTGCGGCAATGGCGGATCGATGTGCGACGCCATGCACTTCGCCGAGGAACTTTCGGGCCGTTTTCGAGGCAACCGCAG
>JAQVZU010000121.1 GCA_028708035.1 Alphaproteobacteria bacterium
TCCTTTATTCAACACCAAAGCGCGGAATCTATGATTTCAATTTTCCGAGGACATCCTGCCAGTCCTTCTTCCACGTTTTGCTTCCATAAGCGATGGGAAACATTAACTTCGCCGAACTTATATACCAAGTCTGAATCATCCAGCCACAGCTGTTCCGAAGTCTTTATGTGTTGTTTTATAGCCCCGTCTTTAGCAAACCGATCAAGCTCGGTTATGGCGTCCTTGCTGAAATAGCCATAGGCCATGTTGTAATAGTGTTCATGAACCATTTGAATATCGGAAGTCCATCTATCAACTTCGATGATGAGTTCTTTGTCGGGAAAAGCTTCCTTTAGGCCTTGAAATTTTCCCGGCGTCATATGATTTTGCGGGATAACAACGTGGGTTACGGGCCTGTCATCGTTCATCACGTCGAAAAACGCCTTAAACCTTGCTGAATTGCACTCCAGCAAACTTGATCCGATCATCTTGAGATCTTTGGCATATTCATTACAGACGAGCTCGATCAGGTAAGCATTTGCCAAAAGCACGTGGGTGAATCCGTCCGAGATGGCGCGCAATAAATCGGCGTTGATGGCTTTAAAACCCTCTTTGGTGAACTCACGATTTTCGAAATCTATCGTGTCGTAAACATAACAGACTTCAGCCCCGGCCTCTCTTAGCCGGGATACGTCGACTGCCGTCATGCTTCTGGTGTTAGGGTGGCCAAAAAGAGCGCAGTTGCTTTGATAATCGTTTTTTACGCGTCCGAAAACGATGAGCTTTTCGAAGGGAAACCAGTCATAATTTTCTTCCGCGAAAAAAGGCATCATAAATTTCTTTGGCCTGTTATCATTCATACTGAATCCTCCGATTAAAACCATCCAGTTGCTCTATGAAAGACGGCTTTGTGATCTTGGTGCGCCACTTTCTGTTGTTCTCTATGGCTCGCAAACGGGCTTCATCTAGAAATTTAACCGTCGAGGCAGCCCTGTTAAAACAGGTCTTGCAATTGCCGCATTGAACGGGGTGGTTTTCGTTAAGAAAATAAGCGAAGTCTTTTGACAGTTTTTCCGAGTCGATCGACGGAACGACTTCGAGCTTTTCTTTCGGATAGGGTCGTCCGTCTCCTTCGATCATATCCGGAATATTCTTTGTCGCGCCCGTTCCGTAGGTGCCGAGCATCGTTTCGAGATCGGGGCGGGGCTTGCCCTCAATGTAGGCATTGAGCACACGGATGTTCCAGTCGGTCGAGGCCAGCCGGTCAAGGAGTTTGAAGTAATCGTAGCCAAGCGCCTCGTACCGCCATAGCTGATCGGGCGGGATCCACATGGCTTTGAGAATCTCTTCCGGCTTCATATGGCGCAAATGGACGCACTTGTTTCTATAATAGCTGAAATACGGCGTTTTAAATTCTTTGGCGCGGCTATGCGCCCCTTCCATTCTCGAATGCCCTTTTTGCCACGGGCAGTCCATGATGTGGATATCGTTCGGGATTAATTTGAGGTCAATGTCCGTCACCGCCCTTATGTCCCGCAGCGCCTTCGGATCTTTGAGAATGCTGTAATAAAGCGTTATTTCCCCACATCCCAGCGAAAGGAGAAAGCGCACTTCTTCGGGTGTCCGAGGTTTCAGATTCACCGATGCGGAGATTTTCCAGTCCGGCATCAGCTCTTTCGTGAGCACGATGAATGCAATGTTGGAAAGCGTTACTGTGCGTACGCCTGCCGATTGTAACGTCAGAAGGAACTGGCGATACTTTTCACGATACTCCGAAGAGCATTCGCGGTTCATCATATTCGTGTTATTGATAACGTAATTGAACTCGACGCCTTTTTTCTCAAGTCTTGCCACTGTTTGACGGAAAGAATCGAGAGACTGCTGTTGCGTGCTGGCCAGAGCGCGCCCGCCGCCAAAGGGATCGCTTCCCATGCTTCCGAAAAAGGATGCAACGTAATCGGTGTAATCCGAAAGAACAATGTCAACTAGTCTTGAGTCTCCGTTATAAGGCATACAAAAACGTGTCATGATCGTGTCCCTTTGCTTGGTCTTCACCAAGAAATCCGGGTTGTCCAAGCAACCCGACGATCATTTTGTCTTTTCTGTACTTGTCTCTTCAATCACTGAAAGTCTGCAAAATCTTCACGACGAATATCTATTTTCAGTATCTTTGGGCTTAATACCCATTTTCTATATTTTCCCGGCGTGAGCAACTTCATCGATGAATGATCACAAGCGGAAAAACTTTTCCTAAAGTTCTTCCACAGGCATTCAGCAGCCGCTTTTGTTTTCTAAAGGCAAAGAGACAGGGAATTTTGGGATTTCAGCGGCTGGAATTCAGTTTGTACGGACATTGGCGAGGAAGGTTTCGACTTCCTTGCGCAGGGCTTCGGCGTTTTGCGCAAGGACTTCTGCCGTAGAGAGAACCTGATCCGCCGCTGCGCCCGTCTGGTTCGCATCGTCCGTAACAGTCGCAATATTCGAGGACACTTCCTGCGTTCCTTGCGAAGCCTGCTGGATATTCCGGGCAATGTCTTTTGTAGTCGTGCCTTGCTGCTGAACGGCGGCGGCAATATTCGAGGATATATCCCGGACCTGTTCGATAATCTCGCCAATGGAGCGGATGGCATTGACAGCGTTGTTCGTCTCTGCCTGAACGGCTTTGATCTGATTGCTGATCTCGTCCGTTGCCTTGGCCGTCTGGTTGGCAAGGCCTTTGACTTCGCTGGCGACGACGGCAAAGCCTTTGCCTGCCTCGCCCGCCCTGGCGGCTTCGATCGTGGCATTAAGAGCCAGAAGATTGGTCTGGGAGGCGATCTGGTTAATGAGAGAGACAACCTCGTCGATCTTGACCGAGGAAGCCGACAGCTGTTCAACGGTTTTTTCCGTTTGCCGGCTTTCATGCACGGCCCTCTCGGAAATTTGAGCTGCCTCTTCCACGCGGCGGCTTATTTCTCCTACCGATGACGACAATTCCTCTGTAGCCGAAGCGACGGTTTCGACATTCATGCTGGCCTGCGTTGATGCCGCCGCAACGGACGTTGCCTTTTTGCTTGTTTCCTGTGCGATCTCGGTCATGCTTTTCGCCGTAGCCTGCATTTCCGAAGAAGACGAGGCCACGCTTTTCACGACATCCATGACGCGGGTTTCGAAGTCAGCCGTAACCTTTTCAATATGCTTGGCCCGTTTTTCGCGTGCGTTCTGTTCAGCGATTTTCTCGGCTTCCATAGAGCGGTTCTTAAGCGCGTTTTCCCTGAACACGTTCAGCGCTTGCCCCATATCGCTTATTTCGTCGTCGCTTGTCGAATGAGGAATTTCCACGGACAAGTCACCGAAGGCAAGTTTGCTCATCGCTTCGGTCATGGCGGCCATGCGCGACGTAATCATGCGGCGCGCCAAAGCCAAGGCGATAAAAACGATGGCGAACACTGTCGTAAAGCCGCCGATCAAGCCGTACATGACGGTTGTGTTGACGTTGGTATAGAATTGCTTAAGCGGGACGCCCACAAACAAAATACCGACGACTTTGCCTGTTTTATCCTTGATGGGATCGTATCCTGTAATATAGGGGATACCCAAAATGTCGGTTTCGCCTCTATAGGGTTTTCCCGAAAAGACGGCTTCGTAAGCCGCATTCTTGGCCAACTTTGTTCCGGTGGCGCGGGACCCATCCTCTTTTTTAACGTTGGTCGCGATGTGCGTGTCGCCCATGAAAATAGTTGCATTGCCGCCCACAAGTTTGACAACCGTATCGGGCAATTCGTTAAGGTCGTTAAGCACGACTTCGTCCGCGTACATGCGATCGCCTTCGACCTTGAAGTCCGATCCCTTATGCCGCAATTCATTCCATGCAACATTCATATTGCGATTAATGGTTTCCGAC
>JAQVZU010000003.1 GCA_028708035.1 Alphaproteobacteria bacterium
GCGGTGTGTACAAGGCCCGGGAACGTATTCACCGCAGCGTGCTGATCTGCGATTACTAGCGATTCCAACTTCATGCACTCGAGTTGCAGAGTGCAATCTGAACTGAGATGGCTTTTGGGGATTAGCTTAGCCTTGCGGCTTCGCAACCCACTGTCACCACCATTGTAGTACGTGTGTAGCCCAACCTGTAAGGGCCATGAGGACTTGACGTCATCCCCGCCTTCCTCCGGCTTATCACCGGCGGTTTCTTCAGAGTGCCCAGCATTACCCGGGGGCAACTGAAGATGAGGGTTGCGCTCGTTGCGGGACTTAACCCAACATCTCACGACACGAGCTGACGACAGCCATGCAGCACCTGTGTTCCAGCCAGCCGAACTGAAGGATCTAGTCTCCTAAATCCATACTGGACATGTCAAAGGTTGGTAAGGTTCTTCGCGTTGCGTCGAATTAAACCACATACTCCACCGCTTGTGCGGGCCCCCGTCAATTCATTTGAGTTTCAACCTTGCGGCCGTACTCCCCAGGCGGCATGCTTATTGCGTTAGCTGCGACACAAGAGACCAAAGGCCTCCAACGTCTAGCATGCATCGTTTACGGCGTGGACTACCAGGGTATCTAATCCTGTTTGCTCCCCACGCTTTCGCGCCTCAGCGTCAATGTCGGTCCAGTTGGCCGCCTTCGCCACGGATATTCTTCCCAATCTCTACGAATTTCACCTCTACACTGGGAATTCCACCAACCTCTACCGAATTCAAGCAAGGTAGTCTTGAATGCAGTTCCAAGGTTAAGCCCTGGGATTTCACATCCAACTTACCAAACCGCCTACGCGCCCTTTACGCCCAGTAATTCCGAACAACGCTAGCCCCCTTCGTATTACCGCGGCTGCTGGCACGAAGTTAGCCGGAGCTTATTCTGTGGGTACCGTCATCATCGTCCCCACCAAAAGAATTTTACAACCCGAAGGCCTTCATCATTCACGCGGCATGGCTGGATCAGGGTTGCCCCCATTGTCCAATATTCCCCACTGCTGCCTCCCGTAGGAGTCTGGGCCGTGTCTCAGTCCCAGTGAGGCTGATCATCCTCTTAGACCAGCTATAGATCGTAGCCTTGGTGAGCCATTACCTCACCAACTAGCTAATCTAACGCGGGCCCATCTATCGGCGATAAATCTTTCCCCCAAAGGGCTTATCCGGTATTAGCGTCAGTTTCCCGACGTTATTCCGAACCAAAAGGTAGGTTCCCACGCGTTACTCTCCCGTGCGCCACTAATGTATTGCTACATCCGTTCGACTTGCATGTGTTAGGCCTGCCGCCAGCGTTCGTTCTGAGCCATGATCAAACTCTCAAGTTTATTAGTTCCTGAGAGTAAGCATGTGCTTACTCAAACTCTTAGTTTTGTGTTTTCAAAACCTTGACTTGGGTTCTCATTACTCAACGATCCGATTTGCACCGAACCGTTTTGCGCGCTGTTTCCCTTACCGAGAAACAGCTATGTTCCTTGCGGAACATATCGAACTTGTCGACAAGGATGCGTAACGACAAAACCGTAATCTTTGTTAGCCACTTGAGTAGCTAAGAAAGGTTTATGATACCATCGGCCAGTTGCCTTGCTTTTCAGCAGGACTTCCCACCGCGGATCGCCGTCTGCGCATCCCTTCTCATCCATATTTACTTGTCCAAGAACAAGACCGGAAACCGGTCCGCAGTCTGTTGAAAAGAAACAACAACCTGTGCGACAATCTCAGTCTTTCGACCTTTCTTATCGCAAGTGATTGTTGGTGTCAACAATTCTGCTTTCGGGGTCAGTGTTTGTGACCGCCGACAGGAGGGAACATAGGCAGTTGGGGGGTGCGTGTCTAGAACAAAATTTAAAATCTTTTGATTATTTGTTCTTGACAAAAAGTAGTTCATTGAAACTTTTGCTGCGAATCTGGTCAAAACTGAGAAAAATAACGTAAAAACAAGTACGTAGCGTTGGCGGATCTTTCGCAGCTTTTGGAATTTCGCCGGAGGATTTCGACGAACAATCAGTACGCTTTGTCGCGCAAGTATTACTATTATGATATAGTAAGTTTTATTAAAGAGATCGTAGGTAGCAATGACGCGGGATGGTCGGGCAGTTTTTAGCGAAAATCAGCTTGAGGGAATCTTTGCGGCGAAGGTTTTTGGCCGAATCCCCGATTTTCGAGAGCTTCGCTTCGATCCTCTTATCGAGGTTCTGAGAGGGTTTAGTGGCCACATCGTAATGGTGCGGCATGGGCCGACGATCTATTCGGAAAAAGGCGAATTTGCTGGCGGTGTGCACCAAGAGACAGCTGAGGCCTTGGTAAAGCGTCCGGATGATTTCGATGAATTGCGCGAAAACATTGAACTTTCAAAAAGGGGCGTGGGGCTTACAGAAGCATATGCGAAGTCGGTGGAGGGAAAGCTGCTTCGGCGTTTTTCGGAGGCATCCGCGGTGTATGTGAGTCCGCTTCGGCGAACGCGGCAAACTGTCGATATTTTGCTAGGTGCCTCAACACGCTGGATGCTGCAGGCTGGTCTTAACGAGCTTTTTTTAAGCGATGATTTTGGTATGCCGTCGAGCGAAGATACGCGAAATAAACTAAATAACGCGGAGTATGAGCCAAAAGGCGGCGAGACCAATTCCGACTATGCGGAGCGTGTTGTATTGACTCTGGTCGATTTGATCGGCGAAGCGAAAAGCACAAACAAAGATTTGGTAATTGTTGGCCATGGTCATTGGATTCCGATCGCTCTTGGGGCCCTAGTTGCCTTGAGTGATGGAAATGTGAGGAGTTCTATTGGAATCGAAACAATATCGCCATGCAAACCGATAATGGTTACGCCATCCCAAAATGACGGGAAACGCGAAATATTTGATTTTCCGCTTGGGCTCATCGCCCCAAAGTCTACGCCAAAGCCAAGAAAAGCCCTTTCAAATAAGCACTTTCTGGGAGGTTTGGATGCGTCGGATGATCCGGTGCGGCGAAGCACGTGTGCAAAATCCTCCCGGATTTTCCGGAATCGTTCAGTCCTGCAGCTACATTTTCGATAAAAATAGGCAATTCCATGTTGTGGCTGCAGGATGCGATAAACAGAAAACCGCCGTTTTTCGTCACTGACGCAGCCATTCTTGCAAGCTTTCGATAGCCCCGTGCGCCGCTGGCGAGATCTTTTCGCGATTTTACGAATGCTGGCGGGTCTGCGACCACAATATCATATCTTTCCTTGGCTTTAATGCGGCGTTCGAGGTCCTCAAAAACGTCGGAACGCATGTAGTCGCAGCGATCCCCAAGCTTGTTGAATAGCGTGGCTTTTTTTGCCAATTCGAGGGCTGGTTCGGAAGAATCGATCCCAATTACGCGTTTTGCCCCCGCTTTTGCCGCCGCAACAGCAAAACCGCCGGCATGCGTATAGAGATCAAGCATGGATTCGGCATTAGCGGCATATTTTGCGACAAGCGTGTGATTATCGCGTTGATCGAAATACCAGCCGGTTTTTTGCCCCGCGCAAACGTCGGCATAATAGGTGATGCCATTTTCAATCACCGGAATCGGCCCGGATATGTCCGCCCCAACAATTTTTGTCTCGCGCGGCAGCCCTTCGATTTCGCGCGCGAATGCATCATTTCGCAGAACTATATTCTTTGGATTTAGAACACAACGCAGTGCCTTCTCAATCGTCGGCCAAAGAGAATCCATCGCTGCGGTATTGATCTGCACACACAAGATTTCATTGAAACGATCGACAATCAGACCCGGCAAGCCATCGGCCTCGGCGTGTATCAATCGATAGTACGGGCAGGGCACAAGCCTTGTGCGCAAAGCCAAAGCGGCCTCAAATCGCTTGGCGAACCACTCCTCATCAAGCTCATCAACAAGGTGTGAGGTAAACAAGCGCCCTGCAATTAGCGTATGCGAATTAAAACTACCGATCCCAAGAAAGTGCTGATCGTGCGCATAAAAACCGACAATCGATCCTCGTGGCAGTCCCTTCGCCGCTGCATCCATTACGATTTCATTGGAATATATCCACGGATGTCCGGCCTGAACACGGCGGTGCTTTTGCGGATTCAGGCGTATTATGGGATAAAGCACGCTTTAGCTCCTATAAAATTTTACCAACAATTCCTATGTAGCTCTTCACAGCGGCAGATATAATAATAGCGCTGAAGATTAAAGCAGGAAACACATGCAAGAGAGCCATATTTTAATAATCCCCGGCAGCAATGCGCACGAAGCCTCAATCCATAATGGGATATGAGTCGAAAAGCGATGAACATCCACCGACTAAAGCCGATGGTTTCAGATTACGGCTTTAAGCCGGATTAGGTCGGTTCAAAAAAAGACACCCTGTTCGGGTAGCGGATCACTTCCTCCGCCCCGAAGCCGCAGCTTCTCCTGCGGCTTCGCGCTGATACCTTTCCATATCGGCCTCAATGATAGCAGTGTATTCGGCGGCATTCGGGTCCATTGCGGGTTCAATTTCAATGATGGGTCGTGGCGAGACATCCTGACTTCGAAGATTGTTCACAAACGTGCGGGTGTGCTCCCAAAATCCTGTCATTACCTCAATTGCCGATCTCTGCTGCGCGTCGCGTTGGAGGCGCACTTCGGAAGAAACGTCAGATTCATGATGGATTTCTTGTGGCGCGTCTGATGGAGCGGCCTCAGTCTCTGCTGTCGGCAACTGACATGGAGCCACGGCAATCTGAGTTATAGCGGGCCGCTTGTGATCGATATGCCTCGCAAACGAAAGCATTTGAATCTTGCCCGTCTGTTCGATCTCCGCAAGCCTAGGCAGGACATCGCCGATATGCTTGATAAGCGTTTCAAGTGCTTGTTTCTTAGGAACTTCATGTCCTGGCGCTGGCGGACAAACGGGGTTGTAAAGCGCCGCATAGTCGCCGGACTGCCCGTAGATCGAGGCGATTTGCCGCGCGAGATCCGCTCCCAAAAGCCCAAGTTTGCTTACATATGCCTGATAAAGTGTTGTGCGAATGCGCGGCCATATTGCGGTCCTGTCGTCGGCAGGGGTCGCAATGCTTTTGGCTTTGCCCAAACACACGTTGCGCGCGGCCATCAATTCGCCGCGCAAGGCTGCTGCCAGAGCTTTGATCTCCTCGCGTTTATCCCTCAGTTTTTGCGCATTGAGCGAATAAACGATAAGCAACGCCGTTCCAAGCATCAGCATTCCAGAGACAAGAATCTGATACCGCTCCAAAAAACCCGGTTCGTTTGCGCTCGAAAGTTCCTCAACAGTTTCCGCTTCGGACTTCTGCGAAAGGATGTCAGCCGTAATTTTGGCCTGCATCTGAGTTTCGGTCGAGCGGGCCTTGTCTTCCTTTTTTTCCTGATCCGCCGTCTTTTCGTCCTTTTTGGCGTCAACGTCAGCCACTGGAGCGGGCGTTGCCATCGGGGCAGGGGCCGCCTCCGCCTGCTTTTGATGCGCTGTCGAGGTCATCGCCAAAGACCAAAGCCCGATTTTCTGTCCTTGAGCGGCTTGTTCGGCGGAGGCATAAGAAGCCGCAAGTTCCGTTCCGACTAAAGATCCGCGAGCCGTGACGGCCAAGCCCCGCTTTAACAGATCCCGCGCCATATCCGTGCCGCTTGATGTTGTGCATGTGGCGAGAAGCCGTCCATCACGATCTCTATCCCGAATCCTGCAATTGACATTTTGCCCTCCCGCCAACGCGTCGATATGCGCGCGCGCTTGAGGCCCAAAGCTTGCCGAAAGCTGCGGAGGAACGATTCCGAACAGCCTCATCTCGGTTTTGCCGATCCGAAGCCTTTCTCCGTCGATCACAATAGCTTGCCCCACAACCTCGCGCGAGGAGGCCCAGCCTTCACGTTCTTCAAGAGCATGAGCGCTGACGGGCGTTCGCGGCATGCGACGAGGCGGGGGCATCTCCTGAGCCGAAGCTATCGCAGCGACGAGCAGAGAAAGAAAAAAAACAGAGAATATCCTAATCATAGACGTGTCCCAAAGCTCCAAAAATCTTCCGCCATTCGTGGCTGGTGCTGAAAAAAAACAAACTTTTGCAGTCCAAGAAGAAATTCGCAAAAGGATGACAAGGAGTTCCCGAAAGCACCATCACCTTCCAGAAGAAGCCGCAGGCTCTCCATTGGCAATGCTGCGCGCCGCTTGATGGATTAGGTCCATATGAGCAACTTCAGCTATGCGCGGCCCCGCATTCTTTGCGGCGGCTTCGCCGAGAATGTACCTGAAAAGCCCGCAACCCTCAGCCAAGCCCGTCAGTAATACGTTGTGCGGAGAAGGAATCTTATCCGGCTGAATGCTCTCCATAAGGGCCGCCCGAACTTCGCCGATCTTTTGTGCATCGACAACGGGGCGCGACCCAAACCCGAACATCCAGAACATTCCAACGCAAGGGCGGCTGATAATGCCTCGTTTTTCAAGCCTGGCCAAACCCTTTTTGATAATGTCTGCGCCTTCATCTGAAAGCTTACCGAGCCAATAGATAGCCGAATGTGGTGTGAGAACGGGAGCTTGCGCCATAAGCTTAATCACGGGATCGAGAAGCTCGTCTCCGGTTGGCGTCGGATCGACGACAAACATGTCACGCAAGTCGTAATCGATCCGATTGCGTAAAGACAGGTCCATCAGCAAAGTGCTCGCAGCGGCTCTATGTAGAGCTATTGTATCGACGGGATAAAAATCCCCTGTCTTCTCATCAAGAGCCAAGAGAAGGAGTTCTTCAAGGAGCGTAAGCGGAGGCGTGTTTGTCATGAGCAAATCCTATCAAACTTGAGTGAGCCGGAAAAGAAGGAAAGTGAGAAAGAAGTTCATATAGCTTTTCCAATGATCTCACCGACCCCGGCGGTGACGGTCATGGCCAAAGCGCCCCAGAAGGCGACGCGAATCGTCGCGTTAAACATATTTGCGCCTCCGGCTCTCGCTCCGGTGCACCCCAGCGCGGCGAGGAAGAAGAGGGTGGCTACGAACATGATGGGCACAAGGAACTGAATCGAGGCGATGATCGTCGTCAAAATCGGAAAAATCGCTCCGATACTAAAAGCCGCTGCCGATGCCAAGGCGGCTTGAACAGGCCTTGGTGTCGTTAGCTCGGAAATTCCGAGTTCGTCGCGCGCATGCGCTCCAAGCGCATCTTTCTTCATAAGTTGTAAAGCCACCTCGCGCGCAAGCTTTTGTTCCAGCCCGCGCGCCATATATATTTGGGCAAGCTCCTCAACTTCGAAATCCCAATCCTCTTTAAGCTCTCGAGTCTCTCTCGCAATGTCAGCTTGCTCGATGTCCGTTTGCGAACTGACGGACACGTATTCTCCTGCCGCCATCGACATGGCGCCCGCTATCATTCCAGCGATTCCTGCTGTAATGATTTCAGTATGCGTGCTCGAGGCTGACGCTACGCCGACGATCAAGCTGGCGGTCGAAATGATTCCGTCATTTGCGCCCAGCACTGCGGCGCGCAACCAATTACTGCGCCCCACGCGATGATCTTCGGCGGATGGGATGGTCATGGAAGCAACCTTGATCGGAAAGACGAATCGGATTTTACCAAACCTGTGAATATATCGGTCAATAAAAACCACTATGAACCGTATTTTTCATGCTATCATATGTTTCTCCCAAAACTCCATAAGCTCATGCTCTCGACACTTTACCGCTCTTTGACAGTTCTCGGTGCGCCCTTTGTACGCGGCTTCCTGCGCCTGCGCCAAATGCGGGGCCGCGAAGATCCGGAACGTCTTTCCGAGCGTCTGGGCTTTCCCTCGAAGCCGCGCCCCGAAGGGCGCGTTATCTGGTGCCATGCCGCGAGCGTCGGCGAAGCCGCTTCGTTGCTATTGTTGATCGAGAAGCTTCGGGAGGTTTACCTCAGCGTTTCGTTCATCGTGACCACCGGAACGGTCACGGCGGCGCGCATGGTGGAAAAACGATTGCCGGAGTATGCGCTGCATCAATACGTTCCGGTCGATCTTGCGCCGGGGATTGAACGCTTTCTCAAGCACTGGCAGCCCATGCTTGCGATCTGGACTGAATCCGAACTGTGGCCTAACACGCTGGAGACACTCCGGAAAAACGCGATTCCGACAATCCTTCTTAACGCGCGTATGTCGGAAAAGTCTTTTCGCAACTGGTACCGCGTTAAAAGCTTCACTGCCGAAATGCTTTCGACTTTCCGCCTGTGTCTCGCGCAAACGGAAAACGACAAAAGCCGCTTTGTCGCTTTGGGCGCAAAACCCGTCAAATGCATCGGTAACCTTAAATATGCTTCGTCGCCGTTGCCTTGCGATGAAAACGAACTCGCGAGGCTGCGCGACCAAACGGCGTGGCGTTATATCTGGCTGATGGCCTCAACCCACCCCGGCGAGGAAGAAATGGCGCTCGTTGCTCATCACGCGCTGCACGCCGTTCAACCCCGAGCCCTTACCATCATCGCCCCCCGCCATCCCAGCCGAGGCGACGAAGTCGCGGCGCTCATCGACTCCATGAACTTGAAATGCGCTCGCCGTTCAAAAGGCGACCGCATTACGGACGAAACGGAGGTGTACCTTGCCGACACGATGGGAGAAATGGGTTTGTTCTATACGCTGAGTCCCATCTCGGTGATTGGCGGTTCCTTCGCAGGAACGGGCGGCCACAATCCGATTGAACCAGCGCAAATAGGATCGGCAATTATATTTGGGCCATCAATGTACAATTTCTCCGAGATCGAACGCGAATTCGTTATGGAGGAAGCGGCGATAAGGCTTGAGTCCTCCGCTGAAATCGCTCCGGTCGTGGATCGTTTGTGGATAAACAAAGATGTCCGCCAGCTTCAAGCCGAAAAGGCGCGGTTGCTCGCCGAACGTAAACGGTCTATCGTCAAAAAGATCATTCTCGAGATAGATCCTTTCCTCACAAGGCAGGGATAGCCGTAAGGCCTTCATATTCAAGAGAAAATACTTTTCCGCCTGCGCGGAGAAAACGCGAAATTGTCCGGCGCTTCCGGTATTTTGCGGCTTGAGGAGCAGACACAAATGAAGACGCCCCGTTTCTGGTATCCGCCGCCGGGAGATAAAATTTCGGAATTTAAGGCCAAGCTGCTTTCCCCGCTGTCGCGGGTTTTCGAAGCCGGGACGGCCCTGCGCCGAAGGTTCGCCAAGGCCTATCGTTCGCCACGTCCCGTCATATGCATTGGAAACGCCGTAGCGGGTGGGGCAGGAAAGACGCCTGTTGCATTGGCCTTGGCGCGTTTATTCAGCGACATCGGCCATAAGCCGGTCTTTGTTTCGCGCGGCTATGGAGGCCGTGGCAAATTGACTTGCGTGGATCTCAGGCGGCATGACGCGACGGACGTTGGCGATGAAGCCATGCTTTTGGCCGCAACTGCACCTACTTGGGTGGGGCGGGACCGCGTCAAGGCGGTCCGGGAAGCGGAAACGCACGGTTCTGTCATCATTGCGGACGATGGACTCCAGAACCCCAATTTGGCGCCCTCGGCCTCAATTCTTGTCGTTGACGGAGAGGCAGGCATCGGCAACGGACGCATCATCCCGGCGGGGCCATTGAGGGAACCTTTCCTCGATGCGCTCAGCCGCGCAACGGCCATGATTGTCATCGGGAAAGACCCCTATAATCTGGGGAGGAAAACCAAGATCCCCGTTTTTCAGGCCCATTTCGAACCGGTCGTTCCCAAAGGTCTTCCATCGGTCGGAAGATATGTTGCGTTTGCAGGTATAGGCCGTCCGTCGAAATTCTTCACTACGGCAAGATTATTGGAACTCGACATCGCCGCTGTTAGAGAATTTCCCGATCATTATATCTACACGACTGACGATGTGGACTCCTTGCGCCTGGACGCCGAAGTGCTTGGCGCGCGCCTGATAACGACAGAAAAGGACGCCGTTCGTCTTCCGCCCTATTTCCGTGCAGAAGTAATTGTGATCCCGGTGCGGCTTGTGTTCGATATCCAAGGTTCCGAGGAAGTCCTTGTCGATATCCTCTTGAAGAATAGCTAAACTCTAGATGTAACGTCTCAATAGGTTGTTCACAGGAAGCCCCTGTGGCATGTGGGTATTGCGAAGTATCCAACGGCCAGAAGGAGGGATCCCGTGAACGCGCATAAGAATGCCAAATTGACGCGGTTTGGTCGAGAGAATGTTGTGCGGCGATGGCAGAGCGGCTCCCCCGAAACAAAAAAGCGGAGGCCGACTTCTCGGTCTCCGCTTCTTAATCATACTAATCCAAGAAAAGCTTATTCTTCCGATTCAGCCTTCTTGGACTTTTTAGCTGTTTTTTTGGCTTTCGGAGTCTCTTCCTTCGCCTCGACTTTTTTAGCGCCGTCCGTCTTCTTGGCGTTTTTCGCCTTCTTGGGCTTCTCTTCCGCTACAGGGGCCGCATCGGCTGCTGGAGCATCGGCTTTAGCGGGAGCAGGAGCAGCGCCTAGCAAGGCGGCTTCTTCCTCGGCTGCTGCCTTCTTCGCGGCCTTGGTGGCGGCGGCAGCCGCCTTTTCAGCCTGAGCTACCGCTTCTTCGGGCGAGCGGGCGACGTTGACGATAACCTTTGTCGTCACTTCGGGATGAAGCTTGATCTTGACCGAGAACAGCCCGAGCGCCTTAATCGGCGTGTCGATCTGAACCTGATTGCGATTCAGTGCGTGACCCGTCTCGTTTGCGACCTCTACGACATCGCGAGCTGTAACGGAGCCAAACAGTTGCCCCATTTCCGAGGCCTGACGAATGACGACGAGCTTGAGACCCTCCATCTTCGCGGCAACAGCTTCGGCCTTGGCGCGTTCGGCGGCGTTCTGGGCTTCGAGCTGGGCGCGTTGCTTCTCGAACATCTCGAGATTGGCCTTGGTCGCGCGCAAAGCCTTCTTGTTGGGCAACAGGAAGTTCCGCGCGAACCCTGGCCGCACCTTGACGGTTTGGCCCATATTGCCGAGACGCTCAATGCGCTCCAATAAAATAACTTCAATCATTTGAATTCTCCTTCATGTGCCTTAGTTCGCGTTGCCGCGCTTGTCAGCGTAAGGCAGTAAGGCGAGAAAACGCGCGCGCTTAATCGCCTGCGCAAGTTCGCGCTGCTTCTTGGCGCATACGGCCGTGATGCGGCTCGGCATGATCTTGCCGCGTTCAGAAATGAAGCGCTTCAAGGTCTGCGGGTCTTTGTAGTCGATCTTCGGCGCATTGGGGCTTGAGAAAGGGCAACTCTTGCGGCCACGGCGAAAACCGCCGAAACCGCCGGAAGCTCCGCCATCGCGCTGCGAACGCCCGGATGATTCATAGCTCATGCTTTTTCTCCTTCAGAAGAGGGAACTGGCGCTTCGGTGCGCGGAGCGCGCTGGGGTCTATCGCCTCGGTCGCCACGTTCAGGGCGGTCGCTGCGCTCATCCTTACGCAGGATAGCGGAAGGACCAGCCTCGTGTTCTTCGACCCTGATGGTCATGAAGCGCAAAACGTCTTCGTTGAGCTGCATATTGCGTTCCATCTCGGCGATAGCCGCCGGAGACGCGTCAATGTTCATTAGAACATAGTGGCCCTTTTTGTTCTTGTTGATGCGATAGGCGAGGTTACGCAGCCCCCAAGGCTCGGTCTTGGCGACCTTGCCGCCGTCGGCAGTAATGATATCGGAAAACGTCTTTGTCAGAGCTTCGACCTGAGTGGTCGGCACGTCCTGACGCGCAATAAAAACAGACTCGT
The DNA here is from genome assembly GCA_028708035.1 of Alphaproteobacteria bacterium. GTDB lineage: Bacteria > Pseudomonadota > Alphaproteobacteria > UBA9219 > UBA9219 > CAIXLI01. Next base: position 11,670 of record JAQVZU010000003.1, read on the forward strand.
AGAGTGGCATATTCTGCACTCCCCATGGGTTAAAGCGACCGGAAGCCTGAGCCGAGCCAATCCCGGCACATCAGCCACTCCGATCAAACCCCTCCTGTAGAAGGGGCAAGGAGCAATAAGGTGGCGTTTATAACGGTTTGTCGCCAGATTGCAAGGATAAGATAAAAAAAATCCATCATTCCCGTGGGAATGTCCAGAGCTGAGCGCCTATTCGGCATAAAAACCTGCCCCCTTCCCGGTGCGAAAGAGGGGAGTAGAAAAAATGTAGCAATGTAGCTAAGATCACATCTCGTAGCGCGAACAATTGCAGCAGCTGTTCTTCTTTGTGCTCCGGGCAGCCGTAAACCCGCCCAATTCCTTCTCTTTGGATAAGCTTGGAATTCGTTCAGGATGCAAGGCATTCTTCGAAACTTCTTTCGCCAAGAAAGCGGTCGTTTTTTTGTCGTAAATTCCCGGTCCAGTAAAATAGCCTTTTTCACCGTGTTCGATTTCTATGTTGGCGCCGGAGCGTCTAAAAACATCCTCAAGGCAGTTCATGACTAGCAGGTGGTTGCCTCGCTCAGGGGTCAATAGTTCCATCTCTGGGTCCCCCCAGTTTGTCTGCGCTATGAGACCACTACTGTCTAGCTTGTTTTGTGTCAAAATGGTCCGGCACAAATTAACAATGTTTTCCAATTCAGCGTTACGTTCGAAGCGGAGCCTCTCTTCTGCGCTCAGTTTCCTTGCTGTATATGAAGCGGCTGCGTGTTTAAGCAAATGCATGGACTATCTCCTTGATTTAAGAATAAATCAGGGCGAGGCTAAAAGCCTCGCCCTTTGTTTACACTCTACCCAAAAATACTTAGGCGGCTTTCTTTTCGCGTTCTTTGGTTAAAACCGTTTCCAGCTTCGTCGTGGCTTTTTCCTGATCGATCTTTTCGACCGCAGCCAACTCGCGGGCCAGTCTTTCGAGAGCGGCTTGATAAATCTGGCGTTCGCTGTAAGATTGCTCGGGTTGGTCCGAACCGCGATGCAGGTCGCGAACGACTTCCGCGATCGAAACCGGATCGCCTGAGTTGATCTTCGATTCATATTCTTGAGCGCGGCGGCTCCACATCACGCGGCGAATCTTCGAGCGGCCCTGCAACGTGGACAGCGCTTCCTTGATGCGATCGCGGGACGATAAGCGGCGCAGACCGGAGATCTTTGCCTTGGACACAGGGACCTTCAAGCGCATGCGGTCTTGCTCGAACGAAATCGAGTACAGCATAACCTCTTGACCCGAAACGGAGAACGCATCGACACCTTCAATACGGCCAACGCCATGGGCGGGGTAAACAACAAAATCACCTTTTTTGAATTCTAGTTTCTCGGCCATGCTTATCCTCTCTTGTTGAACCTCAGTAGGCGTTTATGCCACGCCAACGTGACAAAATAGAGGCGAATGAAACCGGAGACGGAACGTTAACCATTTCCCGTTTTTTGCGTGAAAATACCCTCTATTCGGCTACGGCGGCTATCCAACGCCGAGTCGTATATACCATTTATTAGCAATTATTACAAAGGTTTCACGCTGAAACTTGATTTTACAATGATTATCAAGCGGTTAACTTTCAGTATAAACCATGATTTATTAACCATAAGAGCTCGTCGCACTTAAGCGTGACGCGCCTGAAGGTTATTCACCCGGCTTTTTGCTAAAGAACTTGGCGAACTTGTCAGGAACGCCTTTCCATTGGTCGGCGTCGGGTGCGACGTCTTTCTTGTGAGTGCTGTTTGGCCAAATCGCCGAATACTCGCGATTGACGGCGAGCCACTTTTCGGCGCGTGGATCAGTATCGGAAACGATAGCCGTAGCAGGGCACTCGGGTTCGCAAACGCCGCAGTCGATGCATTCGTCCGGATTGATGACAAGCATGTTTTCGCCTTCGTAGAAGCAATCTACGGGGCAGACTTCCACGCAATCCATGTATTTGCAGCGGATGCAGGCTTCGGTGACGACATACGGCATAGCTCGCGATTCTCCCTAATGCATTCTCTTCTGCGACCATATAGGCAAGATTTCCTCTTCCTGCAACTCTATAAGAATGCGCATGGATTTTGCGTGGAATACTTCTTTTCGTTAGCGCTCCAGTCCAGTCCACTCAACGCAGAGTCGCATTTAAGCTTTCTATCCCTTGTATTTGTACGGTTTAGTTCAAAGATTACTCTTGCGTTAAAGATGTTACGGTGTCAGAAAAGTCAATCGTTGTGTGCGACAAATCTTTACGCTACAAGGTATTAGTATATGCTTTCCAATATGTTAGGCTTCCTTTCGGCCGATATGGGCATCGATCTCGGGACGGCCAATACCCTCGTTTATGTGAGGGGCAGAGGCATCGTTCTTAATGAACCCTCGGTTGTCGCCATTGCCCAGAGCAAGGGCAAGCGGCACGTGCTCGCGGTCGGCGACGAGGCCAAGCTTATGCTGGGCCGTACGCCCGGAAACATTCAGGCCATCAGGCCGATGCGCGACGGCGTTATTGCCGATTTCGAAGTCGCGGAAGAGATGATTAAGCACTTCATTCACAAAGTGCATAACCGCCGCAGTTTTACCAATCCGCAGATCATCATCTGCGTTCCTTCGGGTTCGACCGCCGTCGAGCGCCGCGCCATTCAGGAATCCGCCGAATCCGCAGGCGCGCGCCGCGTATTCCTGATTGAAGAGCCTATGGCCGCCGCGATAGGCGCGGGCCTGCCTGTGACCGAGCCGACAGGGTCGATGGTTGTCGATATTGGCGGTGGGACGACTGAGGTTGCGGTGCTTTCCTTGGGAGGCATTGTGTATTCGCGTTCGGTGCGCGTCGGTGGCGACAAGCTGGACGAAGCCATCATCAACTACATCCGGCGCTATCACAATCTTCTGATCGGCGAAAGCACAGCCGAGCGCATCAAGAAGGAAATCGGATCGGCATGCCCGCCCGAGGATGGCGAGGGCCGGACGTCAGAGATTAAGGGGCGCGATCTTATGAACGGCGTGCCAAAGGAAATCGTCATCACCGAGCGCCAAGTCGCCGAAAGCCTGGCCGAGCCTGTAAGCGCAATCCTTGAGGCGGTTAAGGTCGCGCTAGAAAACACTGCGCCAGAGCTTGCGGCGGATATCGTGGACAAAGGCATCGTTTTGACCGGCGGCGGCGCGCTTTTGCGCAATCTGGATCTAGTCTTGCGCCATGCCACGGGATTGCCTGTTTCCGTCGCCGAAGATCCTCTTTCCTGCGTCGCTTTGGGGACGGGGCGCGCTCTTGAGGAGATGAAGATGCTTAAGAGTCTTCTAGTCAACGGGTATTAGCTGAACCTGTTGGAAGAAAACCCGCTTCCTATTATTTGCCGCCTTTAATAAAACTTTGCGGGGCCGGATCGATTACGGTTGCTCCGATTGCGGAGACTTGAGCAACGGCCATGCCGCGTTCCACTTCGCCCGAAGAGATCAAACGGAAAATCCCATCGAGCCCGACAAAGCCATTGGGATTGGTAAGCGAGGCCTCGTCGTACCGTCCGCCGCGCTTGGCGAGAAAGGCAGCCAAAGCCGTCGCGTCGTAAGCCAGTGTGGCCAACCTTGGGGGCTCGATATTATAAAGCTCGGTATAGTTAGAAATAAACCGTCTCCGAAGCGCGGGATCGGGCGCGGCAAACCAGCCGCCGACAAGAAATGAATTCTGCCGCCCCAACTCCGGAACATCCCACAGGCCTGTTCCAAGCAACCGTGTCCGTTGCGTGTCAAATCCCGCTGCTGCAAGTTTTTGCGCGACCGAACCGAGAACCAAATCGCTCTCAGGCAAAAACAGCGCGTCAATTTCGTCCTTATGCGCCGCAAGCTCTTTGACTTTGTCGGCCAAATTTCCACTTTGATCGAAAATCTCGAGAGCCACAAGCTTCCCGCCAACTTGACCGACCGTTTCTTTGAAAACCTTTTCGACAAGCGCTCCATAAGGCGTTGCCGGGATCAATGCAGCGAAGTTCTTAAGCCCGTGCCGCGCAGCAAAGGTTGTTACGCGGGCGACTTGAGGCCCCGGCGCGAGCCCCATCACGAAAACGCCCTTGTCAGCCAAAGAGGTGTCTGTCGAAAGAGGCAGGACCATCAAGTCGTTGACTTGCGCCATAAGCTTGACGGATGGAACCTCGGTTGCGAACATCGGCCCTATAATCAGCTTCGCGCCGCTGGTCACGGCCTGCCGCGCTGCCTCTTCCGCGCCTCCTTTTTGCCCGGTATCGCGGGGTTGAAGCTCGAAACCGTACTCTGCGGAATCGAAAAGCGCTTGTTGCGCGGCATTGAGCATTGCCTGCCCAAGCGACGCATGAGGCCCTGAAAGCGGAAGTAAAATGGCGACCCTGACTTTTTCCTCTTTAACCGCTATTTGCGGCGCCGGAATGGGGGGGGCTTTGATCTGCGGGGCGGGGGGAATAGGCCAGTCTTCTTTGGGTTTGGCAGAGGCTGAAGGTTTCGTTACTCTATCGGCGCAACCACCGACAGAGAGAGCAAGAACGAGACATGCCGCCAGAAAAACAGAAAGTTTCATCGCCGGACTTCCCCCAGTTGGGCCGATTGATCGTCGAACGTAGCGTTAACGGATCCGCATGTAAACCATTGCCGGGCCTTTATGTCGTCGCGACGCCGATTGGAAATCTCGGTGACATTACTCTCCGAGCTTTGGCGGTTTTGGCGAACGCGGATGTCATCGCGTGCGAAGACACGCGCAACAGTGGCGCGATGCTGCAAGCGTTCGGCATTAGAAAGCCGCTTCTTTCCTACCACGATCACAACGCTGATAAGCGCCGTCCTGAAATATTGGAGAAGTTGGGCAGGGGGCAGTGCGTTGCGTTAATCAGCGATGCGGGGATGCCTGCGATTGCCGACCCCGGCTTCAAGCTCGTTCGTGACTGCCGCGATGCGGAAATTCCCGTCATCGTCATTCCCGGCCCGAACGCCGCAATCACGGCGTTGGCCTCCTCGGGGCTTGCAACCGACTGCTTTTGCTTTGGCGGCTTTCTCCCGGCGAAAAGCGTCGCAAGAAAGAAGGCCATCCTCGCTTACAAGCAGAGCGCCGGAACCGTTGTCTTTTATGAATCTCCTCAGCGCTTATCCGAAAGCCTTTCGGACCTCGCTGAAGCGCTTGGCCCCGAGAGGCCCGCCGCTGTGGCGCGCGAGCTGACGAAATTCTATGAAGAAGTCCGCCGCGACAAGCTCTTGGCACTTGCTTTGTACTACGCCGCTCATGAGCCGAAAGGCGAGATTGTGATCCTGATCGGCAAGGGCGAAACCGAAGAAAGCCCTATGGACATCAAAAGCCTTTTGTCCGAGAGGCTAAAGAGCCTAACGCTGCGCGATGCTGTCGCTGAAGTCGCGGAAATGACAGGCCTCCCTAAAAAGGAGGTATATGCAACAGCCTTGGACCTTACGAAAAATCTATAAATGCCGCGTACCACTTATCAGACAGGCCTTGCCGCCGAAAGAAAATGCCGCTGGGCGTTGCGCCTCAAAATGTACCGTATCCTTGCGCAACGCTATAAAACCCCTGTTGGCGAGATCGACATCGTGGCGGCCCAAGGCAACACAATTGTTGCGGTCGAAGTCAAAGCGCGCGAAACCTACGAAACGGGGATCCAATCCATCACTCCGCGCCAGCAAGCCCGCATCGCAAATGCACTTCATTATTTTATCATGAAAAACCCGCGCTATGCCACGGCGGACCTGCGCTTTGACGTTATGCTTGCGAAGCCATGGGCATGGCCCATGCACATCGAAAACGTGCGACTGGATGAATAGTGTGATTACGCTTTTCGCTCTCTCGCGAGTGTCCACGTAACGACGGTATCGTCCGAACTTGTCACATCCGTCAGCTTAACCTGCATGGTGCGTCTCGGAACCGCGCCGCCGCAGTAAATACTGGATTCAAGTCCCAATTGTCCCTTCTCGACGCGAAGCTTCCACCCGGCTCCCGAAGGGGTGCGGAGCAGGGCGGTTTGCCCTCCTTGAGAGAGCGAAACCTGAACGGTCGGATGAAGATGCCAGCGCAAGGTATAAGGCCGCGCCTTCTTCCCCTGAAGCGCGTCGCGTCCCAAAAGCGTATCCCCGTCCGCCGACAGTTGAAACGCCCGCGTATGAGTCAATCCGAACCGCGCATAGTACCCGTTGTGAGCCATCTCAAGATAGTGCGCCCCGTTTTGTTCGAACCTGTGAGTCGAAGTCATGACGCTCCCCGCGATGCTTCCGTCGCCGTCGATCTCGCAAGCATTGGTGTCGGCTACGGTTAGGGTCGAATGCGCAGCAGTGGCGGCGCAAGCCGACCGCCATTCCGCCGAGGCATGCGGCGCAGACCCACAATTTACAATCAACCTCTCGCGGCCCGAACTAAACTCAAAACTTAAAAGCCCTGCGTGTCCCTCGGTCCCATAGGCACGAGGTGGTGGCGACGCGGCATCTGCAATCAAAAGGCTGCGACCGGCTTGAAGCCTCTCATACCCTGTTTCCGGCAGCCTCCGCACTACACGCCCACGTATGACCGCTTGAGTTAAAATGGCGTCGATCATCAGCGGAACTTCCTCCGCTGATCCGTGAAAAAGCGCAAGTCCTCCATCACCATGCCTGAAGAGTTTAAGCCCCGGCACCAAGGACGTCACGCTTGTTCCGATGGACGGCGGCGGAGCGATGCCCGCCATTGTCAGCACGTTCTGAATATCGACAAGGTGCGCAAGCATTCGCATTTGCGCTGATGGATTGCGCGAGACATGCCCTCCGTCCGCAAGAATTTCCGCTGCAAGTTGTCTCTGTAACAAATCGCAAGCGAACCCGAGCGCGTTGTCGCCTTCGGGAAAATTAAGCCCCCCATAAATTAGCCCCCGGGCCGCCTGAACAGCTTCGACGCCTTTGAGCGAGGGCGACATAGTTCTTTCCAGATGCTTCCATTGCCGGTGAAGGCTGGTCACAAGCCTCTGGACAAAATCTGAAGACGCGACTGGCGCATAGAAATCGTAAAATCCGATCCAAGCCGCGATGCGCGCTCCGAGATGCTCCGGCAGCCATTCATCCTTATCCCAGCCGTCGAATTGTTCAAGCCATCTGTCGATTAACCGGGCGCACATTTCTCGCGCCGCATCGGTTCCGACGGCGCGGAGATTGCGCAAAGTTGTGGATGTATTCCGCAGCGTTGCTTCTTCAACTACGGGGAACATCGAACGTTGTTCGGAAAGCAAGGCCATTCCGGCGCTTGCATCTCCCGGCCAGGGATCGGGGGGCGCAAAATGCAGCCTCATCGGCGTTTCTCCCGCCGCGAGGAATTTCTGGTAAAGCTTATTGCCATACGCGACGTTCTGAACGCCCCGGCGCACCTTGCCTATGATCTTGGCAGCTTGATTCATCTGCGCAAGTCCGGGCTCATGGGAGTGGAAAAACGATTAAAAGTCACAAACAGTTTTATGCGGGCGCGAGTCATAGGCTCGCTATCGCTTGCAAATGGATTCCCGATTTTGCGGGAATGACAAAGGCTTTTATGGAAATCCATAGCTATGACTCGCACCGACTGAGTTCAGGACCCAACGTTCTTTACGCTTAAGAATTTCCGCGTAAAGCCGCGATGTTGGAGGCATAACTCGCCTCGCCGTCTTTAAAACTAGCTGTGCCCGCCACAAGAACGTCGGCCCCTGCTGCAATCGCCTGCCTAGCGGTGGAGGGATCAATGCCGCCATCGACCTCAAGATCGATGGCGCGTCCTTGCGCGGAAATGCGTTGCCGAAGGGCGCGAATTTTATCAAGCTGGGGAGCGATAAACTTCTGTCCGCCGAATCCCGGATTGACGGTCATGACGAGAACGAGATCGATGTCGTTCCAAACGTAATCAAGCGAACTGACCGGCGTCGAAGGATTAAGCGCGACCCCCGCCTTTTTCCCCAAGGACTTTATCAGGGACAGCGTGCGATGAAGATGCGGCCCCGCTTCGGGATGAACGGTAATGATGTCGGCACCTGCGTCCGCGAAGCTTTGCACATAAGGATCTACGGGCGAGATCATCAAGTGGACATCGAAGGTTTTTTTGCTGCAAGGCCGCAAAGCTTTCACGATACACGGTCCGATGGTGATGTTCGGAACGAAATGCCCATCCATAACATCTATATGTATATAATCGGCGCCTGCGGCGTCGATGGCTTTGACTTCATCGCCAAGCCTGGCGAAATCTGCGGATAAAATCGAAGGAGCTATGCGGATCATGGACACTTTTTAAGAAAGGCTTGAATGACTTAGTGGCCATTACCATAAGCCAAACGTGATAAACAAGACGTTAATGAATATTATATGACACTGCATCATCGAAAAAATGGAAAGACATCCCATGAACGTCTGCACTGGGGCTTGGACGTGACCTTCAAGGAAGATCTTTCTCGGCCCGAAAGGGATTCGGTGCCAAAAATATGGCCGTTCTTCGCCACTTCGCCATTAACCTCGTTCGCAACGCTCAGGACAAGAAAAACATCAAAGTCCAAAGGAAATTAGCCGGTTGGCCCCCGGACGACCTCGCCTCTTGTCGTTAACCGGGGTAACCCCTGAGAAAACTATCAAGTTACTCGACATGAACTACGAGTCTGCTATAAAAGCTCTCTTTCAATCAGTTCTGCATTAAGAGTGCAGAAGCATTTTTCGCTTGATCGCCTAAGGCGAAAAATGTTTATTTCCAAAGTATTGGAGACGTGGCCGAGTGGCTGAAGGCGGCGGTTTGCTAAACCGCTATACGGGTGAAAACCTGTATCGAGGGTTCGAATCCCTCCGTCTCCGCCAAATTTATCCCATAAGTTATTGATAGCAATAGAAAATGATTCTGGCGGCTATTGTAGCCCCACCATCTACCCCACCAATAAAGCGCCAACGAAGGGGTACAAACGAGAACACTAAATCAGCCATTCGGCCCATTATTCAATAGCCCATTGCCTATAGATCAACAATCAAACAGAGGATTTATTCTGCGCATGAGTGGGCAAGGGGTTCGAATATACGATGGACCGGCAACTTTTGATGCCCCACCGGTTCATTGTTAAGGATATTATTTCTCTATTCAGTTTGCTCGATACAAACCGAAGAAAACCGCATCTAAATCAAGGTCATTCCACGCCATCGCCTCGGCCTGCTCCGAGGTCGTGCTGGCGTTCGTCATCAAGGCCGCGCGTTCATTCCATTCGACCATGCAGCGCATGATGCGCTCGTGCTCGTCTCTCAACAGGGCGTCAAGGATGGCGGGCTTCTGCGGGCGAAGAACGGGAAGCCAGCGCTCGACAACCTCCGGCTTGCCCGCAACCTTCAATCCCTCCGGCGCTGCGATCCGGAAGACGACGCCATCGGCCTGCGCCTGCTTTATGACTTCTTCAATGTTCATAGCGCCACCTCGGTTATATTCTCCCCAGCACCCCCCTTTTTATCCGCAACAGCGCAACAAGCATTGTCTTGCAAAGGGTTAGGTGTTGCGGATTGGGTTTTGTATCCGCAACAGAAGAAGCCATTGGCGGCGTTGAACTTTTATTCATTTGTTGCGGTGTTGCGGATTGGAGGGGGGATTGCTGGAAGACATAAGGTAGCGGGCAAAGACATCATCGAAATCAGTCCGCAAGAATCCTTTTGGCGTCGCCATCCCAATGCGAATCGTGCTCGTCTTTAGTCCATACTCGCCAAGGCGCTTAGCAAGCTGGCGTGGAGACATTGGCTTGCTCCTGTTGTACGTCGCCCATGGACCGAGTTCATCTTCATTAAGCTCCCGCAATAGATCGGCGGTCGAAATGCGATCCGCGCCACGTTTCTCGAAGACCTCCCGAATGTCGGCAAGCAGTTCCGCCGAAAGCGAGATTGCATCATCCACCCCGGAGATTTTTAAAGCAGTGTCGCGAGCAAGCTTCGGCCAATCACCTCCGGCTGCATCCGCAATCGCAAGAAGAGGCTCCCAATTATCCTGCGCCCGGTCGTTAAGAGCTTCCGGCAAAGAAGGACGCGCACACCTCACCTTTTGGCCATTGTCCCCTGCCCACCGCGCAAGCTTCGACGAAAGGTCTCTAAATAAACCCACCTCTGCATGGCGTAGCCTTTCAACTCTTTCATCCGGAAGCTTGCGGCGAAGCTCCAAAGGTATGCCCCGATCCATTAATGTATCCGGCAATTTGCCGATGCCACAAAGGGCTTTGGCTGCCCATGTGCTGAATGATCCACAACGCCGAGTGGGTAGTAAAGCCTAGCCCTCAAAGCCGGATGTTTTACGCTATCCAGCAGGTTCAAAAAAACCTCGGATTGTTCCCCCTGAAGATCCGACGGAATCATAGACCGACGCCCATCCAACACTATTGGCCCATCTCAATCAATTTGAAAGGATTTAATGATTCGCTCTTGTCGTAGAGTTAACGATGGAGGAAAGCATGACAATCAAAGTTCCGACAGTAAAGAAGTATATCGTCAGACTGAGCAAGGAGGAACGAAAAGAGCTTAACGAGCTCATACGGAAAGGGAAAAGTCAGGCGAAACAGCAATTGAAAGCGCGCATTTTGTTGAAAGCCGATGTGTCGAAGCAGGGCGAGGGCTGGAGCGACAGCAAAATTATTAAAGCCCTTAACACCAGCGCATCGATGGTCTATCGGGTGAGACAACAGCTTGTGGAAGAAGGTATTGAAGCAGTTCTCAGCCGAAAGCAACGCGCAACACCGGCCATTCCGCAGATTTTTGACGGCGAGAAAGAAGCTCGTTTGATACAACTGGCCTGTTCTGAAGCACCTGCGGGACAAGCCCGCTGGACGTTGAACTTGCTGGCGAACAAAGTTGTGGCCTTAAAAATCGTCGATACTGCAAGTCCCAGTACGGTGGGGCGCGTTCTAAAAAAACACGCTCAAGCCCCACCTCAAACAGCAGTGGGTCATCCCGCCGGAGCAAAACAGCGCATTTGTAGCGGCGATGGAAGATGTGCTGGCAATTTACATGCGTCCGCACGATCCTGATTGTCCACTGGTTTGTCTCGATGAAGCTACGAAGCAACTCATCAAGGAAACGCGCGTTCCGATCCCGATGAAGAAGGGCCGGGTCCGACGCGTCGATTATGAATATGAACGCAACGGAACCGCCAATATGTTCATGATGTTCGCACCGCTCGAAGGCTGCGGTTTGACGCCGTTTTCTAATCAGCTAAAATTTAGTGACATTCGTTTCTCCAGCACTTGTGTTGCGGTTTGACGCCGTTTTCTAATCAGCTAAAATGGTGGATCCTTCCTTGGCAATCTTGTATAGTTGCGGTTTGACGCCGTTTTCTAATCAGCTAAAATTGACCTGGACGCGCTTGCTGACCAAGCTTAGTTGCGGTTTGACGCCGTTTTCTAATCAGCTAAAATACAAATTGAATAAGCCCATGGAAACATGGGCTTATTCTTTGTTTTTGACTGCCAAAAAACGTGGTTTTTCTTCATAATAAGACCAGTTGATCAGGATTTTCTGTGGGCGGCTGAGTCGCTCGATTCTGAATGTTGATAATATCAGAGAACTGCTTGTCCGTGAAAAAGAGGATGCTGATTCGACCACCGGAAGGGGCATTCTTTTTGATCGCCTTCACATAAGTCGAAGCATTGCTTCGTTCTCCGCAAAAACGAAAATACACTGAGAACTGCGACATCTCAAACCCTTGGTCCAGCAGAAAATTTCTGAACTTGGTTGCTGTCCTTCGTTCAGCGGCGGTCATAACAGGCAAGTCAAACATCACCATCATCCACATCAGGCGTAACCCGCTGTAAGGGACTAGGGGGGACATTTCACGAAGCTTCAAGCCAAAGAGGCAACGCCGGTTGGGGAAACAGCAGGAGATCAGCCTTTCCCAAATACACAAAGGCAAGACTTGTGGCTGAATCCTGTACCGAATTTGAAAGGGATGTCATTTCGGCTTCCGCTGCAATTTGCATGTCCAAGATGCTGGCGAGCTTTCGCTTAACCTCTGTTGAGACCTCAATCTGTTGTTTTTGGACTAGATTCCATACTGTCCAATCGACAAAAGGGCGAAACGGTTCCATTAAGTCGTCGACCAACCGCATAGGGTTGTTCGAATTTAAATGATGAATGCCAATCGACGGATGAAGTCCGGCCCCCATAATTGCCCGCGCGACACAGGACCTCAAAACCGTATAGCCGTAATTCAGCATGCCATTGATGCCGCCAGCCTGCCTGTCGCGGCGAAAATCTTTCCCAAAAAGCAAAGGCCAGTATCTTCGCGCGGCCTGAGCTTCGATATTGTCAGGATCGCCAGAACGAACGGCCTTTTCCAAAGAGCGAACGGGAGTTGGATTCGCTCCTGTCGCCTCTAAGACCACAGCTTGCTGGGAAATTTTAGATTGTACGATCTGTTTCCATAGTTGTTTGCTTTTGGGCAGCGTTGCGGAAATCTGGGCATCCATGCGGGCCGATTGCTTATAATTCCCATCAAGCGACCATAAGTATGCTACAGGCGTGAAGTTTGCGCCACAGACAACAAAAGGGACATTTCGTTGGGCGAGCTGGACAAGCAAGTTATTGCTGTACGTCAGGCCATGAGCACGGGCAATGACCGCGCCTATGTCATCCAGAGGTACTTTTGTAACCTCTTCTCCTTTTTCGCTTACGCTCATGAACCCGCGATTTACGGAAAGATGCTTTCCGTCGGTCGTAATTTCGATGATGCGTGAAAGCATTTCATCTCCTTGAGACGACTCCTAATGGGTCACGAACGCGCCCAATCACATCCACAGAAATCTTTCTTAGCTTTGCTTCTTGCATTCCGGAAGGGACTGCACGCCAACTGAGTTTGTCCCCTTCTTCCTTTGCGATGGTATGAGGTCGAAAGCTGATTCTTCCGCCGGATTCTTTCGCGATTTTCTTCACCCGACAGACAACTGTTTTTCCATCCTTCTCGTAGGCAACCATGTCATCAATTTGGAGTCGCATAACAAGCTTTGCCGTCGGATTCTCTATTTTCCACTTTGGCTGAAAACCTTTTTGATGTGCGTCAAAATTCGATATGACTTCGCACTGCCATTTCCCGGCCCGCTTTCCCTTGTTGGGGCAATATATTTCCGCAGAGTAATTACCCCCTGTTGCATAAAATTTGTAAGGATTGTGAGGCTGGCTGTGGGAGGAAATGCCTACAAGGGTATCCTTCTGCCGTGCAAAGTGTATGCGAACCCGGCGCGTCCCACTCCGTTCAATGAAAGAAGAAAGAGCTTGTTTCCATTCTTTGCTCTTTTCTTCGAACCCGTTTACAGCATCCAAAATTTGGTCCCTAATCACGGGGTCGGCAATTTCTCCAATGTTTTTCCGGGTCAGCATATCTTCAACCGCGACACGTGTAGCAACTAGAATCTCGTTCTTTCCTTCTCCATCGGCAATGAAGCCAAGAGCTGTTTGGTCAAGCAATGCGGCAACGGTGTAGGGGATAGGGGCATGAATGGCTTTTTGAGCATCTCCATGGTCAGGTTTGAAAGAAATGATTGTATTTTCCAGTAAGGCCCGGATTTTTTCGCGGAAGCCTGGAAAAGGCGCATCAACTTTGTCGATCAGTTTTCTCCGTTTTTCCCAAAGCCCTTCCGTCGTTTCCATGCGGTGAGCTGCTTTCGCCATCTGATTCAGAAGTCCTTGGTCGGACAGGCCTATCACGAAGGCGTCTATGGCATGATGCCTATGATCTGTGCGGTCTTTCTTGCCGTCTTCGTCACCGAGAAGATCATTAAGTCCGAGTTTATCACGCAGCAAAGCGGTCAGTTGTCCCGTGGAGGCCCGCACCTTTTGCTTGCCTTTTTCGTTCTCAAAAACAGCAGCGAGATACTCTTTCGCTAATTTGGACATGTAGCGCGTATCGTTAAGCAGACGGGAAATTACGCCATCTTTCCCATCGGCTATCGCCCAAGCGTCTTCTTTGAACCGCCATTGTTTGTTGCTTGGCAGGTTGTGGGCGCGCGCAAGAATTTCAGGCCAGAATGGTTCGTGTCCAAATGCTTCAAACGGAGAACGGTTTCCCTTTCTCCTGTTCCAGTCAATGTGCGACAGAACTTTATTGGCTCGCTTGTCGTTAAAACTGCGCGAGAAGGGCAGGAGGTGTTCCTCCTCAAACTTTCCTGAAAAAATATCTGCGGCTGAAATCTGGATTCCGCTAAATGGGCAGCACCGCTTTTCTGGCTGCTTCGCCAAATCCTCCCACAGCTTAAACAGCATCCTGTTGCGATACGAGAGAGAAACCCCCAACTTTTCTAACTCACCATTAATCCGCTTGTTTTCTCGCGTGTTATCGGCCTGTTGTTTGTTGATTTCATCGACGGGTTCTTTCAATTCTCTGGCAAGTTCGATAACGACTTCATCTGGTTTGCCATAGGTTATTATGATCTCGTTCACTAACCGGCGAACCTGGTTTAAAGCAATGTGGACGGATGGGTTATTTATTTTACCGTAAAACTTTTCGGGATATTGCTTGTCTCCGTCATCGTGAGTTCCACCGATTACACTGCTTTCCAATACTTCCCCATAATAGGGAAGTGCGTCAAAGACTACGCCAGTTCGAAAATCGGAGTGATGATAGCCCGCTTTCCTTGCCGCTTCTGCGTATCTGTCCCCAGCTTCCAAAAAAGGAAGCATTTTCATTATAGCCTTCTTGCTCAACCGTCCATATCCATCAGGAAGTTTGAGATCGGAAATGTTTTCAGCGCATTCTTGGTTAAGGCCATATTCGGCAATCAATTTTTGAACCAAAACTTGTGAATTCGGTTCCTCAAATAATTCAAAAATAATGGCTTCCTGTTGATCTTGTGTGAAAGAACGCCATCTTTTTCCGAAAGCTTTCTCATCGGACAGTAGGTATGAAGTCTCGTCACCGCCTAAATCGGTTCTTTTGTCGGATTCCAGATTGAATTTTACATCTTGGCCTAAGCGCAAAAGGGTTCTGATTTGGCGAAAGGTTCTTTTTTTATTTGCCATTAAAGCTTGGATTATCTTCTTTCGATCTTCCGGGGTGATATTTCTGTCGGAATCCCCATAATTATCGATTTCGAGATTGTTGACCTCCTGAAGAATTCTGAATTTTTGTACTATTGGCAATGCAAGCCTTGCTCTTGGTTCCGAGTTCTCAAAGAGGCATTTCCCGACTTCTTGCGGCTTGAGGAGTCGCTGGGAAAAAACGATCTCTTTAATTCTTGCACAGACTCTATCAATAAGCTCTGGGTGAAACCGCTTTTGCGAGTTCAATATTTTATCTACCTCTGCCTCATACATTTCTCGGCCAGTATAGAAATTATAAGAGGCTTCCTTTCCAACAACGCTTCTCCGCACGCGAACCGGGGCGTATTTGTTTTCTTTCCTCAACTTCCAAAAATATTCGCCCAACGTGCGGCTCGTTGTTGTCAGTAACTTCGCGTCCAAGTCTTTTATTGCCGTCTTTAACGGGCCAAGGTCATTTTCGCGCTTGTCTGCCTTGCGGTTACTTTTAAATCCCCGGCGCTGGTTTATGTGGAAGAGGACTCGACCCAAGTGGTGCAGCGGAATCTCTTTATCCAAGGCGTCGGCCCGTAGCTCGTAGGGGTCAAGTCCCTCAAGTTGTTTGCGGGCCTTGGGGTCTGAAGGAAACAGGCCTTGCTTCGTTAAGTAATCCAGAAGAAGTTCTCTGCGCCACTTGCGTCTATCCAGGTTTCTTCTTGCGCCTCTGGCATTTCTTCTGGATACCGCTAGCGGTTCCTTTGTCTTTCCGTCCCTTCCATCTGAAAATATGCGGACGCCCAAAGCCGTAATATCCACCACGGTTTCTTTTTCAATTTTAAGCAGGCACCAACCCAAAGATGTAGAGCCGAGATCGAGCGAAAGACGAAAGGACACATTACACCTCATCAAGTAGAAGATTACTTGACAAGTGTATGCCAGCAAAAGTAGTGTATCAACCGCTGATTAGAAAACGGCGTCTTTCCGTTAACAAGATGTTGTTCACAAAATGAAACGGCAGGCTCCGGCCTGCCGTTATTTTTATGACGGCATTTTTAATATCACGTCTCTACAAAGAGAATTTGCAGCCTTGTGCCAGTGGCTGCGCATTTTGTTCGTGACAAAAAATGCCCGCTTCCGGTCAGGAAAGCGGGCATTTATTTTAGCGCAAAGAATCAATCCCCCCAAATTGCCTTGCAGTCTTCTATCCCGGCCTTTAAGCCCGCAAGGATGCCGGAGTTGTTCGATGCATTCGTTGCGGTGTTGAAGTTATATCCCAAGATATGCTTCGCACCTTGCTCGCACATATACTTGGTTTCGCTTTCAACTTGAGCAGCTGTTGGAACATCATATCCATAAAGGCCTCCGTAGGTCTGAGGAATGCCGACCAATGGACGGGCACCCGGATCCCAGCCCACTGCTTTCAAGGCCTGGATGATATTCTTCAGGTTAGACATCGAAATGTTTTTGCCTCCGCCATAAGGATACATGTAAACGCCTACCATGTCGCATCCGGCGTCTGAATAGTTAAGCGTGTATTTCATATACCCGCTTACAGTATTGCCGTAAGAAGTATTGCCAGAGAACCCGCATATCGCCGGTATGTCAGGCGTGTACTTATGGATAAGCGTAGTCATTCTTTGGAGCGGCTCTCTTGCTTTTCCAAAGTCCGAATGCCAGTCGTCAATCATCCAATAACCGGCAATGGTGCTACGGAATCCGCTTTCAGAGAGCCATTGAAGATGAGCTTCCATGTCCCGCACTAACCGAGATTCATCACCATCGCTATGCCAACGACGAATCAACTGATCGGGAACGTCGTCGATCACTTTCATGTTATTGTTAGCCCCCATACTGGCATATGCTGTCAGAGCGGTTTGAGCTCTGGACAACCCAAAGGTGAGGTTGAGGTAGGGGAGCATCGTGTTGCCTCCCGCTTTTTTTGCCGCTGAAATCGTTTCGGCATTGCGAACGCCAAATCCGCCAACCATATGTCCCTTAATTTGCGGGGCATCGCCGCCATCAATAGGATATTCATCGCCAGGTTCGTTTTGATCTGTGCTTGTCGAGGTTGTGGTTTTCGTCGAATTCGGACAACCTGAACCCAACAAATATACAGTCCCCACGGTCCATTTGGCGGTGTTGGTCGTTGCCCCATAGTTGTTTTCTGCCGAGGGTTGAGACATATCGGCTATATTGCATGAAGAGGCTCCTGTAGAAGGTGCGGGCGTATCTGAACAATTGCCTGTGCTGATTGTGCTTCCTTGATCCGCTCGGACTTCGTAAGAGATGTCATGAATTGTGTTATTACAATTATAAACCGTGTTCCCACTGCTTGCGGCATAGATGCCTGCGAAGCCTTTTGCATTGGCCTCGCTTGCGATATTGTTATTAATAACATAGACTGGCCCTGAGGCTCCGCCTACATGCACGCCAGATCCATTAGATGCGCGTAAACAGTTATTGGTGACATAGACGGTGTCTGAATGATAGGCGAAGACGCCATTATAGCCTGGATTACGGACGACGTTGTCATGAATATTCACTGCGCCGGATTTCTCAAGGAAGAAAGCGGTGTCTAGGTTATCGTGCAGATAAGAATGGTCAAATTCGACATTCAAGCATTTATAGCAGAAGAACTGGCGAAAATAGCCGCTATTTGCTGCAATGGACGCATTGCCGCCTCGGTTGCCGTCAACTTCAATACCAACAACGCGAATATTTTTAACGCTCGAACCGTGAATAATTGGGCGATATCGTTCCCATTTCAGATTATCTGCAAGTTTAATTATAACACTGCCAGAGCCTTTGAGAGTAGAATTGCTTCTCAAATTGATCGAACTGTTGATTACATAGGTTCCGGAACTGAGCGTAACGATGCCGCCCTGTTTAAGCGCGGCGTTGATTTGAACCTGATTCGTATCGCACGATGCGCAAGGGCTAAGCGTAGTGTCGGCAAGCGCCGGAGCCGTACCTATCAACAAGCCCGCAAGAACGAGAAATAGTGAGCTTTGCGAATTCAGTAGATTTTTAAAGTACATGTTTTATCTCCTATTATTAAACTGCACTTTCATGGATCATCCGGCGCAGCTTATCATTTCAGATAAATTTTAAAGAAACGCGTTTAAAAATCTCTTAATTTCGGATTTGTTGAGTGGTTATTGAGGAAGTTCTTTTTCAGCGCAAGAACTTGCCCGAAACAGGGATGCTGTAAGCGTTCGAAAGGCGAAATTATCTTTTAGACTGATAACAAGGACAGTACTTTTTTCCGGTCCACTGCCCATAAAAAGGTGGACAAACGCGGCCCGGCATCTTTGCCGATCAGGAGATTGTACACATCCTTGAAGAAGCTCCTCTGCGCAGCCTTCAGTTCCTTGTCCGCTAGTCCCGGCGCTTTCGGAATACTATACAGCATCTCGTCCAGCGCCGCGATGGAAATGACATCGCCTTCTAGAAATGCGTGCAATTTCCCGATCTGCTGGCGTCGTTTATCGTCCATTGAGGCGGCGTAATCCGCATTCGGGATGGAGCGAAGCGCAATGATTTCTTGAGGGTTGTAGGTGTCGAGCCAGTTCTTCGCCTTCAGCAGCCGCGCGGCGATGGATTCTGCGCTGCATGGGATTCCCGATTTATCGGCAAGTTCGCGCATCTTCTCGGCGTTCCATTGCGTGATCTGCCCCAAGGCGACTGCTTGCTTGAATGCGATCGGAGTAGGGAAATCTTTTTTGACTCCGCTGAAGTGAATGATCTTCTGTTGCGCAGGCGAAGCCTCACCCTTTTGGACCTTCGCCATTTCACGGTCGAACTCGTCATATTGGCGATAGACTTCCGTGTCAAAGGCAAGATTGAAGCTTTGCGTTGGCGGTCTGCGCATATAGAGCCACTTGAGCAGGGTAGGCTCATATATTTCAAGCAACTGACCCGGCGAAATGGCGCCGCCTTTGGATCCGGACATCTTGTCGCCCTTGACGCCCTGAATGCCGACGAACAGATACCCTTGAAATACCGGAGGCTTGCGCCCGAAAAGTTCCCTTGAAACAGTTGCCGCAACGTCATAGCTGCCGCCAGGTGTCGCGTGATCCTTGCCGCCCGGTTCGAAGTTTACGCCTTCCTCGCCCCAGCGCATCGGCCAGTCGAGTTTCCATGGCAGTTTGACGATGGGCGTTTCTTTGAAGTCGATCTGTTCAACCTTGCCTGTTGCTATATCCCGGTAGGTAAGCTTGGTGCCGCCGTCATAGGATAGCACCTGAACCTTATCAGTCCGTGAAAAGCGTGAGTATACCGTCACGGGAAAATACGTTTCGCGATATTCCTCGGGATCGATGCCTTTTTCCTGGTTGCCTTTGTCGGTCTTGAACTGGAGTTGGATATCCGCGGCTTTCTTGCGGTTTGCGAGAACGAATGCGACTTTTTCGGCATAGCGTCCGGACTTATATTCTTTTGTTTGGTAGCGGTAGTCGAGCGGTATATCGAGTTCCTTGATGGATCTTTCGAATTCGGCTTCGAACCGTTGCGCGTAGGAGCTGTATTCGCCTTTGGGATCGGGAACTTCCGTCAATGGCATCCCGATGTATTTTGCATAAGACGGATCGATGCCGACGGGGACCTTGCGGAAACGGTCGTAATCGTCCCATGAAAACAGAAGCCGCGCTTTCTTTCCACGAGCGATCAACTCGTTCATCACCGCGTGGGATGTGGCCACATCGCGAAAATTGCCGAAATGCACGATCCCCGAGGGGCTGATGCCTGCTGCGCAGGTGTAAACATCTTCATCCGGAAATTCAGCCAGAACTCTGTCGGTTACCTTGCCGACCCAAAGCCCGTCCGGGGCCGCCTTCGCCGATTCGTCAAGTACCGAGGCCGACGAGGTTTTATAGTCATTCTCTTGAGACACAATCCACCTGAATGCTTTGCGATGAAACCCCAATATAACTTGCGAAGTCAGGATTTGAAGCACATTCTGCCGCATCTGCGAAATTTTGCTGCATTCGCGAAAAAACCGCTGTTTTTCCCGGGGTTTTAGGCTAGAAGGACGTTGGCTTTTATCGAAAGTCGAGTTGCGAGAAGAAGTGGAAATGGAACATATATCGAGCTTGCTTGTTTGCGTTATCCTGGCCGGGTTGGCCTTCGATTTTATCAATGGTTTTCACGATGCTTCAAACTCGATTGCGACGGTGGTCGCAACGAAGGTACTTACTCCCCGGCAGGCTGTCATTATGGCGGCCTTTTTTAATGTCATTGCGGCATTTTTCTTTACGACTGGCGTCGCGAAAACAGTCGGATCGGGGTTGGTATCGCTCGATGCCGTAACGCCCGTTGTCGTTCTTTGCGGGCTTATCGGCGCTACGGCTTGGGGAATTCTGACATGGCGTTTCGGCCTTCCAAGCAGTTCGTCCCACGCGCTGCTGGGGGGGTATGCCGGTTCCGCGATGGCAAATCATGTGCTGCACAATGGCTGGCAATCGTTTGGCGCGCCGATCATTGTGAGCGGGTGGTTGAAGGTTTTGGCCTTCATCGTTATTGCTCCGCTGCTGGGACTTTTTATCGCGTTTGTCCTAAAGTCGGCTTTGAATTTGCTCAGGAAATACCGGGGCGAGAATGCGTGGGGTGAAAGCTTTTATAGAAAAGGTCAATTGCTTTCATCAGCTTTTCTGAGCCTTATGCATGGTAGCAATGACGCCCAAAAGACTGCCGGTATTATTACAGGAGCGCTTGTGGCCTCGGGCGCATTGACGTCGTTCGATATTCCACATTGGGTTCTGATCTTATCTTATTTGACAATGGGGCTCGGGACTCTTTTTGGTGGTTGGCGTATCGTAAAAACGATGGGTCACCGCCTTACGCGCCTTGATGCGAAAAGCGGGGTTTGTGCTGAAAGCGCTGCGGCACTTTCGATTATGTGCGCAACGGTGTTTCATCTTCCAATCTCGACAACCCACGTTGTTACCGGGGCCATTCTCGGGGTGGGGGCTGCTAACGACGCTAGCAAGGTCCGGTGGTCGACAGGCCGCCGCATTGCTTGGGCTTGGGCCTTTACTATTCCGGCTGCAGCGTTTACAAGTGGAGTAACGATGGCCTTGGTTAATTTTATCTACGGATAGCAGATGAAGTTTGCGCGGGCGCTTGTTTTAGGACTTTTAATAGCTGCTCTTCCTTTCGCATCTGCGGATGCGAAAAAGCGTGGTGGTGCATCAACCAAGACCACGGTCAAGCTTGCCCCATCCCTTATCCCCGCACTTCCGCCGATCGTTACCGCTTATGACGTGTATGTTGGTGGATTTCATTTGGTGACGTCAACGATTTGGTTCGAAGAGCAGGGAAATGCCTATCATGTCGTCGTAAAGGCGAATACACGTGGATTCTGGGGCAAGCTCTTTCCGTGGAATACTATTCTTGACGCGCGAGGCCTGATCGACGGCAAGCGCTTGCTGCCAAAAGAATTTTACACACGTGACGAATGGAAGAATAAGCCAAAAATCACGAAGCTCCATTTTGACGGAAAAGGGAATACAACCCCTGAGTTTGATCCGCCGAGCCATGACGAAAATCGCGAGATTGTGACAGACGAACAGAAGCGTGGCGCGCTCGACCCCATTACGGCTCTGTTGCAGATGCTTGCAAGCGTGAATGTGGATAGGACCTGTGGCGTTCCTGTTCCGGTCTTTGACGGGAAGCGCCGTTTCGACATCACTGGCAAGGACAAGGGCGGCGACTTTACAGATCCAGACGAATACGGAGTTTTTAAAGGCAATGCGCGTTTGTGTTCGGCAGATTTCAAGATGATCTCCGGTGAGTGGAAGGATCGTGAACATGCAAAATTTTGGCAAAAAACAGAAACAGAAGCGGGGCGCGAGCCCTTCCAGATCTGGCTCGCATCGCCTGGCAAAGGACTTCCTGAAATTCCTGTACGCCTTGAGTCCGGCAGTGTAGCCGGTTTGGTTGTTGTCCACTTATCCTCATGGCGCTATGCGACGCCCGAGGAGGTCAAGGCCCAGTCGGTTCCCCAATCTTAAAAAGCTTCAGCCGCGGTTGATCGTCATCGTTTTTCTTGAGCACCCTTGACTCCCGCAAGGCGACAGGGGAAAAATGCCTTTCTGGCCCCATTTAAGGAGAAATCATGACGAATTTCACATATTCTGCTGCTGCTTTAGAACGCCTGCAAAACTCCGATGATGAGATTTTCAATGCGTTAATGCGCGAGGAAGTACGCCAGAGCGAGGGCATTGAGCTTATTCCTTCCGAAAATTACTGCTTTCCGGAGGTTTACGCTCTGCTTGGGTCTGTTTTTAATAACAAGTATTCGGAAGGATATCCGGGCCGCAGATATTATGGCGGGCAGGAAAACACGGACGCGGTCGAGACGCTTGCGCGTGAACGGGCCAAGAAGGTTTTTCGGGCGGAACATGCCAATGTGCAGTGCCTTTCAGGCTGTCCGATGAACGAAGCCGTCTATTTCGCTCTTCTCCAGCCGGGCGATACCGTTATGGGCATGGATTTGACCCATGGCGGACATTTGTCGCATGGGCATCCGGTCACGAATATGTCGAAAATCTTTAAGTTCGTGCGCTATAAGACTGAAATTCCAAGCGGATTGATCGACCTCGAGAAGGTCCGCCAAGTTGCTTTGGAGAATAAGCCGAAGCTTATTGTTTGTGGGCATTCGTCCTATCCGCGCGAATACGATTACGCTGGCTTCAGAAAGATCGCGGACGAAGTGGGCGCGCTGCTGATGGCCGATATCAGCCATCTGGGAGGACTTGTCGCCGGAGGCGCTTTGGAAAATCCGCTCGATTTCGGTTTTGACGTCGTAACGACGACGACACACAAGTCGCTTCGCGGACCTCGCGGCGGCATGATCCTTTGCAAAAAGAAATATGCATCGGCCATCGACAAGTCGGTTTTTCCGGGCATGCAGGGCGGGCCACACATGCATCAAGTGGCGGCTTTGGCCACGACGCTGAAGCTTGTTCAGACCGACATGTACAAGGCTTATGCAAAGCAAGTTCTTGCTAACGCGCAGGCGCTGGCGAAAGCCCTTCTTTCAGGCGGCGCGCATCTTGTCACGGGCGGCACCGAAAATCATCTGATCGTCATCAACACGGCGACCGGCTTCGGCATTACCGGAGATATCGCTGAGAAGGCTCTGGACCGTGTTGGCATAACACTCAACAAGAACGTAATTCCCGACGATCCAAATCCGCCGATGAAGCCGAGCGGCATCAGGTTCGGCACTCCCGCCGCCACATCGCGCGGCATGCGAGAATCCGACATGAAAGAATTGGCGGATATCATGATTCAAGTGTTGCGCGCGCCTGGCGACGATGCTCTCTTGACTAATTTGCACCAAAAGACTCGCGACCTGTGCAAGCGGTATCCCGTTCCGGGGCTTGAAGGAATTTAAAGGCGGCCTGCGTGACGCTCGAGCCAGCCTTCGCGGATGACGGAGATTCAAGAGCTTAAATCTATGAGCATGAAGATCATGAACAGGCTCTAAGGTACTTCGATAGGTACGCCGGGGGCGTATTTGGTGCGGCGCATGGCGGGCATTGATTTTATGTGGGCGACGTTGGGGGCCGCGCTGATTTGCGTCGTCACAAACTTTTGGAACGCTTCCCAGTCTTCGGCGACAATCTTGAGAAGAAAATCGGTGTCGCCGGTCATTAAATAGGCCTCGCGGACGTGGGGCCAGCTTTCAAGCAGCTTCGAGAAATGCGCAATATCGGTTTCGCTGTGGTTGGTAAGTGAAATCATGGCGAATACGGTGATTCCGAATCCCATTTTATCCGCCGCAATATCGGCGTGATAACCACGGATGTAGCCAGCTTCCTCAAGCGCGCGCACACGCCTGAGGCAGGGTGGGGGAGAGATTCCGACCTTCTTCGAGAGCGCGACGTTCGTAATGCTGCCGTCTTGCTGCAGCTCGCGCAGAATGCGAAGATCGATAGAGTCGAGTCTGACGAGCTTCATTACGGCGCTTCGGGATGGAGTTACAATCGTGATCTTGATACCATAAAATGCGTTTCACTTCTATAACCAGAAAATACCTACAGGCGAGATGAGAATTCCAAATCCAGATTTCAAGACTTCGACGCTGATTTCTTCTCAAAAGACTGCTTGTTGGGTGGTCACCGACGGAAAAGCGGGGATGGAAAACCAATGCATCGGGCTTGCCGAGGCGCTGGGTTTTTTGCCTATTGTCAAGCGTGTAAAGCTTAAAAGCCCGTGGAAACAGCTTGTTCCATTTTTGCGATGCGGGCTTTCCCATGCCTTCAGCGATACAGGGGACAGTCTTTCGCCCCCATGGCCGGATGTTTTGATTTCATGCGGTCGCGCAGGAATAGGCGGTTCTTTGTATGTGCGACGAGCTTCCAGAAAGAATGGCGCGCGCGGCGTTTTTACTGTGCATATTCAAAACCCTGTGATCGCACCTTCGCTCTTCGATCTCGTGATCGTTCCTCGCCACGACCGATTGATGGGGCCGAACATTATTGCAACCCGGGGCTCGCTGCACCGCATCACGCCGGAGATCCTGTCGCGCGAGGCGGAAAAGTTTTTGCCGAGAGTGGCGAATCTTCCTTCTCCGCGTATTGCGGTTCTGATCGGCGGGACAAGTGCCGTTTATTCCTTAACGCCACACGAAATGAAAGGCATTGCGGCGCAACTCGCAGATGTCGCAAAGCAGTATGGCCTGATGATCACTACCTCGCGGCGCACAGGCGAAGAAAACCTTGCCGTTTTGCAGCAGGCGCTTGAAGGCACAAAGTGCTTCATCTGGGACGGGAAAGGCGATAATCCATATTTCGGTATGCTCGGGCTGGCGGAAGCCGTTCTTGTGACCTGCGATAGCGTTAATATGGTTTGCGAGGCTTGCGTTACGGGGAAACCCGTCATGGTTATCAGCCTCCCGGGCGGGTCTGAGAAATTCCGGCGGTTTCATCAGGCGATGCGCGATGACGGGTTTACGCGGCCTTTCAACGGGTGCATTGAGACGTGGAGTTATCCGCCGCTTGATGAGATGTCTCTGGTTGCGGCGCGCATCAAGGCGGCGATGGAGGCGCGTGAACAATGAGCAAGGCTTTCACAAAAGACACGAACGGCGACGAGGATGACGGCATCGAAGCCGGGACGGCGCCTGTTCCGGTGAAAAATTATATGACTCCGCAGGGATTTACGGCCTTGCAGGCGGAGCTCAGGCAGCTCATGCGGGTCGAGCGCCCCAAGATCGTCGAGATTGTTTCATGGGCGGCGAGCAACGGCGATCGCTCGGAGAACGGCGATTATATATATGGAAAGAAGCGCCTGCGCGAAATAGACAAGCGTGTGCATTATCTGACCAAACGCATCGAAACGGCGGAGGTCGTTGATCCCAAAAACCAGAAAAATCGCGATCAGGTTTTTTTCGGCGCGACAGTGACATATGTGCGGGACGATAACGTCGAACGGACAGTGACTCTTGTGGGTGTTGACGAAGCGGATTTGGCAAAAGGAAAAATTAGCTGGATTTCACCCATTGCCAAAGCGCTTCTTAAGGCCCGGGTAGGTGACGCTGTGGAGGTGAAGACTCCTGCGGGCGCAGAGACTTTGGAAGTGTTGAAGATTCGTTATAAGGACGAATGATATGCATTCGCCGACTCTTCTATTCTTTGGCGGTGACATTCGGACCAGTTTGAGATAATTCTTAAATTTCTTTCCCACCCAAAGGTCGAGACGTGTTCAGATTCCTCGTCAACTGTTTTGCGGTTATCGGATTTTTTATCGTCGCTCTTCTCGTCTGGGGCATGGTTACTGCTTTCCACGAGCAGAAGAGTTTGGTGCCGGAGCCACAAAACGTGGTTTTGACGATTGATTTCACGCAGCCGATTGTCGAGCAGAACGAATCGTCGCCGATTAGCTTCGCGATGGAGGACGAACCTGTCGTGCTGCTTGACCTGTTGACGGCTATCGACCATGCGGCGAAAGATCCCCATGTCAAGGGAATCGCGGCGAAATTCGGGGTTCATCAGCCTTCTATGGTTCACGCTCAAGAAATACGCGACGCCATCGCGAAGTTTAGGGAAAGCGGCAAATTCACTTATGCTTACGGAACCGATTTCGGCGAATTCGGCCTTGGTAATCGGGCGTACTACCTGGCCAGCGCTTTCGAAAACATCTGGCTGCAGCCGGTAGGCTCCGTGAGCCTGACGGGAGTTGGGCTTATGTCGCCGTTCGCCAAGGGGGCTTTGGACAAGATTGGAGTCACCGCCGACTATATGCAGCGCGAGGAATACAAGTCCTTCATGGAAATAGGGCAGCGCGAGGATTTTTCGCCCCCGGTGAAGGCCGAGATGCAGGCGATGGTGGATAACCTCTCGACGCAAATCGCTTTAGGAATTGCTTCCAGTCGCAAATGGGACATTGACCATGTAAAGGATCTTATGACGCGCGGGCCGTACACCGACGAAGAGGCCGTGCAGGAAGGACTTGTGACGAAGCTCGCCTATGCGGACGAGTTTGATGCGGAGATGGAGCGCAAGGCGGGAAAAGATTACGAAGAAGTCGATCCATTGGCGTATATGGCCTATCCCATCAACAAGGGCGATCCCTCGAAAGAAACCCAAGTCGCGCTGATCGTCGGAGCTGGCCTTATCATGGAAAAAGCGTTCGACGGCGGAGGCTTTGGCGAAGCGATCATGGGAGCCGATACGATCGCTGAAGCTTTTAATGACGCCGCAAGAAACGACGATGTGCGAGCGATTCTTTTTCGTGTCGATAGCGCCGGTGGGTCTCCGGCCGCGTCCGAAACTATCCGGCGCGCGATGATCCATGCGCAATCAAAAGGCAAGCCCGTGATTGTTTCCATGGGCGAAACCGCCGCATCGGGCGGTTACTGGATTTCGATGAACGGAGACAGAATCATCGCCGACAACGCGACGCTAACCGGCTCTATCGGCGTTGTGGCGGGGAAATTTGCCGCCGACGGGCTTTTGCAGAAGCTGGGTATCACAACAGACAGCATTTCAACATCCCCTAACGCAGGGATGTGGAACGCCTATGCCCCGTTTTCGCCCGAGCAACGCGCCCGGGTCAATGCGCTTCTTGACGCGACATACAAGACTTTCGTCGGCAACGTATCTCAGGCGCGGAAGATTCCTCTTGAAAAAATGCCCGACATAGCCAAAGGGCGCGTATTTACAGGCGAGCAGGCATTGAAGGCTGGACTAGTCGATGCAGTTGGCGGCTATGACGTGGCGCTTAAGGAAATCAGGCAGGCGTTGAAGCTTGACGACAAGGCATTTTTGACTGTCGAATTATATCCCGTTCCTCCATCGCCGGTCGAACGAATCTTAAAGTTTCTGAAGAAGTTTGGGGCCGAGGGCGAGGCCGCTCTTTCGCTTGCCTCGAAGATGGGTAGAATAAACGCCTTTTTAGGAACTTACGTCGACTTTGCGTCGTTTACCGCGCCTCCGGTTTCGGCGCGCATGCAATTGGAGCGGGTTCAATGAGCGATTCACTTCCCTGTATAGTCCTCGCTGCAGGCGGCACCGGCGGCCACATCTTTCCGGCGGAGGCTTTGGCCCGTGAGCTTCTCGGTCGTGGCTATCAGGTCGCCTTGATTACGGACAAACGTGGGGCGAGGTTTAGCGACGACTTGGACATTCCGGTCTATCGGGTCCGGGCCAGTTCCTTGGGGAAAGGGTTTATCGGCAAGGTTATAAGCATTGCAGAAATGGGGATCGGCGTTTTACAGGCGCGATGGAAGCTTGCGAAGCTAAAGCCTGCCGCAGTCGTCGGGTTTGGGGGGTATCCTTCTGTCCCCGCGCTTTATGCGGCAACGCAGATGAACATCCCCATTGTGCTTCACGATCAAAACGCGCTTTTGGGGCGAGCCAATCTCGCCATGATGGGCAAAGCGCGAGCCATCGCCACCTCGTTCCCTTCGGTCGGCGGCGTGAAAGCTTCGACGGACATGCAACTCGTTTATACGGGCAACCCGGTTCGCCCGGCCTTTGTCGCATTGCGGTCCCAGCCTTACCAGGCGCTTGGTGAAAGTGACCCTATGCGCATTCTCGTTTTGGGCGGAAGCCTTGGGGCGCGCGTGTTTAGCTATGTCGTGCCACAGGCCTTGGCTCTTTTGCCCCAAACGATGAAGCGCCGTATTGTCATCGCCCAGCAGTGCCGCAAGGAAGACCTGGAGGCCGCACGTTCTGCCTATGCCGCCGCAGGGATCGATGCTGAACTTTCGACGTTCTTTTCGGACGTTCCTGACCGCATGGCCGAAGCCCATTTGGTGATTTGTCGCGCAGGCGGTTCGACTGTTGCCGAATTGACCGTTACAGGAAGACCGTCGATTCTGGTTCCTTATACGGGTGGGCATGCTGGCGAGCAAACCCGTAACGCCGAGGCAATTGCCGAAGCGGGCGGAGCATGGCTTATTCCCGAGTCTGCTTTCACGCCTGAGTCTTTAGCGGTAAGATTGGAGTCGGTTATGGCTTTGCCATCTTCTCTTACCAAAACAGCCGCTGCTGCGAGGGCCTTGGGAAAGGTATCGGCGGCAGATAACCTTGCGGACTGTGTTGAGGGGGCGATTAAGAGCTCAGCCATAAAGGGTTAAGGGTAGGGGGGCGTCCTTCCCGCCTTTCGATAGCACTTAATATTTTTGAGATTTTTAAGGACAACTGCTGTCAAAGCGGAGGAGAAAATACCGCCATTCGCGCTAATTTGGCCTATAAAAAGCCCATTCGGAAGGCAATTTCATTAACTCGTTTGGAGGTATTGCTTCTCATTGAAAAATACGGCATTTTCCGCAGCGCCGTATATAAAGGCGGCGTTCATAAAGCGAGAGCCAAAAAAGGACAATCCAATGCCTATATCTGCTGCCGTTACTTGTGATCCCTCATTGAAAGACATGAGCAACGCTCTTCGCGCCTTGGCCATGGATGCCGTCGAGTGCGCAAAATCCGGTCATCCGGGCATGCCCATGGGAGTGGCAGACGTCGCGGCGGTTCTGTGGTCCAAATTTCTCCGCTTTGATTCCGAAAATCCGGCATGGCCCGACCGTGACCGCTTTATCATGTCTCCTGGCCACGCTTCCGCCCTTCTTTATGCGCTGACGTACGTGACCGGCTTTAAAAAGATGACGATCGAGGCGATCAAGAATTTTCGCCAGCTCGGCAGCATCGCAGCGGGCCACCCCGAAGTCGATCCCGAAATAGGCGTTGAGATTACCACAGGTCCATTAGGGCAGGGCGTTGCTCATGCGACCGGCTTTGCGCTGGCTGAGCGGATGTTAAACGCCCGCTTCGGAGACGATCTTGTCAACCACCGCACGTTTGTCATTACCTCCGATGGCGAAATGATGGAAGGCATTAGCCACGAAGCCGCGTCTCTCGCAGGCCACCTCAAGCTTGGCCGTCTTATCGTCTTCTACGACGACAATAAAATCTCCATCGACGGCCCCACATCGCTAACGTTTACCGAAGACGTTCAGGCCCGTTACCGTGCCTATGGTTGGCATGTGCAAACGGTCGATGGCCATGACTTTGCCGCTATCGAAGCTGCCACAAATGCCGCTTTAGCGGTGACGGATAAACCCTCGCTCATCGCCTGCCGCACGATCATCGGCTATGGCTCACCTAAAAAGCAGGGCACGTCCAGCTGTCACGGAGCCCCACTGGGCGCGGAAGAAGTCGCCGCTGCGCGCGCCCAACTCGGCTGGGCTCACGAGCCTTTCGTCGTCCCCGAGCCAATTTTGACCGCCTGGCGCAAAATCGGTGCGCGCGGCCATCAAGAGTACGTCGAATGGAAAAGACGGCTTGATGCGCATGAGAAGCGTGGTGCGTTCGAGATGATTCTGAAAGGCGACGTCACGGCAGAATGCGAAAAAGCACTCGCCGAAGTCAAACGCAAGTTGGCCGAAGAAAAGCCGAAGCACGCGACCCGCAAATGCTCGGGCATTGTTTTGCAAGGGATCATGCCGACGCTTCCCGGCCTCATCGGAGGTAGCGCGGATCTTTCCGAGTCCAACAACACGCATGTTAAAGGCACGTCGGACATCGCTCCGTGCGACTACAGCGGGCGCTATGTTCACTGGGGCGTGCGCGAACACGGCATGTGCGCGGCGATGGGCGGCTTGGCACTCCATGGCGGAATGATTCCTTACGGCGGTACGTTCTTCGTATTCACGGACTATTGTCGTCCGGCCATTCGCCTTGCGGCCCTCATGCGGCAGCGAGTGATCTACATCATGACGCACGTCAGCATCGGCCTCGGCGAGGATGGTCCGACGCACCAGCCTGTCGAGCATCTTGCTGCCATGCGCGCGATTCCCAATCTGTTGGTCATGCGCCCCTGCGACGGCATTGAAACCACTGAATGCTGGGAAATAGCCTTGAGGAGTAAGACGCGCCCCAGCGTTATCGTCTTGTCGCGCCAGGGAGTCCCCACGATTCGTCAGAACACTGCCGAAAACATCTCGGTCAAGGGGGGCTATGTCCTAGCCGGAGAAGGCGAGAAGCGCGACATAACGATCATCTCGACCGGATCTGAAATATACCGCGCCATGGATGCGCGCAAACAACTGGCAGAGAAGGGCATCAAAGCTGCCGTGGTCTCGATGCCTTGTCTCGAACTTTTTGACGAGCAGTCAGAAGCCTACCGCGAAAACGTGTTAGGCTCGGTTCCGCGCATCGTGATTGAGGCGGGGATTCGCCAAGGTTGGGATCGCTATCTCGGTTGCAACGGAGCGTTCATCGGCATGACGGGCTTCGGCGCATCTGCGCCCGCCGAAAAGCTCTTTGAGCATTTCGGAATCACCGCAGCGAAAGTCGTCGAGAAAGCACAGGAATTGCTGCGCTAAGGCGTTAGAAATTTTTTTGTGCCGTTTGTGTCTTCCGGAGACACACCCATAATGAATGTTAGCAGGAGGTTTTTCCATGACCGTTCGCGTTTCCATCAATGGCTTTGGCCGCATAGGCAGGCTTGTTCTGCGAGCCATATTTGAATCCAAGCGCAATGACATCGAAGTCGTCGCCATCAACGATTTGGCGCCTCCGGCGACAAACGCGCATCTGCTCAAGTACGACTCGGTGCACGGGCCATTTAATGGAGACGTCTCAATCGACGGGGCGGACATGGTGGTCAACGGCAAGCGCATCAGGGTTCTTGAAAGCGCCGATCCGGGGAAGCTTCCATGGAAGGATCTTGGAATCGACGTGGCGATGGAATGTTCAGGCCGCTTTACCAAGCGCGATGACGCCTCCAAGCATCTGCTGGCGGGCGCAAAGAAAGTCCTCATCTCAGCTCCCGCGACGGACGAAGACATCACGGTGGTCTACGGTGTCAACCACAATGCGCTTAAGGCGTCGCACGTCGTCGTCTCCAACGCGTCGTGCACGACCAACTGCCTTGCCCCCGTTGCGTTCGTTCTTCATAACGCGATCGGAATCGAGCAGGGCTTCATGACGACGATCCACTCCTACACAGGCGACCAGCGCACGGTGGATACGGCGCACAAGGACCTGCATCGAGCACGCGCCGCAGCAATCAACATGATCCCCACCTCCACCGGAGCCGCCAAGGCTGTTGGCAAAGTGCTTCCAGATCTCAAGGGTAAACTCGACGGCGCGTCGATCCGCGTTCCCACGCCAAACGTCTCCGTCATCGACTTCAAGTTCACGGCAAAAAAGCCCACGACAGTCGAAGAGGTGAATAAGGCGATCTTGGCGGCTTCGACTGGGGCGCTTAAAGGCATCCTTGCGACGTACACCGATCCCTTGGTGTCGAGCGACTTCAATCACAACTTCCATTCGTCAGTCTTCGCTATCAATGAGACAAAAGTTATCGGCGGCACATTCGTCCGCGTGATGAGCTGGTACGACAATGAATGGGCCTTCTCGAACCGCATGTCGGACACGGCTGTGGCGATGATGGAGGCGAAATAACGAGAGCGGTTTAAAGTCGCCGCATCCCACATCGACTTTTTAACAGGAAGCGCCAAACAGCGCTTCCGGTTTTTTATTTCCTGTTTTGTGCGCTGTCGATCTTGGCTGCCTTTGCCGTATCGACCCACCATGTCTCGACAACCGGAAGCCCATATTTGGGCGAGACCTTCGGCTGCCCGAACTTGTCCCAATAAGCAATGCGATACGACCCCATATACCAATGAGGAATGACATAGTATTGCCACAGCAAAACGCGATCCAGCGCGCGACAAGCGGTCACAAGATCCCCGCGGCTTTCCGCATGAACGAGCTTGTCGATTAAAGCATCGACGACGGGATCGCGAACGCCAATCAGGTTTCGGCTTCCTTTGACGTCCACTTTGCTCGATCCCCACATATCGTATTGCTCATTCCCCGGCGACAGAGATTGAGGAAATACGGAAGTAATCATGTCATAATCGAAGTCGTTGACACGGTTCTGATACTGGGCAGAGTCGATAACTCTAAACGTCGCCTTGATTCCAAGCCTTTCCAGATTCCGTAACATCGGCTGAATCCAGCGCTCGAACATCGGCTGATATTCGAGAATTTCGAACGTGAATGGCGCGCCCTTCGCATCGACCAGAACGCCGCTTTTCATCGTCCACCCTGCATCTTTTAAAAGCTCAGCCGCCTTGCGCAGGTTATTGCGGTTTTCGCCGCTGCCATCCGTTTTCGGAAGCTCGAATGGCTTGGTGAAAACCTCCTCGGGAATCTTGCCGCGATAAGGCTCCAAAAGCTTCAGTTCCGCGGGCGAGGGAAGCCCCTTCGCCGCCAGCTCCGAGTTTTCAAAGTAACTCGCGGTCCGAGCATAAAGCCCATAGGCCAAATTTTTATTCGACCATTCGAAGTCGAACGCATATCCCAAGGCCTCGCGCACACGCTTGTCCTGAAATATCGGACGACGGGTATTCAGCACAAACGCCTGCATCCCGACCGGAAGCTCGTTCCTGATCTCTTGCTTTTTGATAAAGCCCTTTTGGACGGCGGGCGTGTTGTAGTTCAAAGCCCAATTCTTTGCGACGTTCTCATACCGATAATCATAGCGTCCGGCGAAAAAAGCCTCGGTCGCCACCGAAGAGTCCCGGTAATAATCGTAAACAATGCGGTCGAAATTAAACCTACCCTTATTGACCGGCAAATCGGCAGCCCAATAATCCTTAACGCGCGCAAAGGTGATGGTCCGCCCCTGCGTGAAACTCTCAATTTTATAAGGCCCGCTTCCCATAATCTTGTCAAGCGTCGTCGCCGAAAAGTTTCTTCCCTTCCAGTCGCGCTTCGAAAGGATAGGCAGCTCCCCGATAATCATCGGAAGTTCAGTATTTTTCCCGTCTTTAAAGGTGAATTTAACTTCATGCGGCCCCGTTTTTTCTGCCTTTGTAATATCTTTATAGTAACTGCGATACATCGGATGCCCCTTATCCCGCAGCGTTTCGAACGAGAAGATGACATCTTCAGGCGTAATCGGCGATCCGTCATGAAATTTCGCCTGAGGCCTGAGCTTATAGGAAATCCAAGTCCTGTCAGACGCGATGGCAATGCTTTCGGCAACCCACCCATATTCGCTGAATGGCTCATCGAGTGACTTTGTCGTGAGCGTTTCGAATGTCAGCCCTAAACCATCCGCCGCGACGCCCTTAAGGGTGAAGGGGTTCAACGTGTCAAACGTTCCGATAGCGTCCAAATGCAAATTCCCGCCCTTGGGCGCATCGGGGCTCACATAATCGAAATGCCTAAAGTCTGGCCCATAATGGGGATCGCCATGCAATGCAAGCCCATGCTTTGCTGGTTGCGCCTGAGCGGAGAACGAGAACAGCAACAGGCAAAAAACCACAGCTATCCTGGACAGATGCATGACGCACCCCCTATGGCATGTTTCTATTTCTTGCGGGTTTGCGCAAGATCGACGAGGTTTTGCCATCTATAGGAAGACAGCAGGTGGGCATAAATGAGCCCAAGCCAGCCCTTCTTGCGCCACTGCAGAACGACGCTATCGGGCAGAGCGTCGAACTTCTTCGGGTCGATAATCAGAAAGCCGCTTAACATAAAACGTGTCCCGTCCGGAGCCGTGATTTCAGCATTGTTCGGAACAAGCAGATCATGCTGCTTTAAAGCCTTCACAAACTCGTCTGTAGCGTCGCCCTGCTGACGCAAAGCGGCACAAAACTCCATCGCGCTTTTGGTGAACTTGCTTGGCTCTTCTTTTTCAAATAAAGCGAATTCACCATCTTCCTTAAGAAGCCCGCAGTTCTCGTCGATGCAAAGAACAAACTGCTTGTTTTCGGGGTCATCCATCAAAATGAAAGGGTACCGCCTGATGTAAGCCGGAAGGTAAGCCCCAGGAAGCCAAGCTCCATCCGGTCCCACGAACAAATTATTGTCGTTCTTAAGTCCTACCACAACGGCTGGAACGGGCACTTCTCCCGCAGCGAAAACGATGGGATAAAATGCGGCGGCCATCGGAAATTCGTTGACGAGCAGCGGAATGGCGTTTGTCTTCGAAGCGAATTCGAAATTGGTGGGGCGGTTAAGCTTCATATTAGCATCGCGCACACGGTCCAGCGGCCTTGGAGACGAATAGAACATCGGTAACGAAGCTTGCTGTTGGGTAGAAGATTGCGGGGGAGTCTTGTCGTTCATGAGCCAACCCTATGAAAATGAATGAGTTGGAAATATATGGCAACGTTAAAAGGGTTGCAAGGAAAGCGTTGAAGAGCGACCATCAGACATTCAGAGGATACGATTCGCGTGAAGCCCGCAAAATCGCGCAATAGCGTCCTCTATAAACCTAGCCATAAAATTCCGATGCTTGTTACAACGACAAAACAACTTACCGATTTTTGCGCTCGTGAACGCGAAACCAGATTCATTACCGTCGATACAGAATTCATGCGCGAAAGGACCTTTTGGCCGAAAGTCTGTTTGATTCAGATCGGCGGCGCTCACGAAGCCGTCGCCATAGATCCATTGGCCGAGAACATTGACCTAAAGCCCTTGTTCGATCTCATGAGCGACCCCATGGTGCTCAAGGTCTTCCACGCGGCTCGCCAAGACGTGGAGATTTTCTATAACATGACTGGCGTTGTTCCCGCGCCGATGTTTGACACGCAGGTTGCTGCGATGGTCTGCGGTTTCGGCGAAGCCGCGAGCTACGAAACGCTGGCGGCGTCTCTGGCCAACGCGAGAGTCGATAAATCGAGCCGCTTCACGGACTGGGCGCAACGCCCACTTTCTGACAAGCAACTTGCTTATGCGTTAGGCGACGTTACGCACCTGCGCGAGGTCTATCTCAAACTACAGGCGCGCCTTGAAAAGAATGGCCGCGTTTCGTGGGTTCGCGAGGAAGTGGAAGTGCTGACAAGCCCGGCCACTTACGCCTCGGATCCTCGCCAAGCATGGCGTCGCCTGAAGCTTCGCGCTGAAAAACCCCGTCTTCGCGCATTGGTGCAAGAACTGGCCGCATGGCGCGAAATCGAGGCCCAGCGCCACAACATCCCTCGCAGCCGCATTCTTCGTGATGAAACACTGCTTGAACTAGCCTACCACCCCCCGCGCGCTTCCTCAGACCTTTCGCGCATACGTGGCTTTAACGCAGGTTTTGTGGAAGGCCGCCAGGGAACAGAGATTTTGAAAGCCGTGGCGACTGCTATGGAAGTTCCCCTGGAACAATGTCCTAAAGGGCAGGAGCGCCGCCCCGTCCCTCCGGGCTTGGGCCCTTCAGTTGATTTATTGAAAGTCCTGCTCAAGCAGGTCAGTGAAGAACACGGCGTTGCCGCCAAGCTGATCGCGACGACAGACGACCTTGAAGATCTCATGATAAACGACGAAGCCGATATTCCAATTCTTCGCGGATGGCGGCGCGAGCTTTTCGGAGATTTGGCTTTGTCCCTCAAACGTGGCGAACTCGTTCTCGGCCTCAACGGAAAAAAAGTCGTGACGACTAAGAAGACCTAAAAACTTATTCCTTCTCCATAACACACTGAAGCGGGTGCTGAGCCTGCCTTGCGGCAGACATGACTTGTGCAACCTTTGTTTCCGCTATTTCGAAGGTAAATACGCCGCAAAGCCCGATTCCGGTCTTATGCACCTGCAACATGATGTCCGTCGCGTCTTGCCGCGATTTATTGAACACGATCTCGAGAATCTGCACAACGAAATCCATCGGCGTGTAATCGTCGTTCAACAAAAAGACTTTGTACATGGAGGGTTTCTTTGTCATCGGGCGCGTTTTGACCGAGACATTGCCGCATGGTGTGGCAATATCCGGATCGCCTGGTTCTGCCGAGCCTCGAGGAGCTAGAAATAATGACATGCCCGAAGTATAGCGTCCTAAAACCATAAGTCCAACGAGAGCCTAAGCTGCCGCTTTCAGCTTCGCCTTCATCGCGTCCTGATAGAGGGAGGATCTGTGCCAAGCCGCCGCATCGTTGATAATATCGTGGATGGACCGCGTCGGCTTCCACCCAAGAATCCTGTCGGCCTTGGAATTGCTCGCGACCAGAACGGCGGGATCGCCCTCGCGCCTTTGTGCTATTTTGGGCATAAAATCGGGTCTTCCAAGAACTTTGCGTGCCGCTGCCACAATTTCGGAGACCGAATAACCTTTGCCAGTACCAAGGTTGAATATAGCCGTTTCTCCACCATCGAGCAGATAAACCAAAGCGCGCACGTGCCCGTCGATCAGATCAAGCACATGAATGTAATCGCGAACGGCCGTTCCGTCCGGCGTTGAATAATCGCTGCCATAAATGGCAAAGTCTTTTTCCATCCCAAGTGCGGAGAGAAAACTTTGAGGCATATCGGTCAAGGGCATCACAAGCCGTGGAATGAGATGCGTTTCAGGTAGGTGGGCCTCGCCGATTTGCGCCTCAAGAGGGGCTGCTCCTGCGACGTTGAAATACCGCAGAGTAACCGACCGCAGCCCGTCCGCATCCATCATTCGAAGATACGCTTCGGCCTCGAGCTTGGATTGGCCATAAGGATTGATGGGTTTCGTCGGATAAAGTTCCGAAACCGGTCCGCTGCCGCCGACGGTACTGTAAACGGAAGCCGTCTCGCCATAAACCGCCGCCGTGCTGGAGAACACGATCTTTTTGACGCCGCAAGAATTCAACGTTTTAAAGAAAATGGCCGCTTTGTCCCGATTGTTTTCGATGTACTTTGCCGGATTCCGGACGGACTCCGCCACATCGATAAAAGCAGCGAAATGCAGCGCAGCCACCGGCTTGTACTTTTCGCAAACTGAACAAATAAATTCCCTATCCCCAATATCCCCCTGTTCCAAAGGCCCAAACGACGCAGCCCAAGCGTTGCCGGTGGATAGATTATCGACAACGACAGGATCGTAACCCTGTTGGCGGAGGACATAAGCGGCGTGGCTGCCGATATACCCGGCTCCGCCTGAGATGAGAATATGAGACGGCATACTGCCTACATTATAAAAACTCCGATTCGACGTCAAATCCTAAGGCTGCTTAATAGCCTGCTAAAAACACTTTTGGCTTGTTTGGCGATGTTCATAATCGTTAACTAATTGGCTCTATACTTCAACGGCATAGTGTTATGAGGATAAAGATGAAGAGATGTTTGCCCCCATCATTGAGCAAGCGCGGGTTTACGCTGACGGAACTCTGCATAGTAATCGGCGTAATCGGGCTTTGCATGAGCGCGGTCTGGACGGTTGCGCGAAATATGCAGGAAAACGCGAAGCAGGCGGCGTTTGCCGAGCTTCTTCTGAACATTTCTCGCAATATTCGCGGGTATGCCTCGGGATTGATAGCGGTTCCGACGACTAACACAAACACCATTATGAGCACCTTTATGTCAAAGGGAGTCTTTCCCTCCTATGCCGTGCAGCAGGTTGGAGCGACATGGGTTATCGTCAGTCCTTTTGGCCGTTTTACCAATCCGCACTTGTCGAGCAGCAACCATAAGGGGCTCTATGCCTGCGGGTGGCTGGTCGATGGAGCGGGGGCCAACACGCACTGCAATTTTTCAGGGACAGTGACGACCAATGTTCCTCTTTTCGCCATCGAGGCCCTCATGCCCAGAAAATACTGCATTCCTGCCGCTATGCGGAATTCTCTTTCTGCCAGTTTGCCTGGGCTGGTGGCTATTTATATCAACGGGATCAAGCAGACTATGCCTCTCAACCTCAATTCGGCAGCAGCGGCTTGCAATAGGAATGTGAACTATGTTGACTGGGTTTTTCGCCCTAATTCCTAACCGAATTTGGTAGAGGAAATTCCTTCAAGGACTTTATAATCTCTCAGGCTCTTGATAAAAAACATTCCGAAGATTTGGGAAAGCCAGAATATGATGATTACGCCGCGTACCGCGTCAGGAACCTTGGAACTCCTTCCGCGCGAACAAAGAATATTCCAGCATATGTTCGACATTATCCGCCGGGGCTATGAACGCTTCGGCTTCACCCAGATTGAGACGCCGGTTTTCGAACTCAAAGACGTCCTTCTAACCAAATCGGGCGGCGAAACCGAAAAGCAGGTGTATTTCGTCCAATCGACCGGAGGGCTTCAGCAGGGGCATGAAGCCGATCTCGCGTTGCGGTTCGATCTTACCGTACCCTTGGCGCGCTATGTCGCCGAGCATGAACGCGAGCTTGCGTTTCCGTTCCGGCGGTATCAAATGCAGCGCGTTTACAGGGGCGAGCGCGCGCAAAAAGGCCGCTTCAGGGAATTTTATCAATGCGACATCGACATCATCGGCAAGGACAAGCTTAGCCCCGCCTATGATGCCGAGCTTCCCGCAATTATCGTCCAGATTTTCGAGGAACTGAAAATCGGAGATTTCACCATCCGATTCAATAACCGCAAAATTCTGCGCGGGCTTCTTTCGGGCTGGGGCGTCGTCGACGAGGAGGCGCAGAAGCTGATCCTGCGCGAAATCGACAAGCTTGCCAAGATCGGTGCGGCGAAAGTGAAAGAAAACGTTACAGCGCTTGGCCTGTCCGACAAAGCGGCGGATGACTTGCTTAGACTTACGGGGCATGAAGGGTCGAAAGACGAGATTCTTTCTGAACTGAAGGTCCTTCCCATCGACAATCCGGCATTCAGGCAGGGTGTCGAAGAAGTCGGGGCCATGATCGAGTCTCTCAGAGCGCTTGAAGTGCCTGAGAAACGCACGAGGTTCGATCTCTCGATTGCGCGTGGGCTTGATTACTATACGGGGACCGTCTACGAGACGACCATTGACGCGCACCCCGAGTTCGGCAGCGTTTGTTCAGGCGGACGCTATGATGACTTGGCGAGCCATTATACGCGCTCAAAGCTGCCGGGGGTCGGGATTTCCATCGGGCTTACGCGGTTATTCGACGCGCTGCGCACAAACAGTCTTTTGCCGTTGGCCAAGCCGTCGGTGGAGGTTCTTATTGCCCAGCTCGATCCAAGCCTGAGCATGGATTACCTGGCGCTTGCAACCGAGCTCCGCGGCGCAGGCTTGCGCGTGGAAAACTGGCTGGAGCCATCGAAACTCGACAAGCAGATCAAATACGCCGACAAGGCGGGCATTCCCATTGTTCTTTTGCTTGGCGGGGATGAGAAAGCCAAAGGTGCCGTGGTGGTAAAGGATATGATTGCCAAAACTCAGGCTGGGGTGCCTCGCGGTGAGTTGGTTCCAACAGTGCGCAGCATTCTGGGGGCGTAGCTTAGAATGCGCGCTCAACAACCGAGACTGCCCCATCGCCGCCGCGCCGTAATGCCACGGTACGTTCCACGAAAAAAGTCCGTCCGAAGGGCTTTTAAGCTTTGTTTCTGGGCCGCATTTTTAAGCTTTTGCGTTGTCGCGGCTCTCTTGGGCTATGGGGAAATGCAGACCTCGGCTTTGCAGGCGCAGGCGTTTTCGTGGTATGATAAACAAATTGCATTCGAAATGAAGTCGGGGATGAACGAGCGTATGCGTTATCCCAAGGCGGGGCCTTATAACGAGAGGCTCGGATATGCCTATCTCCCCTTTTACACCAAGACCTTGCTTGCAAGCGATTTTACCGTGATAGAGCAGGCAAGGGCGTCGAAGGCTTATACCGATCTTGTCAGGCGCGGAATTTATCCGATCTACCATCCTAAGGCCTCGGCGGGGCTTTCACTTTTCGATAGTTCGGGCGAGCAGATCTACGTTGCTTCCTATCCCAATCACATCTTTCAGGATTTCAACAGCATTCCACCGCTACTCGTAAAGACTTTGCTTTACATTGAAAACCGAGAGGTTCTTCAGGACGGTTTCGCGACGCGAAATCCCGTGATCGAATGGAACCGGTTGTTTGCGGCAGTGCTCGGACAGCTTACGGGGCAGAACGAAGGCGGAGGAAGCACGCTCGCGACCCAGATTGAGAAGTTTCGCTTTTCGCCGCAGGGAAAAACCGGTAGCGCGCTTGAAAAGCTGAGGCAAATCGCATCGGCGTCGTTCAGGGTTTATCTTGACGGGCCTGACACGCGGGCGGCGCGCAAGAAAATCGTTCTCGATTACCTCAACAACACGCCACTTCTGGCAAGGCCGGGGTTCGGCGAAATCAACAGCATCGGCGACGGCCTTTGGGCTTGGTTCGGGCTTGATCTTAAGGACGCATCGGAGGCGCTGAACGCGGATGAGGCGAACCCCGAGTTCTTAGCCAAAAAGGCATCTGTATACAGATCGGTTCTAGGGCTTATTCTGGCGCAGCGCAGGCCGAGTTTTTATCTTCAGACAAACCATGCGGCGCTGGAAGAGCTAATCGACGCCACCTTGGACCGTCTGATGTGGGCGGGGGTGATCTCGCTGCCTCTTCGCGACACGGCGCGGGAGGCAAGGCTTCAGTTCCTTAAGGAGGCTCCCGAATATCCCCAGCCTCCTTATATCGAGCAAAAGGCGGTCAATGCATTTCGCACGCATCTGATGAATCTGCTGGGACTCAAGAATCTTTACGAGATCGACCGGCTTGACCTTTCGGGCCATACGACCATTTTGCGCGAGGCTCAGGCGAAGCTTGTTGATTTTCTCAAGCATATGGGCGAGAGGGAATTTCTGGAGCAGAACGGGCTTTACGGATTCCGGCTTCTCAAGCCCGAAAACGATCCGGCCAAGATTAAGTGGAGCGTCGTCCTTTACGAGCGAGGCGAGCGCAGCAACAAGCTTCGGCTTCAGGCCGACAACATCGACGGTCCTTTTGACATGAACGAGGGAATGAAGCTCGATCTTGGCTCGACGGCAAAGCTTCGCACGCTTGTGACATATCTTGAAATCATCGCGGAGCTTCACAGGCGGTACGCTGGGCTTGATTCGGACGACATCGCCGATCTTAAGGAAGAGGCTCCGGACAGGCTAACCGCTTGGGCGCTCGATTATCTTGGCGCGCATCCGGAATCCGATCTCGACGCGATGCTCAAGGCGTCCTTGGACCGCAGGTATTCCGCAAGTCCCGCTGAAGTGTTCTTTACAGGCAGTGGCGAGCACACTTTCCATAATTTCGAAAAAGAAGAAGACTCTCGCGTCATGGATCTGCATGAAGGATTCCGTCATTCGGTCAACCTTGTTTTCATCCGGCTGATGCGCGACATCGTGACTTACACCATTGCGCAGGAGCCTTTGACCAAGGACGAACTTCTTAACGATGACGAGAACCCGGCGCGGCAGGACTATCTCGAACGCTTCGCCGACGAAGAGGGGAAGATCTACCTCAACCGCTACATCTCGGACTTCAACAATCTCACGCAAAATCAACGCATCGAGAAGCTTTTGGCTCACGCGCACAAGGGTGCGGTGGCAAGAACAGTCGTGTTCCGCTCGCTTGTTCCGGAGGCGGATTACGCCAATTATACCGCGTTTATGAATCAGCAGAATGCGCTGCCGCAAATTCCGGAAGCGCGGTTGCGCAAGCTTTACGACCAATACGCAGTCAACAAGTTTTCGCTTGAAGACCGAGCTTATCTTTCAGGCGTCAATCCCATGGAGCTTTGGCTTGTCGCTTACTGGCGCAAAAATCCAAAAGCCACGACGCGCCAACTTGTAGAGGCCAGTCGACCTGTTCGTATCGAAAGCTACGCGTGGCTCTATAAGTCCAGTACGCGCGCGCAA
The DNA here is from genome assembly GCA_028708035.1 of Alphaproteobacteria bacterium. Classification (GTDB taxonomy): domain Bacteria; phylum Pseudomonadota; class Alphaproteobacteria; order UBA9219; family UBA9219; genus CAIXLI01. The sequence continues at coordinate 53,643 of JAQVZU010000003.1, forward strand.
AACACGCGCATTCGCATTATTCTTGAAGAAGATGCGTTTGCGCGAATTCAGAAGCGCTGGAAGCGGCTTGGATATCCATTCGACAGGCTTGTGCCGAGCTTCGCCACGGCCATCGGCAGTTCCGCGGACAGACCGGGAGCGCTGGCGGAACTCGTGGGTATTATTCTTAATGACGGCAAGAGGTTGCCGGTACAGCGGTTTGAGTCGCTAGAGTTCGGCAAGGACACGCCTTACCAAACGCTTTTCAAGCTAGATCCTGACCGCCAGCCGCAGGAAGTTATGGCTCCCGAAGTGGCCCACGTCATGAAAGACATTATGGCCGAGGTGGTTCAAAACGGGACCGCGCAACGGCTAAAGGGCATATACAAGGATGAAACAGGCGGGGAAATTCCCGTGGGAGGAAAAACCGGAACCGGCGATCATCGCTATGATGAGTACGGAGCCGGGGGGCGGCTTATTTCGTCGCGGGTCGTCAACCGGACGGGAACATTTGTGTTTTATATCGGCGATCGCTTTTTTGGCACAATCACCGCGCATGTTGCGGGCGAAGACGCCGAGAGCTATGTTTTCACCAGCGCTCTTTCCGCGCAAATGTTAAAAGCTTTGGCCCCCATTCTTAATCCAGTTGTCGCTGCGGCGACAGGAGTTGCACAAACGACAAATCCATGACGTTACAACCTTTCATATATTCTCGCGGCCATTTGCGAGGGAGGGGGAGTTCCGCAATCCGCATTGCTGTAGCGCTTTTTCTTTTTGCACCGTCCATTGCCATCGCCAAGGAGAAAGATCTTGGGACTTTTGGCGTTTGGCGCGCTTTCTCGAACGAAGAGGGCGGACAGAACATTTGTTACATGTCCACAGTCAAGACGAAAGGCGTTGGAAAAAATCAACGCGTTCGCTATCTGATGGTCACTCATCGTCCCGTCGAAGGAAGCAGCGATGTTTTCAGCTTTGGCGCAGGAGTGCCTTTGGACTCCAAACATGGGGTTACGTTAAAGATCGGCAACGATAGCTTCGATCTTTTCGCCGCTCGCGATACCGCGTGGGCGCGCGAGGCCATGACCGATCACAAAATTTCAGTAGCATTGAGGTCCGGCAAAGCCGCCGAGATTTCAGCCATTGCGGCCCAAAGCAAGATCACGACCCTGACAGAACAGTTTCCTTTAACCGGAGCGACGGAAGCTTATGCCGCAATCAACAAAGCTTGCGGGCTCCCAATTCTCGAGATCGCAAAGAAGCCGCCTAAAAAGACCGAGGCGAAAAAAATAGCCCCAAAAAAACCGAAAGCCGTTTTATCAAAAAAGAATGCCTCTGCATCCGCTAAAAAAGAATCCAAAACAACCGAGAAAAAAACCTTATCCAAAAAGAAACTCCCCAAACCCTCAGCCGCCCGTTAAAAACATCATCTTGTTCACATACGGGGGCATCCCGTTTGGTCCATGCTCAGTTTAGAGGAAATTATGCCTGAAGAATCTCCGATTAGTGTCCATGTTGTCCGCGTAACTCAGTTCGCACAGAATTGCATGTTGATTGTTTGTAATAAAACGAAGAAATGTGCGGTGGTTGATCCCGGCGGCGATGTGGAGCGCATCATGGACGAAGCCCGCAAGTACGGCGTAAGGATTGAAAAAATATGGATCTCGCATGGTCATCTCGATCATGGCGGAGGAGCAAAAGAGCTTAAGGCCTTCACGGCGGCTCCTATAGAAGGTCCGGCTATCGAAGATGCGTTATGGGTCTCGTCCATTCCTCAAAACGCAAGGCAATGCGGTATGACGGGCATGGACAGCTTTGTTCCGGATCGATGGCTCAAGGATGGCGACACAGTCGAGATTGGCGAAACGACATGGCAAGTCATTCATTGTCCCGGTCACACGCCAGGACATGTAGTTTTTTATAATAAAGAAGCCAACTTTGCTGCCGTGGGGGACGTATTGTTCAAGAACTCAATAGGCCGTGCCGACTTGATGGGCAGCGACCCTAAAGCGTTGATCCGTTCAATTACGCAGAAGCTATGGCCTCTTGGCGATGTCTCCTTTATCCCTGGCCATGGCTCAGCTTCGTCCTTTGGCGCCGAGCGCCAGCACAATCCTTACGTTTCCGATGCGGTTTTATCGCGCTGATGAGGTTATGGGCTTATATCCCAAGTCGCTCGCAATCATAAGGGGTGATCGACCGCCAGCCAGCTTTGCGCGATAGACCTGGATGCTTTCAATGATACGTTGAACATAATTGCGCGTTTCAGAAATAGGAATCATTTCGATCCAGTCAATCGGATCCACATTAGAGGTGCGTGGATCGCCAAATTCTTCGATCCATTCTCGCACGCGTCCCGGTCCTGCATTATAACCCGCGAGAGCTAAAATGTACGATCCGTCAAACCGCTCAATCTGTTGCGAAGCGAAACCCGTCCCAAGTTGAAGATTATAGGATGGTTCACCAAGCCGCGCTTCGCTATACGTAAGGCCCACTTTCCGGCACATATCCTTGGCCGTGCGCGGCATAAGCTGCATCAGCCCGCGAGCCCCCGCGCTGCTCGTGGCATCCGGCTTGAACATGCTTTCCTGGCGGATCATTGCATGAGTAAAGGCGGCCTCGGGGGGCGAGGGAACATGAATCGTAATCAGCGGGAATCCCCCATTATGCACGAGGAAGTTTTTTTGGTGCGCAGCCTTCACTGCTTGAATTCCCAGATCTGGCCTGCGAAGCTGTCCCGCGACCTCGGCCAGAAGAACAAACTCGGCGCGTTTCGAAGCGCGTTCTGCCGAAGCCCTGAAAAAAGCATTGGCGCGGTCATACTCGCCAATGGCATGCAAGCGAACGATGGCGCGGATCTGATCGCGCGCGAAAAATGACTTGCGCACGGCGTCGGGGATCGGCGGATCGGATTTGACAGCCAAAACTGGCGAAGCGAAAATCCGCGTTGCGGCCAATTGCCCATAAAACGTGGTGTTGAAGACCGAAGCGTCTTCGTATGCCTGCTCGGCGTCAACCTTGTCTCCCAGAACCTCATATGTGCGCCCGAGCCAGTAAGCGCCGCGTGCCCTGGAAACAGGCGTTGACGCCGTGGTATAGAGAGCTTGGAAATGCCTGATCGCAGCTTCAGGCTTGTTAAGAAACCGCAGCGCCAGCCACCCGCTGAGAAATTCCGCCTGTGCGACGGTTTTCGGAGTGGCTTGTCCGTGCAGCGACGCAAGCCGATAGGCAAGGGCGAAGTCCTTTCGTTCAATCGCGCGGCGAACCACGATAGCGCGTTGCTCCCACCACGCCTCGGGGTGGCCGAGATCGGAAGGAGGGTTGAGGAGAAGCTCTTCGGCGTTATCGTCGCGATTGTTTTTGACGTCCCAGCGAAGACGTTGATAAAGAAGGCCCGGATCGTTGCGTGCGTCCGTTCCGATCCGGCTCGACCAAGCGGCTGCGTTGCCGTCGCCCGAGGCGAGCGAAATCCGGGCGTCCAACAGGGTTTTATCGGTTTCTCCGAGATACGGAGCCATGCGCCGCGCTTCGGAAAAATCGTTGCGCCACAGAAGCCTGTCCGTGCGTTCCCACATGTCGCTTGCAGAAAGCCACCCGCCGAAACGCGCATAAAAGGCTGTTTGCTCGTCCACCGTCAGGTCGTCTTTGATCCAGCGCGCCCGCACGGCATTCTGAGCCTTCGTGGACATACCTAACTGATTCAGAGCGTCCACATAACGATAAAAACCGGCAAGCGTCAGAGGGGGATGCTCCGAAAAATATGCCAAAAGCTGCGATGCAGGCATGTTTGACGGAAGCTTCTGCTCCGCGATCATCTGAATGCCCTTAAGCCCCGGCCATGACGGATTTTCGGAAATGAAAATGTTAAGCTGATCGAAGCTATAGTCGTTGCCCGGCAGAGCCATGATGTATCCGCGCAAAACTTTGTTTAAAACGCGATCAGGTCCCTTATCGACAAGAGCCTCGGCAAGGTCAGTCTTCCCCTCGTTTACAACGGCAAAAGCGCGCCGATACCATGCTGCGGTCCCGTCCTGAGGCTTGGTAATTTTTGCGGTTTTATGCTTTGCCGGGGAGGCCTTTCGGACAACTTTTGTGGCTTTAGCGGTGGCCTGACGGGCAGGGGAGGAATGCTTGGGCGCGGCAAAAGCAGGAGCGGCGGCAAAAAGCAAACAAATCAGCAACAGGGCAAAACGGCGCATATCGGCAGGTAACTCGGTTTAGATCTTGGTCAACAGCAACACCTTCACCTTTGCCTTAACAGATTCATCGATGGACGCCAACCCTTCTCTCGGGTAGATAAAGGCTTATGGCTACGAAGGCAGAAGAACGCGCTCTGGCGCAGAAATACGTGTCGCTTAACCGGCGGGCGCGCCACGACTATTTTATCACCTCGACGGTCGAGGCGGGCCTTGTGCTGTCCGGGACCGAGGTCAAATCGCTGCGCACGGGACAGGCCAGCATCCAGGAATCCTTTGCAACGCCCAAGGACGGTGCGATTTATCTGCTTAATGCTTATATCCCGGAATACAAGCAAGCAGGAACGCACCTCCAACACGAAACGCGCCGTCCGCGCCAGCTCTTACTGCATAAGAGAGAGATCAATAAAATGCTGGGCGCGGTCAAGCGCGAGGGCATGACCTTGGTGCCACTCGGGATCTACTTCAATAAGCGCGGCATTGCCAAAATCGAAATAGGCCTTGCAAAAGGCAAGCAGCAGCACGACAAGCGCGCAGCGATCAAGCAGCGCGAATGGGAACGCGACAAGGCGCGCATTATGAGAGATAAGGGCTAACCCGGATCACCGCGCCATCAACAGTGGCTCCGCATGCATCCAGAATAAGCCACGGAACGGAAAAAAACGAAGCTCGCTTCATCTCCGATCCCTTTTATCCGCGAACCCTTCGATAAACGAAAGAACGATCCCGCCGATCCCTTGATGATCCGCTGCTTTGGGATTTATGGCCGCCTCGGCGCCATCCTTCAACTGCTTCATTTGCCACAAAGTGATGCCGAACAGCATC
>JAQVZU010000048.1 GCA_028708035.1 Alphaproteobacteria bacterium
TGCACGGGGATGCGAATGCGCCCGATCCCGTTGTCGGCGGTGTCCGCGCGCGTTCCAAGCTCCGAGACCCATTGGGCCACAGGCTCGGCAGTGTCGCGCAGCATTTCGACCGCGTCGGACGAAATGCTCATCACCGTCGAGATTTTCCTCATCGGTGTGGTGTCGAACTGACGGGTCACGATGCGCTCGGACATTTCGGGGGGGACCATATATCCGCCCTCGGCGCTGTTGATGACCTCAAGCGCTTTGCTCTCGAACGATGCGAGGCCGGAGTCGTGGCCTTTCGCGACGTAATTCAGGAACGCCTGTTTGTGGGCGCTGTCCGGCGTTTGAGCTCCCGCTTTGGCGGGGCGCTGGATGGACGTTTTCAGGTTCGTAATGTCGTCCTGAATGTGATTGATGCTCTGGTCCATGCGCGAAAGCTGGTCGTCGAGCAGAACGTCCGCCGATCCTTTCCGTTCGATTTCGGCCAAGCGCTGGTCGTTGACGCTTTTGTATTCCTCAAACGCGCGGGCGAGCGTGTCCGTCGCGGCGTGTACTTCCGTGATATCGATCATATGTTTTTCTCCGTTTGTTTTAAGTTTTGGGCCATTTATCTTTCAACCAGGATTTGCGCCGCTTTCCGCAGCCTTTCGGCGGCTTGAGAGGCGATTAGGGCGGTGTCTTTTCCCCTTTCTTTCACCACGTCGATCCGGGCCGATTCGTTCGCCGGGAAGGTGACCAGCGAGATTTCGAAAAGATCGACATCGGTGAGAATGCGCGCGCGCCGTTTCGCGTCGATCTGGCTCGAGACGACGCGGTAGCCGATCGAAAGCCCGGTCAGGGCTCCGAGTTTCAGAAGCTCGTAGGCTTCCATTCCCTTTTGGGTTCGAAGCGCGAGGCGGCCTTCGACATGCAGCCCGCTTTTGTCCTCGACAATGCTTTGCCAGATGCCGATAGGCTGCGTCGGGTCATGCATCCATAGAAGGGCGGGGGTTCGGCCCTGTCGTTGCCATTTGGAAAGCGTTCGCGTAAATGCGCCCGCCGCCACGATTTCATTCTGCTGGTCGAGGTTGCCAAACGTGCTGGCATATCCCGTAAAAATGCCGTCGCCGCTAAGGGCTTTGACCCTCAGCGCGCAGGAAAAATGTTTAACGTCCATATGTTGCCTTTCTTGTTGATCAAATCGAATCAGCGCCAAGCCGCCCTCTGGCGCGAAAGCATTGCTTTTGCTACTAAGTGCGGTATCAGTTTTGCCGGAGGTCGGTGTGGAAATCAGGAATCCTTTGTTGGCCGGGACTATGAACGCGTTCGTTCCCGGGCTTGGGCATCTTTATGTCGCGCGCGCGCGGCGGGCGATTGTCTGCCTCGCGGTTGTCGAAGTTATTTGCTTGGTGCTTGGACAGTTCGGCCTTTTCGGTTCGTATTTAGGCTTCATGCTTTTCTATGCTCTTCATGCCGCGTGGCTATGGCTGGTGTATGACTCGTACAGGCTTGCGAAGAAGACTCCGAAGCCCCCTTTAAAGTGGTACATGAACCGCGTGTACTACGCGCTTTACGCAATAGCGTTTCTGAGCGCCTCGACGTTTCTGGCCGAATACAGATCCCCGATTTTCGGGTTCGATATCGTCGCGATGCCGGACGATTCGATGACGCCCGCCATCGCCAAGGACGATCTCGTATTGATCGACACCAAGGCTTACCGCCACGGCGATCCCGCGCCGGGTGAGGCTGTGCTTGTTCGCGATTCAGGTAACCTTACCGTTCGCCGGGTCAAGTCGGTGGATCTCGATTCGGTCGAACTTGTGGCCGACGATCCCAACACGTTGCAGGCTAACGGTTCCGTGAACTTCTCCAGCCTTGAGGGCCGCGCAAGCACGGTTATTTTCTCCGTCAGATTTTTCTGGTGGATGTAGGGCGCTAGGCTTGGGGAGCTTCAGGGGCTGTTTCCAACGGTCCGTATCCGGCGGCTTCGCGTTTTTCGTCGGGGGTCAGGAAATCGGCTGATTGTATTTTGCTCCATTGCGCTTGGCGCTTGTCGGTCAGGGCGCTGACGCTGTCCAGATCATAATCCAGTTCGGGCCTGTCCGCGTACATCGGGCAGAGCCAGCCGTCGATGCTGGAGGCCACCTTGGTCAATTGCGGCAGGACTGTTTCTTCGTAAAACGCGAGCCTTGCCTGCTCGAAGTTTGCGTAGGTTTGCGCATCGGGGATGCCGATCAGCTGCGCGGGGACGCCGAACGCGAGCGCTATGTCGCGCGCCGCGTTGTTTCGGCCTGAAAGCCAGTCCATCTCTTTCGGGCTTAGGCTCATTTCGCGCCAGTCGAGGCCGCCTTCGAGGATCAGGGGGCGGCCCGCATTCCGGTCGCCTATGTAGAGGGAATTCACTTCCTCGCGCAGGCGCTGCAACTGGTCGTCCGTCAGAGACGCCGGAAGCCCGTCTTTCGGCGCGTAGACAAGCGCTCCGGAAGGACGCGCGCCCTGATTGAGGAGCGCCTGGTTCCATGCGCCGGAAGCGTTGTGCTGGTCGATGGACTGCAGCGCCGCTTCCATCGGAGACAGCCCGTACCAATCGTCGAGGGGATTGAACTGCTTGATGTGCAGGATGTTCGATCTGCCCGTGAGTGGGTCGGCGGCCCACGTCGTCGTTTGCCCGTTGACGTTGTACTGGTAGCCTTGCGGGAAGCCTGTCGCGCCCGGGATGACTTTCATCCGGTCCGGCCTCAGGGCATACAATTCCGCCGGGGCCGATCTTTCGTCCGCGCGGATCGCTTCGATGTACGCATTCCCGAAGATTTGCAAATTTGCGTAGATGGTTTCAAGGAACGTCACGCCGTCCTGCAACGGATTTGGACGGGATAGAAGATCGAGAAGGGGATGGGCGTCAAGCTCGCGCCCGTCGGTGCCGTAGAGCAGCCACGGCACCGACGCCGCGGCGGACGCGATTTGCATCACGCAGCGGTAGGCCACGACGTTTTTGCGGAAGCCTTCCTCGGCGAGGCTGCTCATTCGCCGGGGCGTCCATTGCGGTTGTCCCGTATGCGTCCATGCGATCAGAGGGCCTGCGACGCTCGATTTTGTTTCCGTCTTGGGGCGCAACAGGGCTGAAACAAGGCTGGTTAATCTCATGATCGATGCCTTTCATGGTTAAAAAATTTCCTTCGGGGTAAGGGGAAGGCGCAAAAAAGTCTTCCGTTGACTGCTGTCAAGCTCCGCATTTCCCGGCTTTGTAGACTTTCTTCATGCGGCACGGGATGGACATTGCGCTTGATGTTCTGGAAAACGGTTGGGGCGCCTTCGACGAAAGCACTATGGCGAAGTGCTGGGTCCATTTTTCAAAAAGGCGTTCGCCCGTTCTTATCGGGATTACTTCTAAAGAGCGCGGGCTCGAACTTGGCTATGTGGCAATCCACAGGTTTCTTGCGCAAGTGGGCGTTAACCGCGTTTTTCAGATCGCGTGGCTTGCGCGTTCCGACGCCGCGTTTTTTGACAAGCTTGCCGATAGCGGGCTTATCGAGGAACTTCGGGAGAACCGCGAGGGGCCGCGCGCGTTTCGGGTGAAAAAAGATCCGATGGAGGCGCTTTATGAGTATGCGCATGGCCCTCGCCGCCCAACGAAGGACGACCACGGCGCGGAGTTTGATTTTGAGCCGGATATGTGAACGGCGGATGGGCAATAACAGGTTTATCATTCGATCTTCGCTTTCTGTTCGATTTAGGAGCAAATGGATTTCAAACAATCCAGCGGCTGTTCGTCGGAAAGGCCGGTGGAGTCTTAGGCTCGCTATCGCGAGCGATGGATTCCCGCCTACGCGGGGATGACGGTTGGTATTGTTGAAAAATTATTCTGTAAACACATCGCTCCGCCTGCATCGCGGGAATGACGTAGGGCTTGCCAAGCTGCTTCGCTTTATAAGGACCTTACTCTTGGTTCGCCGCGCCGGACTTCGCTGAGTTCGGTCAGCGCCCAGACGAGGGCATCGACCCGGTCGGGCGACATTTCCAGATGCTCGGGTGTGAATTTGCACATTTGGTCCTCGAGCTGCGTCAGGGCTCCGACGTGGCGCACGCGGCCTTGTTCGTAAAGCGCCGCGACGGGCAGGGCACGATCTACTTTGCTTCGGATCGCCCGGACGGGTTTGAACAGAACGTGAGGCGCTTTTTGGCGCAAGATGCGCTCGACCAGATCGCCGCCCGCGTTGACTTCGGCGACGATCATTTGCGCGCGCATGTCGGTGTAGAGCATCAAGGCCCGTTCGGCCCATGCGTCAGGCGAATACCTGCCCGACCAGTCCGAAAGGACGTAAAGAAGCCCGTCCGCGCCACGCGCCGCCGCCACTATTCCTGTTTCGTCCGAGGCCGTTCCGCTCGTCATAGCGGGATCTATTGCGATGACAACGCGCCGCAGTTCGGGGACGCTTTGGACTCGGAGCTTGTCCAATTGCTCGTGATTCCATAGCGCGCCTTCGATGTCGTCGAGGAATTCGGCGTCCAGCTCTTGCCGACCGAGGCGCGTTCCGCCGTAGCGTTCCATGAGTTGTCTCATGACGTGCGGGGACAGATTGTCCGCGTTTTCGGACGTTCGCCCTTGGGTCACAAGGACGTCGTCGTTCTGCCTTTTGAAAAGACCTTTGAGCATTTCTGTATTCCTTGGTGTGGTTGTCACGATAACGCGCGGGTCGGGGCCAAGCCTGAGCCCGAACCATAACTGGTCGAAGGCGTCGCTTTTGGGCCATGCGCCCAATTCGTCGCACCAGACGCGGTGGTGTTGGGGGCCGCGCAGCCGCTCGGGCTGGTCGGCGGAGAACAGCTTGATCCGGCTGCCGTTCTCGAGAATCAATTCGCCCATCGACCGGTTCCATGCTTTGACGCAGACACGCGGAATCGCTCGTAAAAGCCCGCTTTCGCCTTCGACGCAGGTGTCCCGCGCGTCCGCGTAGGTTGGCGCGATCACGCCGATGCGCGACTCGGGGTTCGTCAACGCGTAATGGGCTATGTCTTCGGCGCCTGTTCGCGTTTTGCCCCAGCCGCGCCCGGCCAAAATCAGCCATACGCGCCAGTTTCCCTTCGGCGTTATCTGCTCAAGCCTTGCTTGCTTGAGCCATCTTAGCCTTGAGCAGAAGGTACTCAACTCGGAGAGCGGCAAATTCGGCAAGCAGTCCGCGCGCTTCTGCAACAGCCTGTTCACGTTCTTCAACTTCGTGCTTTTTTTCTTCATCTGTCTTTTTGGGGGCAAGCTGCTGGAGCAGGATTTTCGCCGCAGAAACGCGCGCAGGTTCGGACTCTCCGCTTTTCATAAGCGCATAGAGCTCCCCGAGCGCGTCCGCGGCCATCGGAAGCGTTTCGTCGGTCATCGTTTTTTTTTATGGAGTTTGAAAAAAGGCGCAATGCGCCGTGGGAGTGTCAATAGCATAGGATAAAAACCAATGTCAACGGAAAAATCACATTTATTTTAAAAATTTTTTGTGCGAGCTTTTTTGACTTCTGTTTGAGGCATCGCTAACCTTATAGGGTATTGATTCGTAACGCGATCAGGACGGTTCGCGGTTTTTGTACCAAGGATTGGGTATGCCTCTGGCCCGCGGGTTTTCGCGGAAAATGTGTCAAAAAGGGCTTTGCGCTTCGCATCGGGCCCTCGCAACTGGGGAATACCATGGTTGACTCTATCGGCAGTTCTGCTCTTTCCATTGTGCCGCAACGTTCGCTGCAAACCGCGCGCTTGCGCAGTTCCGACGTTTTGACTGCCGTTCAGTCGCAGCAGGAGTCGCGCGATTCTCCGGCGCTTAAAGTTTTTTCCGTGGCCGACGTTCAGAAAAACGGGCTCAATGCGAAGACGAAGCTTCCTCGGGGCAGCTTGATCGATATTTTGGCTTGAGGGAGAGTGGCGCGCGGAACTTTCAATTGGAAAATGCATCCAGACTCTTATGCTCGCTATCGCGAGCGATGGATTCCCGCGTTCGCGGGAATGACGGTTGGTATTGTTGAAAAATTGTTTTGTAAAGGCATCACTCCGCTGCATCGCGGGGATGACGGGGGTTGTTGTGGGAGAGGGTGTTACTAAAAATCGAGGGTGGGCAGACTCTTATGCTCGCTATCGCGAGCGATGGATTCCCGCGTTCGCGGGAATGACGAGGGTGGGGTGGTTTTTAATCGCGGGGATGACGGGGGAGTCTATTAGAACAAATTAGGCTCTAGTGGTCTGCGTCAGCTAAAAATACGGGAATGCTTTTCTTGCGGAACTCCCCCCTCCCTAACCAGCCTCCGGCCTTGATGCCGAAAAAACGTCCCCCGGACGTTTTTCTTTTTCGGCATTCAAGCCCCGCGAGGGGGAGGGGAAGACTCCTCGGTCATTTCTCGACCATTGAGCTGACGCAGACCGCTAGTGACTGGTCTCTGGCTAAAGATTGTAGCTATTTGGCTTTTTAAGGCACAATCCGCCGAATGCTTTGGAAAATTCTTCAGCTAGGGGACTGAGGCCGGGCGCAGCCGCTTTGCGGACCGGTTTTCCGGTATGGGGATGTCCAGTTGGGCGGGGCGGCTCTTCGTCGTTACCTTTGCCTTGGAGGAACGCGCGAAGGTATTCAGCCGCCTTGTTCGGATAACCGATGGCAACTGACATCTTAAAGCCTTTCTTGAGAGGAGCAAATTCGCTTTCGCTGCAAAGCATCTCATAATTCGTCTTAACGCGGCGCAGGAACTTCGTCATATTCTTTAAATGATGGATGGCCGCATAGGTGAAAATTCCCGGTTGGTGGACGAAGCAATGGAACTCATCGTTGGGATCGAGGCTTTTCTTGCCGTAAGCATCGATGCGGTCTATCAGCGAGAACATTGCTTTAAGCGGATCTGAAAGATTGTGGATTGCAATGTGCCTTGGAATCCACGGAATATCCTTAAAACGGCGGAATGGATGTGTCGGGTCTGCGCAAAGCTGGCCAAGGCACGCGACCGTGGTTTCATACCGGGTTAAAAAACCCTCTGGATCGGACGGGTTTTTGTCCACGGCGTGCCTGATGGTACCAATTGTATTGGCGGCAAGGTCCGGAAATTTCCGGATGAGCGTTGGTCCAATGGCGCCGCAATAAAGGGTAACGGGAACGAGCTTGTTCGGATTCGCCTTGAGCGCTTTGGCGTTAATAGCCAATTCGGAGATGAGGAGCCGCAACGCTCCGGCATGGGCAACGAGCGGGACGGATACCTTTTGCCGCCTGCACATTTCCTCGAAGCGTCTCAAAAGGAGCGCGGCATTTTCTTGAGAAAGGCCATGAGAATCGATGGTAGGGAAAACTTCAGCAACAGTCTTGCCGATAATTTTGAGGGTTTCTGGTGAAAGCTTGGAACAGCCGCAAAGAGATCGCCTTGTTCTGCGTTGTTTTTCTCTGGCTTCTTTGACGAAGAACGCGATATTAAAACGGTAATGGGTCAGTTCAGCCATGCAATGCCCATATATCTATCTTTAAAAAATTATAATTATCATTATAAAGTCCGATCCTTGCCATTCAAGCGGCAAAATAAAAGAAAAATGCAGAAAAAATAACCCCTTAAGCCCACATGAAACTGATGCAAGAGCAAAATTTTGCGAAAGAGGCATTGCATGATCACGGCCCTGCATAAAATCGCAATATCTTCTTTCCCTCATTCCATCTTTTTTTTAAACCGAGTCAAAAGGCCTACTGAGATACTTTAAAATCGGCTATTATAGCTTTCCTCGTTTAGTGCGCACTTTTGAACCATGCAGAGGTGTTGTCATGAAACGGTTTCTTATCGGCGCAGGGTTGGTTTCTTTTGCTGCATTCGCGGCTCCTCCGGCGCGGGCGCTTGATGGGCTGACGATAAGTTTGGACCTCGGCCCGCCTTACTTCTATGGCTATTACAGCTTTCCGGTTGAGCCGTATTACTTCTATATGCCTTATTACATGCCGCCGGATTTCATTCCGGCGCCTCGGGGAATTAACGGCCCGACTTACGTATACCCTCCTGATGTCAAGATATCTCCCATGCCCGCAGGCCCTTCGGACCCATGCCGAAGAGTCCAGATAACGATTAATGGCGCTCCGGCCACCGGAACGGCCTGCCCCCAGGCTGACGGTTCTTGGCGCTTCGTTCAGTAGCCTTCCGTTCTCTCTAATTCCAAGGAGATCCACATGAGCCCGCTTGTGAAAAGCGGCGTCCGCGCCGCGATAGCAGCTATTTGTTATATTATTGCTTTCCCTCATTCCGTCCAAGCCAGCGCCGACGCCATCAGGCGAAACGACCGCGCGATCTGGGGAGCCTTCGGTTATTCGTTTTACAATTACAAGGAGCCTCTATCCTCTCCTTACATTCCCGACAGTGACCGGGGTTGGCTTCCCTCGTTCTCGTGGGGGGCCTCGATCAGAACGCCGCGGGATCTGTACCTAGCCGCCGAGGGAAGCGTAACCTATGGCGACACGATCTATAGAGGGGCATACCTTAACAACCCGAGCACGCCTCTGAAAGCCACAACGGGCAACACCATATGGACGGGCGCGGCTCGCATCGGGCAGGGGTTTGAACTCGCTGACACGATGCTGACTCCCTACGTCGAATTGGGTTTTCGTCACTGGGATCGCGACTTTGGCGATGGCGGCGTCGAGAATTATGAAAATTTCAGCATCCTTGGAGGCCTCATGGTCCAGTATGCCCCCATCGAAAGCTTGGTCTTTACGGCTTACGGCTCTGCCGGAACCACATTTTTGCCGACGCTTCACTATGCGCCGTATACATACGATATGGCTAGCGCGGGGATGTATAAGGCAGGGATCAAGCTGGGCTACGCGTTTTTGCCGCGCGCCGAGATCTTTGCGGCCTTCGATTACAATTTCTTTCGGTTTTTAGAGAGCAATACCGCTCCGGACGGCACTTATGAGCCGGACAGCCGGACTTCCGAGACAATGGTCCGCGTCGGCATTGCGTATCATTACTGAGCATTACCGCGCCGGTTTCTTCGAGGCCAAAAAGCCAAATAAACCTTGACGCTTCTAAAGCCGGGGTTTACAAGCCGCAACGGTGCCGGAGCGATTCCGGCTTGATCGAAACACAGAGAGAAAAATGGACGGTGACACTAGTTGCAGCCCCACAGTTTTCGGGCTGCACGTAAAGAATGTCTCCAGCATGCGCAGCCTTCGGCGCAGGATGAACGACGCGGTCCCCGCCCGGGGTTGACCTTTCGCGTCTCACCTCTTGCCCAAAGACGGGATTGTCCGGGAGGTGGAAATGGCAAGACAGACTTACTGGTCTTTTGCTGCATTCTTCGGCGTAAAAAGCGCGACGCTTTTTAGTCAGGCCGCAAAACGCATTCCGCGCGCGCTTTTGCGCCGGGACGGGTCATGCTCGTCATCGTCGGTTCAAAACCTTTTTTCCAAAATTTGCGCGAGAAAAGAAATTTTCTCGGCCTGTGCTGCCGAAATGCGGAATGTTTTCAAAAAACATGCCGCGACGCCGCCAGAAAATTCCTTTTTGCAGGTATTATTTAACCAACAGCGCCGCATATTCGGCGAACGCTCTTCCGAAAAGAGGAGGCATGAATGAATTGGGTCACCAAGCTTTATTACCGCGCTCGCCGGATTTGGAAAGCCCTGAGCATCTATTTGATTATCGCAGGCCCGGGCCTTGTGGTGATGGTCGCTGACAACGACGCGGGCGGCATCACAACGTACGCCGCCACCGGAGCCAAGTACGGCTATAGCCTGATCTGGTTCTTGGTTCTTCTTGGCCCTATCGCATACTTTATACAAGAAATGACGCTGCGCCTTGGCGTCGTCACCAAGCGTGGCCACGCCGAAGCGATCTTTGAGGGCTTCGGAACCTTCTGGGGCTGGTTCTCGCTTCTTGACCTGATCCTCGTCGATTGGCTCACGCTTATCACCGAATTCATTGGCATGACCGCCGCGTTGAATATCTTCGGCATACCGCCGTGGGCGACGGTCGCGGGCGTTTGCGGCCTTATGGGCTTTATGGTCATCAATGGGCGCTACTGGACGTGGGAAAAAATCTCTCTGATCTTCTGCGCGCTGAACCTGATCTATATCCCCGCCGCGTTCATGGTGCATCCGTCCGTCAGCGACGTGATCGCCAAGGGTATGATCCCGCACTTCGAAGGAGGGTTCAACGGCGACATGTTTTTCTTCCTGATGGCCAACATCGGAACAACCATCGCGCCGTGGATGCTGTTCTTCCAGCAGTCTTCGGTGGTGGATAAGGGGCTTAAGGAAAAAGACATTTTCTTCGGCAAGCTCGACACGT
This sequence comes from Alphaproteobacteria bacterium, assembly GCA_028708035.1. GTDB lineage: Bacteria > Pseudomonadota > Alphaproteobacteria > UBA9219 > UBA9219 > CAIXLI01. Next base: position 10,243 of record JAQVZU010000048.1, read on the forward strand.
TCATCGGCGCTATTGCCACGATTGTAATCGCGGTCTTTATCGTGATCGTGAGCGGGACGGTTCTTCAAGGCGTCGAGATCGAAGACGCTGCCCAGGCCGCCAAAATTCTGATGAAAACGAACCTCCATGCAGGGGAATTTCTCGCCATAGGCCTGTTCAACGCGGGACTTTTGGGAGCCATATGCATATCGCTCGCGAGCTCGTGGGCGTTCGGCGAAGTGTTCGGCTGGGCGCATTCGCTGAACAACAAGATCAAGGAAGCGCCGTGGTTTTACCTTAACTACTTCATTACGCTCATCAGCGCCGGAGCGGTTGTCCTGATTCCGGGCGCACCGCTGGTCCTGATTACCCTTTTTGTGCAGGTCGTGGCCGTAACGCTTCTTCCGGCGTCTCTGGTTTTTCTCATGATCCTGCTGAACGACAAGGAAACGATGGGCGAATACGCGAATACGCGCATGCAAAACATCGTCAGCGGAACGATCGTGGCGGTGATTATCGTGCTTTCGACGCTCTATGCCGTCAGCACGTTGTTTCCCGGTTTGTTCGGATAGGAGGCCTATATGACGTTCTCGCACGCTTTTCTGTCCATGCTGACGCGCAACCGGCTTAAGGTGCGCAACATTAACCGCCGTTACGCGACCCCGAGAGTCAAGCTTTCGCCCGCAGTCAGGTGGACGCTGCTGATTTTAAGGATCTATCTCCTCGCCCTGGTAGTGCTGTTGGGCTACAAATTTTTCACGATCGTTTCGCAGTGAGGTGAGCCATGACGGTACAGGCTACACGCAAAGTCGAAAATATGAGCTATCTGCTGAGCAATCTCATCGGCGGCAAGGCGAAGGTCGGCTCCAGGGCCATTGGAAAACTGGCCGACATGATTATGAGCGAAGGCCCCATTCCCGAAGTCACGCACCTCGTCATCAAGCGGCCCTTCGGCTATAAATCGTTGCTTGTGCCGTGGGACAAGGTGGCGTTCTTCGACCATCATGGACGCTCGATTCTCGACCTCGAAAATATCGAAAAATACGAAAAAGACCCCGCCGAAAACCAGATCGTCATGCGCGACTATCTGCTGGATAAAAAAGTTCTGGACGTGAACGATGCCGAAGTCGAAGTCGTCTATGACATCAAGCTTCAGGCGCATAATAACAAGCTATACGTGGCGGGCGTCGATTGTTCGAGGGCTGGCTTTCTACGCCGTATCGGCTTGCGACGCCTCAGCGATTTCATCCGCAGCCTCGCGGCCAAGATCAAGGACGAAACTATCCCGTGGACGTATCTACAGCCTTTGCCTGAGAAAATGGGGCGCTTTAAAGGAGACGTGAAACTCAACGTCCTGAAGGAAAAAGTCGCCGAGATCAACCCGGTGGACATCGCGGACATGATCGAAGAGCTGGAGCCTGAGCACCGCATGGCGGTCTTCAACCAGATGGATACCGAGCAGGCGTCGGATACGCTTGAGGAAATAGAGCCTCGCGTTCAGCGCGAACTTGTCGCTTCGCTGCCTCTTGGCCGGGCCGCTGAGCTTATCAACGAAATGAGCACCGCGCAGGCGGCCAACATGCTCTCGGCGCTGCCCGCCTCAGAGATCGATGAAATTCTTGAACGCATCGATCCCGAGGACCGCGAAAAGATACGCTTGCTGCTCGAACGCCATGACGACCACATCTCAAGTTTCGCGTCGTCGCATTACATCGCCGCGCCGCCGGAGATGGCCGTCGGCGAGGTCATAAAAAACTTCCGCCGGATGTCCGAGGAAGCGGACGTAACGATGTACATTTATGTTACATCTCCGACCGGAAAGCTGATTGGCGTGGTTGACATCAAAGAGCTTCTGCAATCCGACCCGGCGCAGCGCCTTGGGGACATCATGGTTGCAAATGTGGTGACATTGGGTGAGGAAGATACGGTGGCAAGCGCGGTGAAGATGTTCAATCACTACGGTTTCCGCGCGCTTCCGGTCGTGGGCGAAGATGACGTTCTCAAAGGCGTCATTCCTGACCGCGACGTAACCCTTGCGCGCAAGCTTGTTTAAGAGACTGAGTTCGGCGAGGTCAAAATAGCGGGTTGCCGAACGATGGGTTGCGCGGAAAACCATCGGCTGTTATCTTGCGCCGCGTTGAACTCCTTTTCCACAGGCACTTCTCATGTCCCGCTTTGCTACACTTGACCAACTAGATTTTCAAAACAAAACCGTTCTGCTGCGGGTGGACATCAACGTCCCGATGAAGGACGGAGTCGTAACCGACACGACGCGCATCGAAAGGATTTTGCCTACATTAAAGGAAATCGCGGCAGCCCCCGCCAAGATTGTTATTCTGGCGCATCTCGGAAGGCCCGAAGGTAAAAGGTCCGAGAAATACAGCCTTCGGCCCGTTGCCAAAGCGCTTGAGAAGCTTTGGGGGAAGACGGTTTCGTTTGCGGATGATTGCATCGGTCCAAAAGCCCAATCAGCAATCGCAGCCTTGAAGCCCGGAGACATTTTGGTCCTTGAGAACACCCGCTTTCATCCTGAAGAAGAGAAAAACGACCCCGCCTTCGCCGCCGAGCTTGCAAAACTGGGCGATGTTTACGTCAACGATGGATTTTCAGTTTCGCATCGCGCGCACGCCTCGACCGAAGGCGTCGCGAAGCTTTTGCCCCATGCGGCAGGGAGGTTAATGCAAGCCGAGCTTGAAGCTTTTGAGAAAGCGCTTGGAAATCCAGCGCATCCGGTGGCCGCTATTGTGGGCGGCTCGAAGATTTCAACGAAGCTCGACCTGCTGGAGAACCTTATTACGAAGGTCGATATTCTTGTGCTTGGCGGAGGCATGGCAAACACGTTTTTGGCGGCTCAAAATTTGCGCGTAGGCAAATCGCTTTACGAGCCTGACATGCTGGAAACGGCGCGAGGCATTTCGGCGCGCGCCTTCGCGCGGGGGTGCCGGATCATTTTGCCGACGGATGCGGTTGTTGCGTCGGAGCTTAAGGCAAATGTTCCTGTGCGTACAGTGTCAGTGATGGAAGTTCCGCCCGATGCAATGATGCTCGATCTGGGGCCTGATTCAGTTAAGCAGATAAACGCGGCGCTGCAAACCTGCAAGACCGTTGTCTGGAACGGGCCCTTGGGCGCTTTCGAAACAGCGCCTTTTGATAAAGCGACTACTGCGATCGCAAAGAGGGTTGCCGAACTTACGAAGGAAGGCAAGATGCTTTCGGTGGCTGGCGGCGGAGATACTGTTTCGGCTCTTGCCCACGCGGGCGTAACGGACAGCTTCAGCTACGTCTCGACCGCAGGCGGCGCAGCGCTGGAGTGGATGGAAGGAAAAGAGCTTCCGGGCGTCGCGGCGCTAAGCAAGTAACATAAAGCCTGTTCATGATCTTAAAGGTTTCAAGGTGTCGTATTTGTAACCATTTATTATTGCTGAGCCTTTGTTGAGTCATGTACCGCGCAGATCCCCGTTTTCACGAGGACAGGCGCGCGGCGATGGATTCCCGCTTTCGCGGGAATGACGGAGATTCAAGGGCTTAAATCTACTTCGCACCACCTCTTGAAGTGTGAAAGGTATACGGAAATATTGCGGTTGCCTATAATTGCGCTCTATCGAATTCGTCGTCATTCCCGCCGAAGTGAGAATGACGATTACTTTTTCAAACCCCGAAACTCGGAGTATCATAGCTTAAGTTGAGCAGCGGCGCAGTTGCTTTCGCAGCCCATGTGCGCGCGGGCGAGCCAGCCTATCGTTCCCATAGCGGCTTGTCCAAAGTCTACGCCGGGCAAAGCGGACAGAAGCGCCGCGGCTACTACGCCTTTTTCAAAATTCTCAAGGGCATTGTGTTCAGTCGGGCGCTTGACGCGGTTATAAACACCGCGGGCAGCGGCGCAAAGCATACAGCTGCCCACATGAAAGGTAGGAATGCCAACAGCCGAGAGAATGGCGGGAGCGAGAACCGCCCCCAACAACACCTCAGCTTCGGTCTCGGGAGTAAATATCTGCTTGGTCCACTTTGTGCTTCCAGTTCGATTTTTTTCGAGGGGTCCGATCTTTTCTATCGCAAGTTCATTAAATCTTTCTACTGCGGGACCAACACGTTCGCAGACCTTACTTGCTCCTTTTTTGAAGGAAGCCCAAATGCCGTGTTTCTTCTCTTCGTGTACTTCTCCGAATCTTTTGTCGTCCATAATCATCTCCTTTGAAAAAGAATTCCTTTGGACTTTTTAATTCACGTGCGACTGAAAGCAAATAATTGCGCTCTATCGAATTCGTCGTCATTTTCGCCGAAGTGAGAATGACGATTACTTTTTCAAACCCCGAAACTCGGGTTAGTGCGGCTGAAACTGAGCGGCAGCAGCGTCGCGGTTTCTTCTGCGGTTCATGCGCGTGCTGACGAGCCAGCCTGCAGTTCCCATAGCGGCTGGTCCAAAGCCTACGGCAGCGGTCAGAAGCGTCGCGGCTACTGCGCCTTTCGCAAGATTCGTAAAGGTATTGTGTTCAGTCGGGCGCTTGACGCGGTCATAAACATCGCGGGCTGCGGTGCAAAACAAAAAGCTGCCCAAGTGAAAGATAGGAATGCCAACAGCCGAGAGAATGACGGGAGTGAGAACCGCCCCCAACACCTCGGCTTCGGTCTTTGGAGTAAATATTTGTTCGGTCCACTTTGTGCTTCCAGTTCGATTTTCTTCGTAGGGCCCGATCTTTTCTATCGCAAGTTTGTTAAATTTTTTTACTTTGGGACCAACATATTCGCAGATCTTCAGTGCTTCGTTTTGGAGGGAAGCCAAAATGCTGTGACCCTTTTCATCGGGGGCTTCTTCGAATTTTTCGCTTTCCATATTTATCTCCTTTGAAAAAGAATTCCTTTGGACTTTTTAATTCACGTGCGATTGAAAGCAAATAATTAAATATGGTTAACCGATCCGGCTTGCTTCTTTATTCTTCTTTGGCCTTTTTTGTTTTGGACGGTTTCTTCGGCTCTTTTTCAGTTTTATCTTTGGCGGCGGCCTTCTTTCCCTTGCCTTTGGTCGAAGGCCCTTTCGCGATTTTCGCGGCGATGATTTCCACGGCTTGATCGAGCGTAAGGGTTTCGGGATCGTAGGCTTTCGTTACCGTTGCCATTACTTTGCCCCACTTGACGTAGGGACCGAAGCGGCCTGAATTCAGCGTTACCGGTTTTTTGTCTTCCGGATGCTCGCCTAAAGCTTTTCCCGCGACTTTGGGTTTGCCGAAGCGGCCTTTGCTGGGTTCGGCCAGCAGGGCGACGGCGCGGTTCAGGCCGATGCTCAAGACATCGTCTTCGGCGGGGATGGTTTTGTATGTCGTTCCCATCTTAATGTAGGGGCCAAAGCGTCCGATGGCTGCCGTGATCATCTCGCCGGTTTCGGGATGCTTGCCGACCTCGCGCGGAAGGGCAAGGAGCTTCAGCGCCGTGTCGAGGTCGATCAAATTCGGGTCCATCTTCTTCGGCAACGAGACGCGCTTCGGCTTCGGCGCGTCAGATTTCTTCTTTTTGGCCTTCTTTTTCTTGCCGTCCGTCGGCTCTTCTTCGGCTTCGGGGGCAGGGGCTTCGGGCTTGGGGCCTAACTGAACATAGGCGCCATAGGGGCCCACGCGCGCGGAAACCGGCAGCCCCGTCGCGGGATCGGTGCCAAGCTCGCGCGGACCCGCCATCTGGGCTTGTCCCTGATCGTTGGCAGGGAGCGACAATGGCCGCGTGTTCTTGCACGCCGGATAATTCGAACAGCCGAGGAAAGCGCC
>JAQVZU010000049.1 GCA_028708035.1 Alphaproteobacteria bacterium
GAGCCAGGGAATCGGGTCACAACATTTGTTTCTAAAAAGGGTTACGAGACGCGCCAATTCAATCAAGCCGAAGTAGAAGATAGGATTAAGACTTTCCTCAATGAAGAGGTGCTTCAACGAGAGTCTGATATTGTCGTCAAGCAGACCGTTAGTTCGGAAGTTGATGACTGGATCCGCTATTGTAAATTCCAGATTGTCATCGAAGGCGCGCTTCCCAATGAGGAAAAGAAGCTTATAAAAGACGTCGCTTCGGGACGCATTTCATCAAAGAAACCTTACCGTGCTGAAGAGCCTGAGCGCCCAAAATCCGTTGGCATTTTGGCTGCCGCAGCGAAAATTTTTAAGCGCGGTCAGACAAAAGCGCCGGAGCGTTGCGACAGTGCAAAAAATAAATCATTCTGGAATCGCTTTTTCAAAGACAAGCAGCCCTAGGTTGAAGACGGCGTTTCAGGTATTATCGCGTCTGGTGGTGTTTGTGAGACGCGAAAGCGATGTGAGCAACATCAAGCGTATCCATCGGGGTCTATATCTGAATTGTAAAACCAGAAAGGAGGAAATGAGCAGGAATCCAGAACGCGCTGATACGATTGATAAAAATGGCTCCCTGGGACGGGATCGAACCGCCGACCCGGTGATTAACAGTCACCTGCTCTACCGCTGAGCTACCAGGGAATCGGGGGTATGTATAAAGGGCGGAAATCGGAAGCGCAACCGTCTATTTTATTAGAATCCCAATAAATTTATTCCCCTACATAATTATTGCTTATTAAAGGCCAATGGCAAGGCTGTTTTAGCGTCGGGAGCAAGTGCATTGAAGCAACGTTTTGTTCAATTCAATTTTCCCCTTTGTTTCCGCCTTGCAACAAGGTTAAAAACCGATAGACTTCCTGTTTGCGTACCTCCGTGATTCGCGATGATCCCAAGTTGAGAGAGACCTATGGCTGAAGATACGGCGAATGATGCCGATCCATCGATGGAGGAGATTCTCGCCTCGATCCGCAAGATTATCTCTGACGATAAATCGCCCGAGGCTGCGGCTCCTGTTGAGCCCGCTGCGGAGCCAGAAGAGGTCATTGAGCTAACCCAGGAGATTCAAGAAGATGGATCTGTACTTGATGTAAAAGCTCAAGAGGAACCCCCGCCTCCGCCCCCCCCGGTGCCCGAACCTCCCCCATCACCGCCACCGCCACCAGAGTCTCTTGTGTCCGACCCCATAGCTAGTACGGCGGCATCGACATTCTCGTCGTTGGCGAATACGCTTGAAATCGAGCGTCTAGCCTCGGGTATGAGCGGCGCGACCTTTTTGGGCAATGGCCACCGCACGCTCGAAGACATGGTGATCGAGTTGATGCGGCCCTTACTTAAAGACTGGCTCGACAAAAATCTTCCCGCCGTTGTTGAAAGACTCGTCCAGAAGGAAATCGACCGCATCGCGCATCGGTCGTAGAGCGTTTAATTATATTATTACTTAACCGCTCAATTGGTTTGCTGGGCGAAAGGATGCTTTTTATGAAAGTAATAAAATTGTTTATAATGATTATGTAACTATTCCATTTTTTTGTAAGGAAAAGGCATGGCTAAGAAACGCAAAGAACATTCCTCGCCTCAAGACTTCGTTGAAAAGGGCAAAGAAGCTTACTTATTGGCAAGAGATATAAGCAGGCTTCCGCAATATAGGGGAAGAAAACAAAGCGAATATGAAAAAGCAATCAAGTACTTCGAATTAGCTTGGAATAAAGGAAGCCTAGAAGGTGCATACTACTATGGCGCCTGCAGTATTTTAAATAGGGGCGTTTCTCAGCTCACAGAAGAAGAAAGAAAGTTTCAGGCTTTATCGGCCTTCAGGTTTGGAGCTGAAAAAGGCGATCCAAAAGCGACAGTGGCTTACTTCCATCTTTGTGGAAAAACGATCGTTTCAGAACAAAAACTTGCGGAACTTCCCTATGAGCAAGACCCTAGAATGCCGAGTTATGGCGCGCATGGTCGTAAATCGGTCCGTCCTGTTTTAGGAATGGTTTTGCCGCGTACAAGCCCAACATTGACGCCTTGTGGAGCAATATAGCCAGTTAATTCAACGCCTGGATTTGTCTGGTTGCCAAATTTCGTTGTTTCTGCAACTGGTCAATGGCCTTGCTGAGGCGCTGAACGGTACGAATCTGATGCCCAGCTTTATAAAAGATTAAGGTTAATCTGGCAGGAGGTTAGCCAATAAAAGCCTAGGGCTAGGCACACGTGCAATTTGCCATTGACAAGCAGGTTAAATCTCAAGCTTGGCTGACTGGCGTGGGGCTCCAGGTTGGATTTCCTTGCGAGTCAAAGGCGCTAAACCTTCCTGCTTCTCCATTGCCACGAAAAGCTTTTGGACTGCTTGCTCGACCTCCTTACCCGTTTGCGCATATCGATAGCGGGCGACTGCATCCGCGTCGAGACCGGACGCTTCGAAGTCTTCCGTTGACATCGGCGTCTGCTTAGGCAGCAGGAAATGCACGCAGCAAGCGCCTGCCTTAAGGGCTGCAATGACGCCGGGCTTGCTGTCCTCAACGGCGACGACGGCCAGCGCTTCGGCATCGGTTATAGTCGTAAGCCGTCTGAGGGCTGTCTGATAGCCTTCGGGGTTGGGCTTCGAAAGCGTTACGCTATCGGCGTCAAGGACGAACGCAAAAGCGCGGCTGCGCTCTTCTCCCGAGGCGTTGCGCCCTAAAACCATAAGATTGGTTTCGACTTGCCGCGGTATTCCGCTGGTTACGACGGCTTGGTGCGTTCCGTCTTTGTGGAGTGCGTCGACCATCTCAGGCATATTTTCGCGAGGCTTAATGCGATAAGGTGAGTTTTCGTTATTGGCGTTTTCCAAATAAAATGACAGCAGTTCAGCCAGCCATTGTTCCTGCGAAATAAAGCCATAGCTCTTGGGCGGCATGCACGTTTCGGATAGTCCGGCGTTTTGCAGATGTTGGCTGTACGCCCACCAGTAAATATTCTTGTCTCCTGCGCCGCCGAGTTGCATCTCGACGTCTTTCATTCCGCCTTTTCTGTCGGGGATACGAAAGTTTTGTCGCGTTGCCATGTGCGCGTCTTCAAGATCGATCTTGTGACGCTTACAGACTTTCTTAAGCTTTGCGACGTGCAGCGGTTCGCTATCGACAAGGACGCCATCGACATCCCACAAAAGCGCGCGTTGAATTTTGACTTCCGCCATAAGATTTTCCCTATTATGTACGCTGATTATGGGGAATCTTGGCTTTGAAGTCAGCAAAAAGGATTGGTTAATTGGTTAAGGGCACGCTTCATTTCGTTGCCGGGGCAGGCGCTATGGCATTAGGGTTGTAGTGCAGAATGACGGTATCGCCATATGTTATATTAGGAATTTTTTGGGCGACAACTTCGATCGTTGTCGGCGGATGGTAGTGCCCCGGTTTAGTGGCAGGATCGGGTATGTAAAGTAGAGCCTTGTATATTTTGCCTCTAAATTCGATTTGAGCTTCACTGAGAAAAAAGTTCTCAAGGAACGGAGGTTCTCCTTCTTTGTCGAAAATGTCGGTCCAACGAATTCCGACAAAGTGGTATTCGGGATTGACGATGGTCACTACGTGCGGAGAGAGGTCAAGCCCAAGCGTGCCGCATACATAAGCTTCATCAGGAGCGCCTCCGAAATAGGCATCGAAATCCAGCCCGCGCTTTTTAAACTCAGGGATCTGCATACGGATCGTGCCTCCGGCCTTATTGAAGCGCGTGTCTTCCGTCGAGGTTCCCGAGGCAACGCGATATCCTTTTTTGACTTTTGCTTCGATGGTTCGCATGAAGGACTCCTGAAAATATGCAATATACACGGCTTCAGCCGAGAGGCCGCGCAAGTTTGACTGGAATGCAGAAAAAAACCGCCCCTTGCATTCGCGAGGGGGCGGTTTTTTGTTCGCACTAAAGCCTAAGCGGCTCGTTTAAGGCGCTTTCAATGCTTAACGACATCCTCCGCGCCGTTTCCGTCCTTCTTCTGAGGGGGAATTGCGGCTTCGGCATTCTCGTCCCACTCGATGGGCGTTAGAGGCCGCACAAGCGCATGTTTCAGAACGTCGTCCACGGTGTTCATCAAAAGGATGCTCATGCCCTTTTTGACGTTATCCGGGATTTCGGTCAGATCCTTCTCGTTTTCCTTCGGGATCAAAACCGTCTGGATGCCGCCGCGTAGTGCCGCAAGGAGCTTTTCCTTAAGGCCGCCGATGGGCAGTACCCGCCCGCGAAGCGTGATTTCGCCTGTCATCGCCACGTCCTTGCGTACCGGAATACCGGTAAGAACCGAGACGATAGAGGTGACCATTGCGACGCCTGCGCTAGGACCGTCCTTCGGCGTTGCGCCTTCCGGCACGTGCACGTGAATGTCCCGCTTTTCGATGTACGGCGGCTTGACGCCAAATGCGACGGCTCTCGCCTTCACGTAGCTTTCTGCCGCCTGAACCGACTCCTTCATCACGTCGCCAAGCTTGCCCGTTGTCGTGACCTTGCCTTTGCCGGGCATGCTCACGGCTTCGATGGTCAGCAACTCGCCGCCGACTTCTGTCCACGCAAGGCCAGTGGTGACGCCCACCAGATCTTCGGGCTCGACTTCGCCGAACCGGAAGCGCTTGACGCCCGCAAACCTCTCGATGTTGCGCCGCGTGATGTGCATCGATTTCGTTTTGCCGGAGACAATTTCCTTAAGCGACTTGCGCGCAAGGTTCGCGATTTCTCGCTCTAGGTTGCGAACGCCGGCCTCGCGCGAGTAGTAGCGGATAAGGTCGCGGATGGCGTCCTCGGACATCGAGAACTCGCCCTTTTTGAACCCATGATCTTTCTGAATCTTGGGCAGAAGGTGCTTCTTGGCGATTTCGATCTTCTCGTCCTCGGTGTAGCCGGAAAGACGAATGATCTCCATGCGGTCCAAAAGCGGCTGAGGCATCTTGAGCGTATTGGCTGTGCATACGAACATCACGTCCGAGAGGTCATAATCGACCTCAAGGTAATGGTCGTTGAACATGCAGTTCTGCTCGGGGTCCAGCACTTCAAGCAAAGCCGAAGAGGGATCCCCGCGCCAGTCCGCGCCGAGCTTGTCGATTTCATCCAGAAGGAAAAGCGGGTTCGAAGATTTTCCCTTCTTCATGCCCTGAATGATCTTGCCCGGCATCGAGCCGATATAGGTCCGGCGATGTCCGCGAATTTCAGACTCGTCCCGAACGCCGCCAAGCGACATGCGGACAAAGTTGCGTCCCGTCGCCCGGGCAATCGATTTGCCCAGAGAAGTTTTACCAACGCCCGGAGGACCGACAAGGCACAAAATCGGCCCCTTGATCTTGGCTTGCCGTTGCTGCACGGCGAGATATTCAAGAATACGTTCCTTGACCTTGTCGAGCCCATAGTGATCCTCGTTGAGGATCTTCTCGGCCCCCTTCAGGTCCTTGCGGATGCGCGAGCGGTCTTGCCAGGGAATGCCCAATACCCAATCAAGGTAGTTGCGCACCACGGTGGACTCCGCCGACATCGGACTCATGCTGCGAAGCTTCTTGAGTTCGCTTTCGGCTTTTTCCCTCGCTTCCTTGCTGAGTTTCTTGTCCGCGATCTTCTTGCCGTATTCGTCGGCTTCGTTCTTGCCGTCTTCGCCTTCGCCAAGTTCTTTCTGAATGGCCTTCATCTGCTCGTTCAGGTAGTAGTCGCGTTGTGTCTTCTCCATCTGCTTCTTGACGCGCGTGCGGATTTTCTTTTCGACCTGAAGAACGTCGATCTCGCCCTCCATAAAGCCGAAAATGCTCTCTAAACGCTGGTTGACGGATGCGGTTTCCAAAAGCGCCTGCTTGTCGGGGATTTTAAGCGCGAGATGCGCGGCAATCGTATCCGCCAGCTTGGCATGGTCGTCGATCTGGTTGACCGTGACCAAAACTTCCGGGGTGATCTTCTTGTTAAGCCTTACGTATTGGTCGAACTGCCCGACGACGGCGCGCGCGATCGCGTCCAACTCACCCCGGTCGCCGGTAAATTCCTCGATCGGTTCCGCAAACGCCTGGAAAAAATCCGGGTTCTGGGTGAACTGCGTGACTTGAGCGCGGTGAGATCCTTCGACAAGGACTTTGACCGTCCCGTCCGGAAGCTTCAAAAGCTGCAAAACGGTGCCGATGGTTCCGACCGTATAAAGGTCGTCGCACGAGGGATCTTCCTGCGCCGACGCTTTTTGCGTCAGCATTAAAATATGTTTGTCGTCCTGCATCACGTCTTCCAAAGCGCGCACGGATTTCTCGCGTCCGACGAACAAAGGAACGACCATGTGAGGGAAAACGACGATGTCACGCAAAGGCAATATTGGGTACAGCGCCCCGCCTGTGTGTTGAGTATCCATTCAAGGTTCCTCTCGTAGGGTCTAGGACGCGCTCACGAATCCGTATAGACACGTAGGCGTTTCCTAATCGTGCGAACTATATGGCCCCGCAAAATGACCATATCAAGGCCGCAAATACAAGCGATTACGCACTTTTGTGAATATATCGGGCCGGGAAGGACTTTTTTGTTCGCAGCCTTCTTGAGGAACCCGCGTTAAGTACTTTTACCAACTCTCTTTTAGGTTGTTTTTTTATGGGGGTGAAACATTAATGCTTAATTCAGCATATTTGGACATTTCGCTTCTTGTGTTGATCCTGGGCACAGAACGCAAGTTTTCCAAAATCAACCCCCCTTTCCAGCTTCGCTGAAAAAGGGGTTTGTCGATCAGCAATTTGTCCTTAAAGGTGATTGGAATTGCTGCTGCTATTTAATTTGGATGTCTCAAATTTTCTAAGCGGTTGCTCCGTTACCCTCTTCTCTAAAACCTCTAAAAGTTCTCCAATAGGACCTTCTACACGTACGCCATACTCGTTTTGGAACACTTTCAAACCTTTCGCTTCCGAAGAATCAGCAATTCTTTTGACGTAAGCCTCTGCTGCGTCATGGCTAGGAAGCTTCACATGGCTTTTGACCATCATGACTTTGGCATCAGTGTGGACAAAATAATTAAGCCCATTCTCTTTTAAGCATGCTTCTAATAGTGATCCAACTTTTTCAGCCCTGCCTTCCGGCGAGGCTTCATACTTGGTTTTTCTTTTAAGCTCCTCCTGGCGGCGTTTTTCTAAATCGCGTGCACAATCGAGCCGGTTAGCTTCTTCAATTATTTCAGAAGACAATTCCATTCGAGCTTTGATGGCATAGCTAATATTTTCAAATAGTCTCTCAAAAATCTTATCATCGCCAGGAAGAAAAACTGTATCTCTATAAAGAAGGCCGATCTCTTCTGAGTCAAGAACGCGCCGCCAACAGGAAATCCGATGGTCATGCCTTTGCAAAGATTCCAAGACTTCTTCTTCAGTTCTAAAAATTGGACCGCCTGTGCACTGTTCCGCCAATCCTCTAAATATTTTCCCCAGTGTTGCGGCGGCGGCTTCTTTTGGTGAAAGTCCGTCTAGCCCCAAATCAATCGAAAGATCCTCCGGCGACATCTGATCGATCACGGCGTCGTGCAGAGCTTCAGGAAGATTGGCAAACCTAGATTTAGATGCTCTATTGGCCATCCAAATACGAGTAAGACTTTTCTTGTCCAAGATAATTCTCCTTATGTAGTTTCATGATTAATGTATGAAAAGCGGCGATCCTCGCCGCATAAATGGCTTTATTCTGGAAATACTTATAGCGATTTTCCCATTTGCTTCATAGGCCTTTTGTAGGCGTAAGCTTAGGCCAAAAATTTGCACAAACGCAAATCCGCGCCGGAAAGTTTTTAGAAATAAGACCATTCCAAATTCTTTCCGTTTCCCTGCATTCGAAAGTCCGGATCATTGTCTTGTTTCCAGCTAGTACGAGGTACATATCAAGTCATTTATTGTCGTTAAACATCCACATCCCGCGCAAACCGGGCGTTTTCTTGAATGAACTGGAAGCGCAACTCGGCCTTCCGGCCCATCAGGCTTTCGACAAGCGTCTCGGTTTCCTTGATCTCTGTTTCCGCGTCTTCGACACCAGCCGTCACCACCACGCGCAAAAGAGAACGCGTTAAAGGGTTCATCGTCGTTTCGCGAAGCTGGGAAGGCATCATCTCGCCCAAGCCCTTAAAGCGGCTGATCTCGATTTTGCCTTGTTTCTTGAAAACGGTCTTGAGAAGCTCGTCCTTATGCTCGTCATCGCGAGCATAGCGCGTCGTATTGCCCTGCGTGATGCGGTAAAGCGGCGGCTGGGCGAGGTAAACGTGCCCGTGCTGAATGAGCCCTGGCATCTCGCGGTAGAAAAATGTCATAAGCAACGAGGCGATATGCGCGCCGTCAACGTCGGCATCGGTCATGATGATGATGCGGTCATAGCGCAGTTTTTCGATGTTGAATTCCGACCCGAGGCCGCACCCAAGCGCTTGGCTGAGATCCTGAAGCTCCTGATTGGCGCGCAGCTTATCCACAGTAGCGCTCGCGACATTGAGGATTTTGCCCCGGAGAGGGAGGATAGCCTGCGTTTCGCGCTGCCGCGCCTGCTTGGCGGACCCGCCTGCGGAATCTCCTTCGACGAGGAAAATTTCAGTATCTTTCGCCGCGTTCTTTGAGCAATCGGCAAGTTTCCCAGGAAGCCTCAGCTTGCGGGTGGCGGTTTTCCGTGCCAGTTCTCGAGCCTGCGACGCGCGCAGCCTTTCCTCTGCGCGGAAGACAAGCTGGTCGAGCAGGGCCTTGCTGCTCATGGCATCCGACACAAGCCAGTGATCGAAGTGATCCTTGACCACCTGATCGACAAGTCGCAAAGCGTCTGCCGTCGCGAGTTTTTCTTTCGTTTGGCCCTGAAATTGCGGATTTTTGATGAACAGCGACAGAAGCACTGCCGCGCTGCCAAAGGCCTCGTCGCCCGTGATCGCCGCAGCCCGGCGGTTATTGATAAGCTCGCCATAAGACCGAAGGCCCCGAAGCAAGGCGGATCTCATTCCGCTCTCATGCGTCCCGCCCTGCGGCGTATGAATGGTGTTGCAGTAAGAGCTGCATAGTCCTTCGCCGTCCACAGGCCACGCGACGGCCCATTCAACCCGCCCCTGATCGTCGGGCAAGTCGGCGACGCCCGCGAACATTTGCGGCGTTAGCGTTTCGCGGTCGGCAAGCGTCGAAGCCAGATAATCCTGAAGCCCGCCGGGAAAGTGGAGCACGGCTTCCGCAGGCGTTTTTTCATCAGGCTTGATAAGAGATGGATCGCACGTCCACCGGATTTCAATCCCGCGAAACAGATAGGCCTTCGCGCGCGCCATCCGAAACAGCGCGTTAGGCTTATAATGAGCCTTGGTCCCGAAAATATCGGCGTCCGGATGAAACGTAATGGATGTTCCGCGCCTGTTGACCGCACCGGCTTTCTTAAGCTTCGTTTGCGGCACGCCGCGTGAATACTTTTGCACATAAAGTTCTTTGTCGCGCGAGACCTCGACGGTCAAATCATCCGACAGAGCGTTGACGACCGAAATGCCCACGCCGTGAAGTCCGCCTGACGTCTCATAAACTTTGTTAGAAAATTTTCCGCCCGAATGCAGCATCGTCAGAATGACTTCCAGCGCCGACTTTCCCGGAAACTTCGGATGGTTATCGACCGGAATGCCTCTTCCGTTATCCCGGATTGTTACGATGTTGCCGGGCTTAAGCTCGATGTCGATGACGGACGCATATCCCGCCACGGCCTCGTCCATCGAGTTGTCGAGCACCTCGGCCACAAGATGGTTCATGGCCGTTTCGTCCGTGCCGCCGATGTACATGCCCGGACGCCGCCTGACGGGCTCAAGCCCTTCAAGAACTTCGATATCGTCGGCGTTGTAAGTGGAATCTTTGCGCTTGCCGTGAATAGGGAACAAATCTGACATGGTCTTCCGTATGTTATAAAGGCGGTTCTCTACCACCAATTCTATAAAAGTAACAGCTTTTGGCGCCTAAATGTATGTAGGCTGTAGAGCGCGGATAATATTTTTGAAGCGATTACTCCGTCCCATACAGCCGGTCTCCGGCGTCGCCAAGCCCGGGCACGATATAGGCGTCATTATTAAGTTTTTCGTCCAAAGCCGCGCAATAAATGCAAATTTTCGGGTGCTGCGCCGAAAATGTCCGAACGCCCTCGGGCGCGGCCACAAGCGCCATGGCCGAAATCTTCTCTGGCGCCACTCCGTGGCGGATCAGCACATCGCAAACATGCGCCAGAGAATTGCCCGTGGCCATCATCGGATCGGCGACAAAGAAATGTTGCCCGATATTTTTTGGAAGGCTCACAAGATATTCGATAGGCTTGTGCGTGTCGCGGTCGCGATACACGCCGACATGCCCCACCTGCGCCGTAGGAATCAATTCTAACAATCCATCCGCCATCCCAAGTCCCGCGCGCAAAACCGGAACGATGCAGGGATCTGGAATATTGAGCGTCGGCGCGTCCATCTCGGCGATAGGCGTTTTGATGTGCCGGGTCGTCATCGGCAGATTTCGCGAAATTTCGTAGCCGATTAACATGGAAATCTCTCGGAGCATCGACCTGAACCCGAAAGACCGGCAATGCTGCTCGCGCATCAAGGTCAGCTTATGTTGAATCAGCGGATGGTCGACGCAGAAAAATGTCGGAAACTCCTTAAATGTTTTCATATCGCCTCCCTCAGCCTTCAACCAAAAGCGTTATTTGTTTGCCTGAGCCCCGGAACCTCTATTTTTTAAAATCCGCTCCCACTGCGTCAACAACCGACGAGAACCCGTCGCGTCTCAGACAGGCATCCAGCTCTTTGCAGATATGCGCCGCGACAAAAGGCCCGCGGAACACGAAAGCAGTGTAAACTTGAACAATAGACGCACCTTTGCGAATTTTGGCGTAAGCATCTTCGCCCGTAAAAACGCCGCCGGATCCTATAAGAGGAATCTTTCCTCCTGTCGCCTGATACATATATCCCAAAAGCTTTGTCGACATCTCGAACAAAGGCTTTCCCGATAGCCCCCCCCGCTGATGGGCCAGAGGAGACGACTTGACCGAAGGAGGCCGTGTCGCCGTGGTATTGCTGACGATCATGCCGTCAATGGAAAAAGTAAGGGCCGCCCTGGCAATAGCTTGCGCCTGTTCCTCGGTCTGATCCGGCGAAATCTTCACAATTAAAAGGGGCTTCTTTTCAAGAGTCTCGATTGTGTTCTTGACGCGTTCGAGCAACTCCTTGAGCTTGTCCTCCGCTTCGAGCTGCCGCGCGCAAGCTTCGTTTGGACACGAGATGTTAAGCGTCACAAACCGAACGTACGGAGAAAACTTTTTAATGCCCCAAATAAACGCTTCAACATCGTCCAGGCAATTGTCGCCGCGAGCGATATTGACGCCCACCATTCCGCGCTTTTCGCGCGGCGTCAAATCGTACCATGCCTCCAGCCGCCTGAGAAATGCATCGAATCCAATGCTGTTCAAATTGAAGCGGTTGATGAGCGCTCCAGCCTCTGCGATTCGGAACATGCGCGGCTTGGGATTTCCCGGCTGTGGTTTGGGCGTGACGCCGCCTATTTCGACGTGCGAAAAACCAAGGTCGAAGAGTTGCGGTATGATCTCGGCTTGCTTATCGAACCCCGCCCCCAATCCAATAGGGTGAGGAAGCTCCGTTCCGCCGAAAAACGTATGCAGCGTTGGATAATCGACCTTTGGAGGGCATGGTATCAGACCCTTTTTCAAACATCCCATTGCGAGATTATGAGCGACTTCCGGGTCAAAAAGAAAAGCAAAGGGGCGGAGAAGAGGATAAGTATCGAAAGGAAGGGTGTACATGTCGTAAGACCTGCAAATATTCTTTTTTTGATGGCAGTGGGACTATAGCGCGCATAGAAAAAAGGCGGAAGAAAAACTTCCGCCTTGGTTTCGATATGTTTCCTTACTTTTTCTGGGGGGCCGGAGCGGGACTTGGCTTTGGCGCCGCTGCCGGATCGGACGAAGGCGTGTCCGGAGCCGGAGTTGCAGCACCTGCCGGGACATCCTGAAAGTTAATTCCAGCCTTCTTTAGTTCGTTGATGATATTCTCGGCGTTTCTATTGTTCTGCTTCGCGAGATTCATGACTCCCTTGACAAGATTATTGGCTTGGCCTTTGGCTTTTCCGATGTTTGCCAGGACTTCATCCTGCTTGGCGTAGGCCTCGGTGTAAATGGCGCGATCCGCCGAGAGCATCCACGTCTGCAACGCGAGAAAGCCCACCACGACAATAGAAAGAATAAAAACCGGCAACCCCAGAGAAGATGGCGATTCCTTTTCGTACAACATTATGTTTCTCCTTACTTCTTGGCGGTTTGATCGGGAAGGTTGATGCCTTCGCTTGTAAGAAGGGACCGCATCTGCGTGTCTCCCTTGACCGCTGCATCGGCGATCATCCTAACCATCGCCTGACCAAGCTGAAGAACAGGCTGGTTCTGCATCACGGTTTCCTGCCGTTTGGCCAGAGACCGCTGCGTAGAACGATTGGCAACGACAAGTGACACATTCGTCACAAGAAGAATCAGCGCAAGGATGCTGAGCGCCAATGGGGCCGACAAGATTTTCTGCATGGGGTTTACTCTCTATATCTCATGGATGAGGATAGAACGAACTCGCGTGAGCGTATCATGCAGGTTCTCGATTCGCAAGGCAGCCGCTAGGCCAAATATTCTTTGGCCAGAATTTCGGCGATCTGCACAGAATTGAGCGCCGCTCCTTTGCGCAGATTATCGCCAACGATCCACATGTTAAGCCCGTTTTTGACAGTCGGGTCCTTGCGAATGCGGCTCACGAACACGTCGTCCTCGCCGACGCACTCCACCGGCGTGGCGAACGAACCTTCCGCTGGCCGGTCGATAACGGAAATGCCCGGAGCCTTCGCGAGCGCCTTGCGCGCCTCCGCCGGAGTGATCGGGTTTTCGAATTCGACATTCACGGCCTCGGAATGGCAAATAAATGTCGGCACCCGCACGCACGTTGCCGTTACGCTGACATTCGGGTCCATAATCTTGTGCGTTTCCTCGGCCATTTTCTGTTCTTCCTTGGTCGAACCGTCTTCGAGAAAATCGTCGATGTGCGGAATCATGTTAAATGCAATCTGCTTATCGAAAACTTCTTTCGTAATCTCGTCGTTAACAAATATAGCGCGTGTCTGTGAAAACAACTCGTCCATGGCCTCTTTGCCCGCACCCGAAACCGCCTGATAAGAAGCCACGACAATGCGTTTTATCCTGGCGATGTCATGCAAGGGCTTTAGCGCCACAAGCATCTGAATGGTCGTGCAATTGGGGCAGGAAATAATGTTCTTTTTCTTATAATCCGCAATGGCGGCGCGGTTGACCTCGGGGATGACAAGCGGAATGTCGGGGTCCATGCGGAATTGCGAGGTCTTGTCAATAATCACGCACCCGGCCTCAGTCGCGCGCGGCGCGAACCCTGCGGAAACTTTCGCGCCCGCCGCCGAAATGCAGATGTCTGTGCCATTGAACTCATATCGCCCGAGGTCCTGAACCTTAAGAACCTTCTCGTCGCCATAGCTGACCTCTTTGCCCGCCGAATTGGCCGAAGCAAGCGCCACGACTTCGGAGGCGGGGAAATTGCGCTCGGCCAGAATTTTAAGGACTTCAGCGCCAACAGCGCCCGTTGCGCCGACGACGGCGATTTTGTAGGTTCTCATGTTTGATTCCAGTTTTTTAATAGAGTAACGATGCTTGCCGGGTTTTTAGCAAAGAACTTTAAATAAAAGAACCCCCAAGTAATAGTTTAAAACCTGGGAAGCAACTTTTGGAGCTATCGGAAGATGTTTAGTTCGCGCATCAAAAAGGTCGGAGTGATCGGTTCGGGCGTTATGGGAAGCCAGATTGCGGCGCATATCACCAACGCAGGCGTGCCCGTCGTGCTGCTGGATATAGTTCCGAAGGACTCCGACGACCGGAGTGCGCTCGCCAAAGGCGCAGTGGCGAAGATGACCAAGATGGAGCCTTCGCCCTTCATGCACCCCGAAAACGTGAAGCTGATTACGGCTGGAAATCTTGAAGACGACCTCGGAAAGCTTTCCGAATGCGACTGGATCGTGGAAGCAGTCCTCGAAAACCCGCAGGTCAAAAGCGATCTTTACAAAAAAGTCGACGCGGTCCGGAAGCTGGGAAGCGTCGTTTCTTCCAATACCTCGACTTTGCCGCTCAAGCTTTTGACCGCTGGCCAGTCCGAGAGGTTCGCGCGCGACTTTCTGATTACGCATTTCTTCAATCCGCCCAGAAGCTTGCGCCTTCTCGAAGTCGTCGTCGGCGAAAAAACTTCGTCCGAAGCCGCAAGCGCCATTAAGGAATTTTGCGACAATGCGCTTGGCAAAGGCATTGTTCCCTGCAAGGACGCGCCGGGTTTCATTGCCAACCGCATCGGAATGTTTTTCCTGCAATGCGCAGTCAATAAGACGTTCGAACTCGGTCTGACGGTCGAGGAAGCCGATGCCGTCTTCAGCAAGCCCTTCGGCATGCCCCGGACGGGTGTGTTCGGTTTGATAGACCTGATCGGCCTCGACCTTATCCCGCTCATTGCCAAAAGCTTTCTTTCGACTTTGCCCGAAGACGATCCCTACCGCATCGGCAACGTTCCGCACCCGCTGATTGATAAAATGATCGCTGACGGCTATACGGGCCGCAAAGGCAAGGGCGGCTTCTACCGCATCAAGAAAACTGAAACCGGAAAGGTTACCGAGTCTATCGACCTCAAAACCGGCGCGTACAAGGAATCAAGGAAGGCGAAGCCCGAGTCCATACAAGAGGCGAATGGCGACCTTCGCATGTTGTGCGAAGCTCCCGACGCCATCGGCAAGTTCGCATGGAGCGTCATTTCGCAAACCCTTTCCTATGCAGCCTCTCTCGTGGACCATATCGCCGACGACATTGCCGCCATTGATGCCGCGATGCGCCTTGGGTTCAACTGGCAATGCGGCCCCTTTGAGCTTCTCGATCAGCTCGGAGCCGAATGGTTCATCGAAAAGCTTGAAAGCGAAGGCCGCGCCGTTCCCGAGAGATTGCGCCATTGCGCGGGGAGCCGCACGTTTTACCGTGTCGAAAAAGGACGGCTTGAATACCTCGTGGGCTGCGATGCTTACAAGCCGATCAGTCGCCCCGAAGGCATTCTTCTTCTGGCCGACATCAAACGCGCCACAGGTCCTGTGCTCGAAGACACCTCCGCAAGTCTTTGGGACATCGGCGATGGCGTGTGCTGCTTCGAGTTCCATTCCAAGATGAACGCCATCGACGAAATCACGCTGGCGCTTCTGAAAAAGTCTGTCGCGCTGATCGAAAAAAGCGGCGGAAAATACAAGGGCATGGTCATCTACAACGAAGCCGACTTCTTTTCGGCGGGTGCGAATTTGGGCGTGGCGATGTTCGCGCTCAACATCTCGATGTACACGATGCTTGGCGACATGATCCGCCAAGGGCAGGAAGCTTATCATGCGCTGAAATTCGCACGTTTCCCGACCGTTTCGGCCCCAGCGGGCTTGGCGCTTGGCGGCGGTTGCGAAATCAGCCTTCACTGCGCGGGAATTCAGGCGCACGCCGAGCTTCATATGGGCCTTGTCGAACTCCTGATCGGCATCATCCCCTGCTGGGGAGGCTGCACCCAGATGCTGGGCCGCGCCTTTGCGCTCAACAAGAATCCGTCGGATAACATCGCGCCCGTGCTCAAAGCGTTCGAAGTCATCAGCGGCGCGCAGCAATCCAAGTCGGCATTCTACGCGCGGGACATGATGTTCCTTCGCTCTGGCGACGGAATCACGATGAACCGTGAGCGCCTTCTGTTCGACGCCAAGAAGCGCGTTTTGGATTTGGCTAAAAACTACAAACCGCCCGCCCCCCTTCTGCTGAATTTTCCCGGCGCCGC
>JAQVZU010000122.1 GCA_028708035.1 Alphaproteobacteria bacterium
GGGATGGCGGGGGATTTTCGCTGTGTCCGCGTTCCATATTATTCCCCTCGCCGTTTCATCCTTTGGCTGGCAAATTCTGGTTCCGGGGAAAAAACGCCCTGGGCTGGCCGAGTTCACCTATTTCATGTGGATAAGGGCCGCCATTAACGATTTTCTCCCGGTCGCGCGAATCGGCGGCGAGGTGGCGTCCGTTCGCCTTCTTATAACGCACGGAATGCGCAGAAATGTCGCGATAGCCATTACCATCGGAGAACTCACGCTATCCACTGCATCGCTACTCCTGTTTGTCGCTTTGGGCGTGCTTCTTTTTGCGCTTCGCGTGAGCAACAAAGACGCATTGATGCAAATGCTTTGGGGATTACTTCTCTCTCTTCCATTGCTCGCGGTGCTTGTCGCTATCCAGAAAATTGGATTGTTCGGCATCCTTTCTCGGCTTTTTCGAACGCTTTTTCGCGACAAATGGACATCCTTCGCAGGCAGCGCCGCTCAACTCGACAAAACTGTAACGTCCATTTACAGAAGAAAGAATAGGGCTTTGGCATGTGCTTTCTGGTCATTTCTCTCATGGGGGTTGGGGTCGTTTGAGATATGGATCGCGCTGCGGTTTTTGGGGCATCCGTTGCCGTTGGCTGAATCTGTGATGATTGAGGCGCTCATCCAAGGTTCAGTAAGCGCCGCTTTTGCCGTCCCCGGCGCTTTAGGCGTGCAGGAGGCCGGTTTTGTGCTGTTTGGAGGGATGCTGGGCCTTCCGCACGACTGCGCGGTGGCTCTGTCCCTTATCCGGCGATGCCGCGACATCATTTACAACACGCCCGCGCTTATCGTATGGCAAGCGCGTGAAGCAAAAAGGTTGTTGAAGCTATGACTCCCGAAGAAACGCGGAAATTTTTTGCGCAACCCTGCGACTTTATGCGTGCGGCAGCGGAACCTTCGCAATTTCCTCCGGCAGAACTGCCCGAAGTTGCTTTTATTGGCCGCTCAAACGTCGGCAAGTCTTCACTTATCAATGCGCTTACGGGCCGTAAATTGGCGCGCGCATCTAACACGCCAGGCCGCACCCAGCAGATTGTTTTTTTCAATCTCGCCAACAAGTTAATGCTCGTCGATCTTCCCGGCTATGGCCACGCCGACGCTCCGTCGCAAGAAAAAGAGCGTTGGAATGGTTTGGTGCGTACCTATTTGCGCAAACGCGAAGTATTGAAAAGCGTTTGCCTGCTTCTCGACAGCCGCCACGAGGTGAAGGCTAACGATTTGGAAATGATGACTTTTCTCGACAGATGCGCCGTTCCCTATCGATTAATTCTGACTAAAACGGACCGCATTAAGGCCATTGATGTCCCTGATGTTATCGAGCGGATCGAAAAGCTTGCCGCGCAGCATCCGGCCGCTTTAAGCGGCGCGCTTGCGACCAGTTCCGAAACAAAAACCGGAATCAACACCTTGCAAATGGCAATTGCTGAATAGTGTTCTATTGCCTGTTTTCCCAAATGTGGCTTATCTTCGCTTAAGTTCCTCAGCGTTCCGATAGAGCTCATGTCCTCTCAGCCCGAGTCCGCGTCCTGCAAAGCCTGTATGGCCTTGCTTGATCCTTCCCGCCGTTCTGGCCATAAAAACGGCTTCGACCTGTTGGTTTGCCCCGGTTGCGGCACAATCACCATTCACCCCTTTCCAACTCGTGAAGAGCTAACGGCTTTCTATCAAGCGTATAAGGACAAGGCGAATTATAGGAGCAAACAGGATAAGAAAATCCGCCGCGCGCGACGACGGATAAAACGAATGATGGCCCTCGCGCCGGGGAAAAAGTTTCTCGATGTCGGCTGTAATTACGGTTTTGCGGTAGAGGCGGCACGGCTTTTGGGCCTCGACGCTTCCGGCATCGACATAGACGGCCCCGCAATCGAAAGCGACAGAAAAGCATTTCCGTTGTCCCAGTTCAAAGCCGCGTCCGTCGAAGATTACGCGGCACAAAACCATAAATTCGATATGGTCTACAGCGCCGAAGTGATTGAGCACGTGCCGGACGCCGACTCATTCGTCCAAGGCCTTTCAAAACTTTTGAATTCAGGGGGTATTCTATACTTGACCACGCCCGATGCGGGCCATTTCGCAGTCCCCACGCGAGTCGAAACATGGAAAGAGGTTTTTCCTCCCGAGCACCTGACTTACCACACGCGCCAGGGAATTAAGCTCTTGTTCCAAAAGCATGGGCTGAAAATACGCAAATTCTTTTTTAGCTTTAAGCCGAGCTTGCGGGTTTTGGCAGAAAAACTATAGCCCGCTACCAGTTCGTAATCCTTTGAATTGATCCAGCCAGAGCCGCTGCAGAGCGGATGTTCGCAATATGCAAATTTTCGTCCTTTCGCATACGAGAAATAATATCCATCTCGCATGTAATAAGCACCTGCCCCAAGGCCGTCACGGCAATGGATGCGACCTTGCTATCGAGATCCTGATCTCGAAGCCATTGAGAAAACTCGCCGACAAATTGCGCAGCCATCGCTCGCCGAGCCTCAGCTTCATAACGCCGCGAAACGGCTTCTCCTCCATTTAGGGGCACTTCAATAAAATAACGGCGCTTATCCTGAGGCATAGCCTTGTTTAAGAATTAAGAGAGCAGATTCGCTTTTTATGAATCAGTTCGCTTAAGGAACATTTAACATTGCGATAATTATTGAACTATATAAACCACAGGAATGGTTCAGTCTTTCTCCACCCCGCCGACTCCCGAGTCGCTCGGCAAAGCCGCGTTGCAGTATCTTGAACGATATGCATGCTCTGAAGCAGGCTTGCGCAACGTGCTGGAAAACCGCATTCGCCGCGCAACAATAAAAAACAGAGACTTTGCCTCCGATCAAACCGCTCACGAAGCGCTGAAAGCCGCCATTGATCAAATCGTTCTGAAATATAAAAAACTCGGTGTGCTTAATGATAAAGCTTTTGCCGAAGCTAAGGTGAACAGTCTCAGGCGCGAAGGCCGCTCTCGCCGCGCCATCCAGCAAAAGCTTGCGGCAAAAGGCATTTCCGCTTCCTTTATTAAAATCGCCATCAATCGCCATGCCGAAGATCAATCGTCCGAAGAAGCGGAACTCGCCGCCGCCTGCGTACTAGCCAAGCGTCGGAAACTTGGCCCATTCCGCAAAACTTCTGCCGACAAAGACCGTCGCCGGAAAGACCTTGCCGTTTTGGCAAGAGCCGGTTTTCCGCTCGACATCGCTTGCCGCGCCTTAAAAACAACGCTCTCCGAAGAGGAAGAAGATGCTGCGCAAACTTGAGCCTCATTCCCAGAGCTCTGACTTGGAGGCCCATCCATCCAAGACCTATTCTCTTTTTGCAGCCCCATACAAAGCGCTGCCTTTTGTTTTTTTTGTACTTTTCGTTCTTTGTTTTGAACTTTATCCGCACAGCCCGATCCATACCCATTATCTGCGCGATCCCGATCATTACATGCGACTCAATCAGGTTGTGAATTGGTTGCAAGGTCAAAGCTGGTACGATCTTTCCGTTCCTCGCATGAGCCCCGGCGCGCACACCGTCGTGCATTGGTCAAGGCTTATCGACATCCCTATCGTCGCAATTGCGCTTCCCCTTACACATTGGCTTAGCGTTAATGACGCGGCTCTTGCCGCCTCTTTCGTCGTTCCGTTTTTGTGGCTTGGCGCGCTGCTGCTTCTGTCTCCCGCAATGGCATGCCCTTTTGTTGGATGTGCGCGAAAGAACCTCGACATTCTTTCGCTGCTCTTTGCCCCTTTGATGTTGCTT